>NZ_JACJEP010000035.1:0-29512 GCF_014164135.1 Pseudoalteromonas sp. SG45-1
GAAAATTACGCTAGAACTAGGCAAAAATTTTTGTATCTAGTTGTTCTAAATAAAAAATTTTTAACGACGTTATAGTGCAATTTAATTCGTTAAATTGATCAAAGATTTATGCAGGTTGGTATAATAGTTAGACCAGATACCTGTAAAAAACGCCTATAAAAAATGCCGCTAAGCTTAACTGAGCGGCATTATATTATTCAATAAGCTTTTAAAGAGGCCTATTAAAAACCAAATATTTTTAAATCAAAAAACTTAGTCGCCACTGTATTTATAAATATTACAGCTAGAATGACAGGAATAAACGTTGAAAGTGAAAAGTTAACGTACTTTTCCATCAAGCTTCCCGCATAATTAGGCGAACCTAAGCTTAGCTCTTGTGTTAAGCGTGCTTTTTTCCAGCGGTACATTACAAACAAACACACCATTAAGCCATTAAGCGGTAAAATTGTGTCGTAAAATACATCAACAATAATATCAAAAAAGCTCTTACTAACGCCGCCATAACTGGTGAAAGATGTAAGGCTGTCAATCATACCAAACGACATTGTACATAAAATAGTAAGTACACCGGTTGAAAGTGTAAGGATGCCCAGTGCTTTTTTACGGCTAATACCTTTACGGTCGCTTAGTGTTGCTGTCGGTACCTCCACTATTGAAACAAGTGAAGTAATCGCTGCAAAAAATACCAATAAAAAGAATGAGAACGCAACAATAGACGCACCTACATAGCCAATATCATTTTGCAGTGCTAATAATATTTTAGGTAGGTATACAAAAATCATTGATACGGACGAGTCAGAAAGTGCTGATGGGTCTGTATTTGGGTCAAAGCTAAATATCGCTGGCAACACCATTAGCCCCGCTACAAACGCAACGAGTGAGTCAGTAATAGCAACCATTTTAGCGCTACTGACAATGTCATCCTTTTTAGAAATATACGATGCGTAAGTCATTAAGATACCCATGCCCAAAGATAGCGAGAAAAACGCTTGGCTTAATGCGCCATTTAAGACACTTGCATTCATTTTAGAAAAATCAGGAATAATATAGTATTTAACACCGGCCATTGCGTTATCAAGCGTTAATACATAAGTAACTAGAGCTAGTAGCATAACTAATAAAGCGGGCATTAAAAATTTGGCGGCTTTTTCTATGCCTTGTTTAACACCACCTAACAAAATTAAGTTCACCATAATAACCACAACAGCCATATAACCAAACACAGTGTAACTATTAATAAAAACACCAAAGTGGCCAGGATCTGCAAGTAAATCTAAATTACCGAGGCCTGTTTGCGTTAAATAACCAAAGATCCAAACCGTAATCACCATATAAAATACAGCAATCATAAATGGTGTAAGCACCGCAAAAAAACCAGCTAACTTCCATTTTTTATCGTTATTAGATAATAGTTTGTACGAACCAAGTGGATCTTTTTGAGCATTACGACCCATTGCCATTTCAGCCATCATGACTGGTAAACAAATGAATATGACAAATAAAGCGTAAATTAATAAGAATGCGCCACCACCATTTTTAGTAGCAGAAACCGGAAAACCAACTAAATTACCAATACCAACAGCTGAACCGGCCGCTGCCATTATGAATCCAAGGCGGGAACTAAATCGTTCTCTATTTTCGCTCATGCATAAAACCTTTTTATTATTTTGTATATTTCAGCGACTCTACCAGTGTTACACAGAGATTTTCAAGCAATTACAGCTTAAAAATAAAATCGAAGTGTAAACCTGTGTAAATACGCTTTTAATTCACCAATTTTCAACGCTGTGGTAGTATTGCGTTAATCAAATTTAACAATTTTTATGAGATTCCTTATGTTGTACATGATTCACTCAACAGACGTTGAAAACAGCTTAGAGCTTAGAAAAGCAGCACGCCCGGGACATTTAGCACGCCTTAGTGAGCTTGATTCACAAAACCGTCTACTTACCGCCGGTCCATTACCGGCAGTCGATAGTGAAGATCCTCAAGAAGCAGGTTTTACCGGTTCATTAGTGGTTGCTGAATTTGAATCAATTGAAGCAGCTCGAGAGTGGGCAGCAGCAGACCCTTACGTTGCCGCTGGCATCTATGAAAATACAATTGTTAAACCTTTTAAAAAGGTATTTCCTGCTTAAAAAGTATTAAACCCTAGAGCGTGCGTTGCACTGTAATTCAGGGTTTGTTCACAGGTTTTTAATTAAAATTATCAGGATAAAAACGAATTTACCGTTTTTACTTGAATTTTAGTAACTTAGTTAATTAAACTAAGTGAGTCTGGTCTAGGAGTTTTCCATTATGCGCGTATTATTAAGCCTCGGTTTTATTGCTTGTGTTAGCTTAGCTAACTTTAGTCAAGCAGCAACCGCCACCCAAGCATCTCATGCTGAGGTGGACAAAAAGAAAGCCGTAATACTCGCAAAGAAAACAATTGGCGGTAAGACCTTAAAAATTACCGAAAAAACAGATTTTTATACCGTACGAATACTCAAATCTGACGGCCACGTCGTTGATTTACATATTAATAAAAAAACCGGCGAAGTGAAAAAGGATTAAAAATGCGAATTTTAGTTATAGAAGACGATTTACATTTAGCAGATAACCTACGTAATGCCTTAGAAAAAGAACGTTACAGCGTGGATTTATGCCACGATGGTGAAGCAGGTCTTTTCCACATTACAGAATACCCGCTTGATATGGCCGTAGTTGATTTAGGTTTACCTAAAATAGACGGTATTGAGCTAATTAATAAAGCACGAGCACAAGGCATTACTATTCCTATTTTAATCTTAACAGCGCGCGATCGCTGGCAGGATAAAGTAGAAGGTTTAGATGCAGGTGCTGATGACTACCTTACCAAACCATTTCATGTTGAAGAACTTATTGCACGTTGTAATGCATTAATTCGTCGCAGTGCTGGTAAAGCAAATCCAGAAATGACTGCGGGCCCAATTAAAATTCATACACGTTCTCAACAAGTATGGGTTGATGATAAAGAGCTTAGCCTGACAGCTTACGAGTATAAAGTACTTGAATACTTAATGGTAAATCCGCAAAAAGTAATTTCTAAATCAGAACTGACTGAGCATATTTACGACCAAGATTTCGATCTTGATTCAAACGTAATTGAAGTATTTGTACTACGTTTGCGTAAAAAGCTTGACCCTGATGGTGTGCTAAACCCAGTAGAGACACTACGTGGGCGTGGTTACAGGCTTAAAAGCCAGTGGTAATACCGCAAATATCGTTAAAAATAAGGCAAGGATTTATCCTTGTCTTTGTTTTATTAGTCGCACTCCCTATCTTATTTTATTCAATTGGCAAAGCGTATTACGCTTCACTTGTTGATGCGACTGAAAAAACTCTCGAAGCACAGCTTTACTCGCTAATATCTGAAGTCGACTTTACTGAGCATGGTATTATTATGCCCAGCACTATTTTAGCGCCTGAGTTAAACAGATTAAATTCAGATACCTACGCAATGATTTACCGAGATGATGATCCTGTTTGGAACTCAGAATCGGCTGTAAACTTAAACTATGTACCTCAACAAATAGAAACCAAAGCCGGTGCTGCCGATTTCAGGCGCGTGGAGTATAATAACACCGCGTACTGGCAACTTAGCCTGACTGTAATTTTAAATAACATAGATCAATCAGAACAAGCTCGCTTTATATTAGTTAAACGTAATGACGCTCTACTTCGTTTAATGGATGGCTTCAAGCAAACCCTTGTAGATTGGATGTTTATAATGGGCATTGCAATTGCAGGCCTGATGGCGATTGGTTTTATTTGGAGCGCTCGCCCACTCCAAAGACTCGATAAAGAAATAAAAGCAATTGAATCGGGTGATATTCAAGAAATTAAAGGCCTCTACCCTGTAGAACTGCAAACAATAAAAGCAGACCTAAATTTGCTACTTGAGTCGCAACAACGCCAAAAAGAGCGCTACAGAGCCTCATTAAGCGACCTTGCTCATGCACTTAAAACACCGCTTGCGGTACTTAAATCAAGTCCATTGGCAAACGATGCCGATGCACAAGAACAACTCGACCGAATTAATGTGATGATCGAGCACCAATTAAAGCGTGCTGCAACCGGTGCATCAGACACCTGGAAAAAACAAACACCTATTAAGCCAGTACTCGATTCAATACTCAGTGCTATGGCAAAAGTGTACCGTGATAAAGATATTATTTTTACCTGCACCGTAACCGAAAAAGATTACTTTTTAGGTGACCAAACAGATTTAATGGAATTACTCGGTAACCTGATTGATAACGCCTGTAAAGCGTGTCGCTCACAAGTAGCAATACAAGTTATTCAAAGCAAAACTTTGTGTATTGGAATTAGCGATGATGGTCCTGGCGTGCCAGAGGACAAACGTGAATCTCTACTTACACGGGGTACTCGTCTGGATACATACGAAAGTGGACACGGCGTAGGGATGGCAATTGTATCTGACTTGGTTAAGTCCTATCGCGGTACACTTACCATTACAGAAGCTGATAACTTAGGCGGCGCTCAATTTATTTTAGAGTTTAATTACAATGACAAAAAGTAACCATTTATTACAACTAACTGCCATTGTGTTATTAGCTTCAAGCCAATACAGCTTTGCAGATGAGACATGTACTTTAGCCGCCAAAGCAACAACCGATGAAGCTAAGCGATATATTCAATGCCTAGATAGCCAAATTAATAAAGCAAAACAAGCACAAGGCAGTTGGATACAAAAGCGTAAATATGAGCTAACTCAATCACAAGAAAGCACAGGCAATACGCAAGTACTGCCGTTATTCATGCGCAGCATTAAAAATAACGAAAAGTACCTTGAGAGCGCCTGCCAATGGCGTTACTTAATAAAACTTCCTAATGCGACAACCGCAACCATTAGCTATAAACTGTGTGAAATTGAGCTTATAAATCAATTTACAGAATCACTAAAACACCCATTTTGACGTAACTTAAGCACACTAAACTAGTTACGTTTCTTTACTCACTCCCTATAGCTTACTTGACAATTTATTCATACCAAAACAAACTACCTACTAGTAGATTGCTAAAAACTAATGGATAAACAGATGACCAAACCAGTAATTATTATAGGTGGCGGACTTGCTGGTTTATACAGTGCGTATAAATTACAACTACTTAATATTGAGTACTTATTATTAGAAGCTAAATCGCAATTAGGTGGCCGAATTTTTGCCGCGCAATCACCAATAAATAACGATGTTAGTTTTGATTTGGGTCCTACGTGGATATTTCCCCACCAACCAAAAATTCAAGCGCTAATAAAGTCACTCAACTTAAGTATATTTGAGCAATACCATAAAGGTGATGTGTTATATCAAGCACCTAACTTCAAACAACTTCAACAAATTGCAGGTGCTGGAGATATGCAACTATTTAGACTCAAACACAGCATGAATACCTTAATAACTGCCTTATATGAGCAGCTTAATCCTGATTCAATATTATTAGAACATCATGTCACTGAGCTTAAAAAAGGTGATAATAACTGGCTAATTACGGTTAATCACTTAGGCAATATAAAGCACTTTACTACTGGCAAATTAATTTCAGCAATTCCTCCTCGTATGGTTACAACGCATTTAACACCTGAACTATGGGCGACTCCAACACTCATAAACCGCCTTAGCAGCGTACCTACATGGATGGCAGGACAAGCCAAGTTTATAGCTACTTTTGAACATGCATTTTGGCGTGATAAAAACTTATCTGGGCAAAGCTTTAGCCGCGTAGGCCCTATGGTCGAGATTCACGATGCCAGTGCTGAGGATAGTAATTACGCCGCATTATTTGGCTTTATAGGTGTGCCCTACTTATCACGAAACCAAGTAACTCAAGAGCAATTAATTCAAGCCTGTGCCCAACAGCTCAGCTACTTTTATGGTAAGGATGCTGAAAAGGCAACCGGATACTTTATTAAAGACTGGGCAGAGGATAAATTTGTAGCTAATAAAGACGATCAAACTCAGCCTTCACAGCACCCAGAATTTGATTTTTCAAACTTGGAAGAGCAATTAAGTAACCTCAATATTCATTTTGTAGCGAGTGAGTTTGCAAAACAAGAAGCAGGATATTTAGAAGGCGCAATATACGCAGTGGATGACGCTATTAAATCGTTTATTAATTAATAGCCCTGTATTTATTGATAACTTAACCATCAAGGGTTTTAATTTTACAGCCCTTGATGGTTATAAATGTTAGTTATTTTTAGTAACGTCTTCACCACTGCCCAATAAAGTGGCAACCCACTTGCCTTCTGCACTGGCTTCTAGGGCTATTTTTACAATCATTGTTAATGGTACAGATAAAAGCATACCCACAGTACCTAATAACCAGCCCCAAAATATTAATGATAAAAACACCACTAACGTTGAAAGACCCAGCCCTTTACCCAAAAATTTAGGCTCTACAATATTACCCATTACCGTATTTATTGTTAAATATCCTGCAGCAACAAGTCCTGCCACTAATGGGCCTTGAGTAATAAGGGCAAGTAATACAGCTGGTACAGCCGCAATAATTGAACCTATATTTGGAATGTAATTGAACATAAATGCCAACACGCCCCAAAGCACAAAGTAGTCAACGTCTAAAATCCATAAGTAAAACGCAGCAATAATACCCGTCCCTAAACTTACTAGCGTTTTAATTGCCAAGTATGAATTAATAGATTCTAAAAAGCGGTCAATTTGCTTCATTTTACTATCAGGGTCTTCAAGTGCCATATGTATTTTCTTGCTCAGCATTGGCCCTTCAAACAGCATAAAAACAACCGTTAAAATAATTAAAAACATGTTTGCCATTACGCCACCTAACCCAGTGAGCATATTAGTGGCCACATCAACCATTTTGCCAGGGTCGAACATATTAATTAACTGATCTTTATTGATCAGTATGTTGTATTGAGATGCTAAATCGACCAGCCACACAAACTCTTCTTTAAGTTGTGTTTTATACTCAGGAAGCTGCTGAGAAAAGTCGTTGATAGATTGCCCTACAAGCCCGCCAAGGCTTACCCCTAAGCCAACTATAATCAGCACGACCAACATAACTGCAATGCCTTTAGGAATTTTGTAGCGCGCAAAAAACTTGATAAGCGGGTTACAAATAATGGCAATAAATGCCGCCAAAATAAACGGAATAATAATTACACTCGCGGCTTTTATTCCAGCGAGGACCACTACTAAGGAAGCAAAAACTATTAAGCTTTTATTTACTCCAGTTAAACTTGCCAATTTATTAATCCTTTTATTAACTATATCGTCCCAGTGTAAGGCAAAAGGTAATTAAATGAAATAATTACGAAGTGATCATAAAAGCCTGTTTTACGTATAAATTTGCAAAGCTGTTTGCTAGTGAGTATGTTTTTTAATCACTTGCTTCTATTTTATTGTAAGGATGAATAATGCATATATTTATAACTGGCGCGACCGGATTAATTGGTAAGCACTTATGCCCTTTTTTACTTCATCATAATACTGTTACTGTACTTAGCCGCAATCCAACTAAAGCAAACGTATTATTAGGCCACAAAGTTAAAGCCGTAAGTGACATTAGTGATGTTGACTTTAACACTGTTGATATCGTTATTAATCTCGCTGGCGAGCCGATTGTAAATAAACGCTGGAGCGACAAACAAAAGCAAATAATACGAAACAGTCGTATTGATATTACACAGCAAATTAGTGAAGCTATTAAAGCCTGTAGTATACCCCCGCATACTTTTATATCTGGCAGTGCAATTGGTTTTTATGGTCGACAAAATAGTAATCCTATTGATGAAACTTTTGAACGCCCACACGATGAATTTAGCCACCAGCTTTGTAAAGACTGGGAAAATGCAGCACTACTCGCCCAATCAGAACAAACCAGAGTATGCCTTTTGCGAACGGGTATTGTTTTAGCTAAAAAAGGAGGTGCACTTGGAAAAATGTTACCTGCTTTTAAATTATGCCTGGGTGGCCCGATTGGTAATGGCGAGCAAGGCATGTCGTGGATACACATCGACGATATGATTCAGCTAATACTCTTTATTATTAAACACCCAGAAATATCAGGCCCTGTTAACGCAACAGCACCCAACCCTGTAAGCAATGCTCAATTTAGTAAAAGCTTAGGCGAGGCGCTCTCTCGACCTGCATTTATCACTATGCCAACCCCAGTACTTAAACTATTAATGGGTGAAATGTCAGACTTACTAACAACGGGGCAATTTGTAATCCCTAAAAAGGCACTCGTTAACAATTATCGTTTTCATCATCCTGATATAAAATCGGCTTTAGAGAGCTTGGTTTAGCGGGCGTTAATATTCGTTCAGTTAAAATCCCTTTCAAATTAGATATATGGGTAAATTACTACTTTTTACCCATATTGACCTTTAAACATTAATACATAATAATCAGCAAGTTTTCCACACCAACCACGCCTATCTTTAATAAAAGAGAATCTTAAATGCTACACCTGCCTACTGTGATCAGTCTCTCTTTTATTCTTAACGTATTAATAGGCTTGTTTTTTTTATCCGTACATAACTTTAAAAAACAAACATCATTTTTATTATTTGGCCTAGCATGCATTACCTTTGCATTTGCCGAGTTACTTGCCTGTTTAAAGTTAGTAATAGACGCGCCTTTTATTACACACTATTTGGCTGATATTTTTATATTACTAAGTCCATTATTAATTATTATTGGGTTAAATAAATATAAGCACAGTAAGGCACTAAACTTAAAACCTCTTTATTGTCTCCTTGGATTAACGGGGGTTGCTTTATTACCCATATATTCAGACCCTGCAGGGCAAATGCTGACAAGCTTAATTATTTCGGTTTTATACCTATATTCCGCATATATTATTAAGCAGATGAACTTTGTAGCCACTTTGCAAAAAAAAGCGCTGATAGTTTGTTTTTCAATTCACAGCATTTTAATGCTCATACAAACAACACTATTGGCAATATCTATTTTTAGTATTAATTCGCCAAACTACATAGAGCCACTGCAACTTATCTTAAGTAGTCATTTAATTTTGGCCACTTGTAGCGCACTAATATTGCCATACCTGCTGGCTTCTAATACAGAGCATACACTTTCAAGCCTTGCTAACACCGATACTTTAAGCCAATTACTTAATCGCCGTGGCTTTTTTACAAAAAGTAAAGAAGCACTAAGTGATCCTAAGAATATAGACAAAAATGTGTCTGTTATTTTGCTCGATATTGATTTTTTTAAACGTGTAAACGATCAGTTTGGTCACGAAGCGGGCGACCACGCAATTAAGTGGATATCTCACTTTATTAAAGAGCAATTTTTAAATGTAGGTATTAGTGCCAGAATTGGCGGAGAAGAATTTGCCATTTTACTACCTGATTACACCCTTGGTGCAGCAAAAAGTGATGCTGAGCTATTAAGAAAGAATATAAGCACTCAAGCTTTTTATCATGAAAATCAGCATATAAAACTTTCCGTAAGCGCTGGGGTAAGTAATGCAATTAATGGGAATGCAACTATAAAAGAGCTGCTCGCTTATGCCGATAAACGCCTTTACTTAGCTAAAGAAACTGGCCGAGACAAAGTAGTAACCTTTGATGAAAAAAACTTACTCACGAAAAGTTAATTGCTTTTAAGTGACTTATAAGCGCATTAAAAACAACTATATTTAAACTACCATATTTTATCTAGCTAACATCTATCCATAAAAAAGCCCTTCATTAGAAGGGCTTTGGTATACACACAATAGAGTTAATAAACTACTTACAAGACAGCGTAGCTTCGTCCGCTTTATTTGGTACAAACTGAATATTAGCTACAGAAATTGATGCTTTACCATTGCTGTGTAAGCTAAATGGGCTTGTTAGGCTTGCAAAATTAACACCCTTATCAGCAAAACAACCTAAATCGATTGATACTGACTGCCATTTATTTTCAATAGTTTTATCAACTACGTTTGCTAAATCAATGCTTGCACCACACTCACCAGAACAAGTCATAGCAAGGGCTACATCGCTCGTTAGTGCTTCGTTTAATTTAATATCAAAGCTAATCACACTGTTTGCTTCAACGTAGGCAATGGTATCTTCTGCAAAGCTCGTTACTATTTCAGCACTGGCTTTTTCTGCACCGCTGAAGTTAAATTGGCGCGCGTCTTCTTGTACTGTTTTGTCCTCAGTACGGTATTTAATTGCACCAAATTCATGCGTACTACTCGATACATCTAAAAGCTCATCGCCCGATTTTAACAATAAGCGCCATGGTGCTACAGGTGCACCAACAAGTATATCCATACTAGTAAGCCCTGAGTTATCAAGTTTAGAGTCTTCATCAAGGTCGTCAGCTAGCACGTTTTTATCGCCATACGTTAAACCAAAACCATAAGGAAGTAATGGATCGTAATTTTCATCGCCTTTATTAACCGCAGTTTGTACCGCCGATTTAGGCCAAGAAAACGATAGTTTACCTTTAAAGTTATTTTGGATGGTGCCGTCTGCCGCTTTTAATAAAACATCAGCAATACCCGCACCTTCTGTACCAGGTAACCATGCAGCTACAAACGCATCAGATGCGTTAAGTTCGCTGTTCACCCACATAGGTCGACCTGAAATAAACACAGATACAACAGGAATGCCTTGCTCTTTTAACGAGCTTAAAAGTGCTAATGACTTTTTATTTCCGCGCTCAAACTCAAGGTTATCTTTATCGCCGTGCCCTTCCGCGTAAGGTTCTTCACCAAATACAACAATGGCAACATCAGGACGTTGTTCAAACGTACCATCAGCACTTAAAGTAACACTTCCACCTGCTGCAGATATTTGCTCTTCAAGCCCTTTGTAAATTGACGTTGCTCCAGGGAAGTCTGCATTTTTATTATTAGTCCCTTGCCACGTAATACTCCAACCACCCGACTGTTTGCCTATGTTATTGGCACCATCACCTGCAACAAGTACGCGTTGATTAGCTGCGATAGGTAATAGGTTATTTTTATTTTTAAGTAATACAAGCGATTCGCGCACAGCTTGACGTGCTACTTCGCGATGAGCTTGCGCGCCAATAAGCTCTGTTTTACCCGAGTAAAGACGCTTAGCCGGACTTGGTTTATCAAATAACCCAGCGCGTAACTTAACGCGTAAAATACGTGCAACCGCATCATCAATGCGGCTCATACTTATTTTACCTGCTTTTACTTGTGCAATTGTATTTTCATATAGCGGCTTCCACGCACCTGTTGGTACCATAAAAATATCAAGGCCAGCATTTACCGCTTCTGGGCAGCTTTCGTTAGTACAGCCTTTAATTTGCCCATGGCCGTTCCAATCACCCACTACAAAACCATCAAAACCCATACGTGTTTTTAATACATCTGTAAGTAAGTATTTATTGCCGTGATTTTTAACGCCATTCCAGCTATTAAAAGATGCCATAACAGATTGACTACCCGCCGACAAACCACCTACGTAACCTTGAGCATGAATATCAAATAGCGATTGCTCGCTGTCTATATTATTTCCCTGATCATCCCCATCAACGGTGCCGCCATCGCCAATAAAATGCTTAACCGTGCTAATAACGCGCTTATCACTTAAAAAGTCGCCATCGGCTTTACCTTGCAATCCATTTACAATCGCTGCTGAGTAATCGTGAACAATTTTTGGATCTTCAGAATAGCCTTCGTACGTTCTGCCCCAACGGTCGTCTCGTACTACTGCTACAGTGGGTGCAAATACCCAATCTATCCCCGTAGCCATTACTTCTACTGCGGTAATAGACGCTATTTGCTCTATTAAATCTGGGTTATTAGCAGCGCCTAAACCAATATTATGTGGAAAAAGTGTCGCGCCAATTACGTTATTATGACCATGTACTGCATCGGTGCCCCACATAGTCGGAATTTTGCTGCCATCCACTGAGTTATCAATAGATGCTTGATACATTTTTTCTGCAAGTGCAACCCAATCCTCTGGCGTTGCATGCTTATCGCCATTAGGAAAAGCACCACCGCCATTAAGGTAAGAGCCAAAACCATATTTACGCATGTCTTCAACGGTAATATCACGAATTTCTGGTTGAATCATTTGCGCTACTTTTTGCTCAAGCGTCATATTTTCTAAAAACGTGACAATTTGAGCTTCAATAGCAGGGTCTTTTTTCACTGCAATTGAAAGCTTTGGCCAAATTTTCTCAAGCTTTGATTGCGCTTCAACATTTACTTTTTCAACATTGCTTTCGTTAGTACATCCGCTTAGTGCAGTAACACTTCCTACTAACGTTGCAATTGCTAATGCATTAAGTTTAAAAGTCGTTTTCATTATGATGGCTCCTTCACTAATACTGGTTTGCTGCCTCGTAGGCCGTAAAAAACAATAAATATGTAACATAAAATAGGTAAAACATACGAAAGTTGAACACCCACACTATCAGCAAGCGCACCTTGTAAAAGTGGCACTATTGCACCACCTACAATCGCCAAACACAAAATACCAGAGCCTTGAGCGGTATGCTTACCAAGTCCATTTAACGCTAAACTAAAAATAGTTGGGAACATAATCGAATTGAATAAACCAACCAATAGTATTGACCACATTGCTAATTGACCCGACGTGCTCATGGCAATAATGACTAAAATAATAGCCATGGTTGCGTTAAAGCCAAGTACTTTACCTGCGGGTAGTTTTTGCATTACAGCAGCACCAATAAAACGCCCAACCATAGCACCACCAAAATAATAAGTGATGTAATGAGCTGCAACATTCTCTTTTAGCCCTGCTATATTTTCTTGTGCTAAAAAGCTTACTAAAAAGCTACCAATTGCCACCTCGGCGCCTACATACATAAATATACCCACAGCACCTAATACAAGATGGCGATACTGCCAAGCACTGCCTTCAATTGCCTCTGATTTTTCGGCTTCTGCTTTTTGCTCGCTCATAATGTCTGGTAATTTAAGCCAAGCAAAAATACCGGCTAGTAAAATAAGCATTGCAGCTAAAAGGAGGTAAGGAAGTTGAACTGACTCTGCATTTTGAGCCGGTGTTAAAAAGGCTTCTGACGCTGAGTCTAGAATTAACAGAGCACCAAATGATGGCGCAACAGTGGTACCTAATGCATTAAAAGCTTGGGTAAGCGTAAGTCGAGATGACGCAGTTTTTGGTGAGCCCAACAAACTTACGTAAGGATTAGCAGATACTTGCAATAACGTTATGCCGCTGGCAAGTACAAATAAAGCGAATAAAAATACAGAGTAACTATGTAAAGACGCTGCTGGGTAAAATAAGATACACCCTACTGCCGCAATTAAAAGCCCAACCACGATTCCTTTTTTATAACCAAGCTTTTTAACAATGTATCCACTAGGGAGTGACATTAAAAAGTAAGCGCCAAAAAAGCAAAACTGCACAAGCATTGCTTGAACATAAGTTAAATCGAAAACCGCTTTTAAATGCGGAATCAAAATATCATTTAAGCAGGTAATAAAACCCCACATAAAAAATAGTGAAGTTAAAGATGTAAGTGCAAAACCATAGTTTTTATCTTGGTGGTTTTGCGACTGTGTGTGTGATGTCAGTGGTGCTGAACTAGCCATGTGCTCTCCGCAATTTATTATTATAAATTGATCTTCAGTAAGTAATTAATACAAACCCCGCTAAGGCGCAGTATTAAAGAGTTGACCTGAAGATTAATTAACATTAATCTAAAAATGTAAGCGCTTTCACGGCTAATTAAATACGAACATGTTACATATTTCAACAACTTTTATTTTTAATAATGTTTTGTAACCGCTGAAAGTCAGTAAAAATAGGCGCTAAGCGTGCAATTAAGTTCTCAAAAAGGTTTGTAACCAATGACAAAAATATCATTACCATTTAATTCACCTCTATTAACAAAAGACTTTGTTTATGGTGTAGCAACAGCATCATTTCAGATAGAGGGCGGGTATGAGCATCGCTTACCGTGTATTTGGGATACCTTTTGTAGTACTGCAGGTAAAATTGCTGATAATTCACATGGTCATATTGCCTGCGATCATTACAACAATTGGCAACAAGACATAGATTTAATAGAGTCTCTAGGTGTTGATGCTTACAGGCTTTCTATTTCATGGCCTCGCGTTATGACTCAAGACGGAAAGTTAAATCCTGTAGGCGTTAAGTTTTATACTGATATTTTAGATGAGCTAAAACGAAAAAATATAAAAGCCTTTGTTACTTTGTATCACTGGGATTTACCGCAACACCTTGAAGATGAAGGCGGCTGGCTTAACAGAAAAACAGCTTATGCATTTGAGCAGTACGTAGAACTAATTACTAACGCATTTGGAACACGAGTGTATTCTTACGCTACATTAAACGAACCCTTTTGCAGCGCATTTTTGGGTTACGAAATTGGCATACATGCCCCAGGTCTAGTAGGCAAGCAGTATGGTAAAAAAGCAGCTCATCACTTATTACTCGCTCATGGTCTGGCTATGAACGTGCTAAATAAAACATCGCCTGATACTCAAAACGGCATTGTGCTTAACTTTACACCCGCCTACCCGCTTACAGATACTCAACAAGACATAGACAGTGCAAAATACGCTGATGACTATTTAAATCAGTGGTACATGAAACCAATAATGGACGGTAAATACCCTGATATAATTAACCAACTACCTGAGGATCATTTACCAGAAATACACCCAGGTGATATGGAATTAATTTCTCAGCCAATTGATTACTTAGGCATTAACTTTTATACCCGCCAAGTTTATAAGGCGCATCCTACTGACATTTATGAACCCATTGCACCTACAGGTCCGTTGACTGATATGGGATGGGAAGTTTACCCGCAATCGTTCACCGACCTGCTCGTATCGCTTAATAAAACATACACCTTACCGCCTATTTATATAACCGAAAATGGTGCAGCAATGCCCGATACGTATAATAATGGTGCAGTTAACGACTTAGACCGTTTAAGTTATTATAATACTCATTTAAACGCGGTTCATAATGCAATTGAACAAGGTGTTGTTATACATGGCTACTTTGCTTGGAGTCTAATGGATAACTTTGAATGGGCTGAAGGCTATTTAAAACGTTTTGGTATTGTGTATGTAGATTATAAAACCCAGCAACGCACTATTAAAAAAAGTGGCTTAGCTTATAAAGAACTCATCTCTAAAAGATAAGAGCATATCCATAACTAAAAACAAGTATAAAGCGGGATAAATAATCATGGTCAGTGTAAAAGAAAAAATAGCGTATGGCTTAGGCGACACCGCCAGTAATATTATTTTTCAAACAGTTATGATGTTTTTAATGCTGTACTACACAGACGTAGTGGGTTTATCACCCGCTGTTGTCGGTACTATGTTTTTAGCAGTACGTATTTTTGATGCTGTAACCGACCCATTAATGGGCAACCTTGCTGACAAAACACATACGCGCTGGGGGCACTTTCGCCCCTACCTACTTTGGCTTTCGCTTCCTTTTGCCATTATTAGTATTTTAGCGTTTACTACGCCTGATTTAGAAGGCACCGATAAAATAATTTACGCCTTTACTACTTACACACTACTTATGGTGGCTTACACCGCTATCAATATTCCTTATTGTGCATTGGGCGGTGTACTTACTGCAGATGTAAAAGAGCGCGTGACTATTCAGTCTTACCGGTTTGTATTTGGTATGTTAGGCGGCGTAATAGTAGCGGGTTGTACTATGCCAATGGTTGAGTACTTTGGCCAAGGCGATGCAGCTAAGGGCTATCAATACACCATGACTGCAATGAGCATTTTAGGCTTTGTACTTTTTTTACTTTGTTTTTTAGGCACAAAAGAGCGTATACAACAGCCAAAAGAGCAAAACATTCCTTTTGCCCAAAGTGTTAAAGCATTAATTAAAAACGATCAATGGCGAACACTTTGCTTAGCTGCGTTTTTTTTACTTACCGGTCAAGTATTAAGGCTTACGCTTGCTGTTTACTACGTAAAATACTATTTAGGTCGAGACGATTTAATCACCTTATTTATGACACTAGGCGTTGCAGCAAGCATGCTAGGGTGTGCTTTAGCTCAACCGCTTGCAAAGCGCTTTTGTAAAATAAAAGCCTATATAAGCTTACAAGTTATTGCCGCCGCTATTTGTGGTTTTAGTTACTTTATTAGTAAAGATCAATTAGTACTCGCATTTACTGCCTTTATTTTATGGAAATTCTTTTTAGATATGGCAACCCCTTTGTTGTGGGCAAAAATGGCCGACACCATAGATTACGGGCATGAAAAAACAGGTGTACGCATTACGGGTTTAGTTTATTCAGGCGTCATATTTTTTATTAAAATGGGCGTGGCGGTAGGCGGCGCAATTGCAGGCTGGTTGTTATCTTTTTACAGTTATCAGGCCGATGTAGTACAAACACTTGATACTCAACACGGTATTTTACTTTCATTTACTGTGTTACCTGCTTTTGGATCTTTATTTGTTGCCTACATAATGAAAAAATATACACTGACTAATCAGGTTGTTGAAAATATTCAATCTAAACTAACACCTAGTTAAGATATATACTCTAAGGTATTATTTAGCCGAAGTAGTTAAGGATAAGCGAGTGAACAAATAACATGGCAACAATTTATCAAGTCTCAGAGCTTGCGGGCGTATCGTTAGCCACCGTTTCTCGCGTGATGAACAAAAATACCCGTGTAAGCGATAAAACCAAACAAAAAGTGCTTGATGCCATGGAGCAGCTTGGCTACAAGCCTAACTCAATAGCGCAATCTTTAGCCTCTAACTGTACTAACAGTGTCGGTATTTTAGTGTCTGAGTTACATGGTCCTTTCTTTGCCCAAATGATGGCAGGTATTGAGTCGGAGCTTCGTGCTGCGGGTAAACACGTTATTATTACCACCGGGCACAGTGAAGAAGACAAAGAACAAGAAGGCATTGAGTTTTTAATTAGCAGACGCTGCGATGCTATTATTTTGCACGTTGAAGCCGTTTCAGACGACTACCTAATAAAACTAAGTAAAGGCTCTACGCCCGTTTATTTAATGAGCCGTTACGTAGAGCAATTAAAAGACAACTGTATCAGCCTAGATAATCAATTAGGTGGCTACCTAGCCACTAAATCGATATTAAATCAAGGCCATACACAAATAGCGTACATTGCAGGTCCGCAGTTTAAAGCCGATGCTTTTAACCGCTTAGAGGGTCATAAACAAGCACTCACAGAGACTGGTATTAAATTTGATCCTGCGCTTTATTACATTGGGGACTTTAACGAAACCGGCGGTAGTAAAGGCTTAAAACATTTTATTGATGAAAAACTTAGCTTTACTGCACTGGTATGCGCCAATGACGAAATGGCCTCCGGTGCCATGAAGTATGCACGAGAGCACGGTTATAACTTACCAATTGATTTATCGATTGTTGGATTTGATAACGTTATTTTTGCAAACTACCTATACCCTACACTCACGACCATAGATAATCCGGTCGGGAAAATGGGCGAAATGGCAGCTAAATTAGTGCTTAAAGACGTATATCAAAATAAAAACCTCGTTATAAATCGCTTTTTTGAACCTACTTTAATGCAGCGCGATTCATCAGCACCACTTATTAAATAAAAACCAAAGACTAAAAAAGAGTACTGATTTTGGTACAAAAAAAGCGGCTAAATGCCGCTTTTTGTATGTGAGCTACTTAACAATCCAAGGCGTTACTTTAATAACGTTCGATATATCGCCAAGCACTGCGCTATCATCTTCCCAGCTATCTTTAACTGCAAAATAACACACTGACTTTTCACACATTATGCTCTTATCATCAAATTGCATTGGGCTTTTAAATGTAACTGCTACGCCCTTTTGCTCTGGTAATAAAAACCACATTAATTTACTTACAAAAAAGCCCGATAAATCAGTTAACAGCTCATCAAGTTCTTCGTTAATGGTATATAACGACTGCTTTGAAAATGTTAAATCTTCAAGTTCGTTTGCTTCTATTTGAAGTTTTAATTGGCAATCATGATCTGGATTTTGTGGCTGCACCACAATGACGGCTTTATCTGTATCAAGTTGCTTATCGAACGGTAATAATAGCTGTGCTTTATCGGTGAAGTTAAGTGGGTACTCGTTTCTTTCAGTTAAAATAGTGCCGCTTTTAATGGCACACGCTTCATTAGTTGCTATATCACTTATATAAAAATTAACTCGCGCATATTGGAAGTCGCCTTTGTTAACAACTTTTAATCGGTCATAAAAACCGTCATACGACATAACAAATTCTCTTGCATTAACATTAAATGCACTCATGCCCAGCAGCACTAACGCAATGGCGTTGGTGCAATTAAAAATGTATTTATTCATCAAAGTAGGCTCTATTTTGGCTAATCATCGTGTTTAGCTCTTCTATATACGCTTCACCGCGCTCAGAGTAAGACATTAAACCATGTGTAAGTTCAGTCGCTAAAATTGGTTTTTGCTCAAGACGTAAGTTTTCACGTATTGCGCGCAAATCTTTATAAGCAGGATGCGTATTTATGTTTTTAAAATAAGAGTTTATAGCAGCTCTTACCGATTTAAACGCAGCAACTTCGTGTGCAGCTCCAGTATTACGGCGTTTTGGTACCATGCCACAACCTTTTGTGTAACACCACTGACCAAAAAAGTTAAGGCCAATACGTGCAAAACGCGATGTGCCCCACGCCGATTCATTTGCAGCTTGCATAAGCGCTAATTCTTTAGGGATTATATCAACACGGCGTAGTGCTTGCGTAAGTATTAGCGTATCAATGGTGGTTGGTAAACCGTACGACTTTAATATTGCTGCAATATCTTTGCTTTGTTTAGATTGCAGTGGCTCGTTACCCTCAAGCATCATGCGTGCTATTTCAAGCTTAGCGCGTTGCTGTAATATTTTTTTGTTTTCGGCTTCAACGTGCGGACGAATAAAGCTAAAAAATGCATGTTTTTTTTCTTTAACATCACTAAATTCTGAAAACTTTGGCAGTTTTACATTATGTAATGGTTTTTCTTTTTTCTTCACTTTTTTTGGTTGTTCTGACGTTTGTTCATCTAGTTCAACATCATCATTTTGTATAAACGGATATGCAAGCGCCCATACAAAAAACACGGTTAGTAAAAGCTTAAAAATCGTTTTTAACATGTATTCTCTCTTTGAAACAACAACTATGCATGGTTAATACACAAGCATACGAAGGCGCATTATACCTAAGCCACTTTATAAACGCGAATAACTGGGGTTTGATGACCTTTTACGGTTGAATTTTCAGCAGTTTATTTGGGTTTTAGATAAAACAGAGCCTATGTAGTGCATTTGTTCATTCGCAATTTATAAGTCCATGGGTATACTGAGCAAAGTTTAATAATATTAACTATGTGTGAGTAAGCAGTATGGATAAACAATGGCAAAGCCGAATAATAGAGCAATATAAACATCGTCCTAACGATAACCGCTCGCCGTGGCAGGTCGACCGTTCGCGTATTATTCATGCCGCAGCATTTAGGCGTTTGCAAGCTAAAACCCAAATTATGGGCATTGGCCTAAACGACTTTTACCGCACTCGCCTTACCCACTCTTTAGAAGTATCGCAAATTGGTACCGGCATATTGCGCCATTTAAAAGCGCAACATAGCGACTTTACGCACTTTCCATCAACTGGACTGCTCGAAACACTGTGTTTAGCGCACGATATTGGCCATCCACCCTTTGGCCATGGTGGCGAAATAGCGCTAAATTACATGATGCGCGATCACGGTGGTTTTGAAGGTAACGCACAAACACTGCGCATAGTTGCAAAACTTGAGCCCTACAGTAATGGGCACGGTATGAACCTAACTCGTCGTACTTTGTTAGGTTTTATAAAATACCCCGCGTTTATTAATACGCTTTGGCATACCATTCCCGATGCCACAACCGGTCGTGCATTTATAAAAGCGGATGATTGGCGACCAGCCAAAGGGTTATACAACGACGACGCAGCCATATTTAATTGGATAGTAGAACCACTGAGTCAAAACGATAAAACATTGTTAGGTAACCATGCCGCTATTGATAAGTACCGCGCTAAAACAACTTATAAATCGCTCGACAGCGCCATAATGGAGCATGCCGACGATATAGCATACGCGGTACACGACTTAGAAGATGCCATTGCAACCCACGTACTCACATTAGACGATTGGCAAACCCATGCTCTGCCCCATTTAAAAGCACTAAACTTTGACTGGCTAAACGCCATGCTTGAATCGCTGACCCAGCGCTTGTTTTCAAAAAATGATTATGAGCGAAAAGATGCCATAGGTGAGCTGGTTAATACCTTTATAATTCATATACATTTGGATATTCAAAACGATAACTTTGAATGCCCTATTTTAAAGTACACCGCTAAATTAGATGCCCAATACGACAGTGTATTGCAAATACTTAAGCATTTTGTGTTTCAACGTTTAATACGTGACCCCGAAATGCAGCAAATAGAGTTCAAAGGTCAAAACTTACTAATAGAATTATTTACCGCGTTTGCTAGCGATCCGCTGCGTTTATTACCCGAAACAACACAAGCACAATACATAGAAGCACAAAAACAAAACCAAGGTATGCGTATAATTTGCGATTACTTAAGCGGAATGACCGACGAGTACGCCTATAAAACATACCAACGATTATTTTCACCTATGCAGTAGCTAACTGCTAACTGCTAACATTGAAAAGGCCGAGTAAATTTAATTTACTCGGCCTTTTTGCTCAGCCATTAAAGTTAGCTATTTTGTTAAAGCGCTTTTATAACGACTCTACGCCCATGTTGTATAACGTAAAACCAAATATATCAGCGTACTGCTCAATTGTTTTACTCGTTGGTGTACCTGCACCATGCCCAGCATTGGTTTCTATGCGAATAAGCGTTGGGTTATTACCCGTTTGCTTTGCTTGAAGCTCAGCGGCAAACTTAAACGAATGCGAAGGAACAACTCGGTCATCATGATCGCCAGTTGTGATCATAGTCGCTGGATACTCAACACCTGCTTTTACATTATGAAGTGGTGAGTAACCTTTAATGTATTCAAACATTTCTTTGCTTTGCTCACTGGTGCCGTAGTCGTATGCCCAGCCAGCGCCGGCAGTAAATGTATGGTAGCGCAGCATATCAAGTACACCTACTGCAGGTAGAGCAACTTGGAATAGGTCTGGGCGCTGCGTCATTACTGCGCCAACTAACAAACCACCGTTAGAGCCACCGCGAAGTGCTAAGCGCTTTTTAGACGTGTACTTTTTATCTTTTAAATACTCAGCTGCGGCAATAAAATCGTCAAACACATTTTGCTTTTGCAATTTAGTGCCTGCATTGTGCCAGTCTTTACCGTACTCACCACCACCACGAATATTAGCAACGGCGTACACACCACCTTGTTCAAGCCATACTGCATTAACGGGGCTGAAGCTTGGCGTTAAACTAATATTAAAACCACCGTAACCGTATAAAATTGTAGGGTTTGATCCATCAAGCTTAATGCCTGTTTTATAGGTAATTACCATCGGTATTTTAGTGCCGTCTTTTGATGTGTAAAACACTTGCTCAGACGTGTAATCATCACTATTAAAATCAATAGCCGACTTACGATAAACACCCGATTCACCCGTAGCTACATCAAACGTATAAGTAGTACCTGGTGTTTTGTAGTTAGTGAACGAATAATAAAGCGTTGTTTGATCTTTTTTACCGCCAAAACCACGTGCTGTACCCACGCCTGGCAATGTAATTTCGCGAATTAGCTCGCCTTTTTTGTTGTACTGTTTTACCTGCGAAATCGCGTCAACCATGTAGTTGGCAAAAAAGGTATCGCCGCCTTTTGTAAGATTTAGTACGTTTTTGGTTTCAGGAATTAAATCAACCCAATTTTCAGGGCTTGGGTTACTTGCATCAACCGTCACTACTTTTTTGTTTGGTGCATTAAGGTTAGTAACTAAAAACAGCTTGCTGCCTTCGTTATCAATAACTGATGTATCTGAATCAGTATTTCCTACAACCGTTACAAACTCACTGTTTTCTTTTGTTAAATCTTTTATAAACAGCTTATTGCCTGAGGTAGACGTACTTGCAGAAATAAGCAGGTAATGGCCGTCATGTGTTACATCAGCGCCTACATAGCGATGTTTTTGTTCATCAGTTTCACCAAATACAACACTATCTGCAGATTGTGCAGTACCTAGCTTATGGTAATACGCTTTATGCTGATCTGTTTTAGCCGACAGCTCACTGCCTTTAGGTTTTTCGTAACTTGAATAATAAAAGCCCTCGTTACCTAACCAATCAATGCCACTAAATTTAACGTCAACAAGCGCTTCTTCAACTTGTTCTTTAGTATGTGCATCAATAACTATAATTTTACGCCAGTCGCTACCACCTTCAGATATTTGATAAGCGAGTAATGAACCATCTTTTGAAAACGATAAACCCGACATAGACGTCGTACCATCTTCACTAAACTTGTTTGGATCTAAAAATACTTCAACGTCGCCACCATCTTTACTGCGGTACAAAACATATTGATTTTGCAGGCCATCGTTTTTATAAAAATAGGTGTAATCGCCTTCAGTAAAAGGAGGGCCTATTTTTTCGTAGTTCATTAGTTTTTCAAGGCGCTGCTTTAACTTATCGCGATAAGGAATTTGTTCTAAATAAGAAAACGTTAAATTATTTTGCGTTTTAACCCAATCGGCAGTTTCGCTGCTCATGTCATCTTCAAGCCAACGATATGGGTCACTAACCGCTTCTTCAAAGTAGGTATCTACTACATCGCCTTTTTTTGTTTCTGGGTATATAACTGCGTTAACTTGCTTCATAGGTGCTTTTACTTCTTCTTGAGTTACCGTATTAGTTGGCTCTGAACAGCCGCTAAGCGCTACAATTACAGCACACGCTAGAGTATGTTTAAACATCCTGAGTTCCATTCTTATTTATTAATAGTGCGCCTAAGTTATTAACTTTTAGCCCTTTTGTCTATTTAGATGCGTTAAGCGCCATTTATCGCTGTAAACAAATGTAAACTTACGCTTTAATAGCACGACCCTCATTAAAATAAAAAACAATAAAAGAGCACACTATGCAAAGTACAAACCCCACGTATAAAAGCTTTAAAGCCTTCTACCCTTATTATTTAAAAGAGCACCGCAACGTGACTTGCCGCCGCTTACATTTTATAGGAAGCACCCTCGTTCTTGTTGTAATCGCAATAGCATTATTAAAACAACACTACAGTTTATTGTGGCTATTACCTGTTGTTGGATATGGGTTTGCGTGGGTCGGGCATTTCTTTTTTGAAAAAAACCGCCCTGCTACTTTTAAACACCCTTTTTACAGTTTGTGGGGAGATTGGGTAATGTTTAAAGACATACTTATTGGAAAAATTAAATTTTAACACTATTTCTAGCACTCTTTTTTATACCAATTACTTATAAAAACAAAATTACTTCATGCTTTAAGATATAGGTTCTAATAAGTAGTACATAATTTATAATACACCCATTAAATGTTAATTTAGTTAACATTTAATGGGTGTATTTTTATTTTATATTTTTAAAAATATTTATAGCTCAACAGTTGTTTATTGCCAGCCCAATAAAAATGGCTTCCTACAAATAGTTAGTTAAACCTACCAACCTCATCTTACCAGTTAATTAAACGTTAAATTTAATTTTTAAATATAATTCATTATCCATCAATTACTTAGCAATTACCTTCGCTATATAACTAAAACAATGGTCATTATAAAAAACAACCAAATGTAATTATAAAAACCCTTAAATTAATTGAATGTTATTCAATTGACTGGATTTGTTAATTAAGTATATGTTCAAGGTAACAAAGAGATTTAATCTTTATCTTTTTGTACAAAACTAAACTAAAATAATTCAATGGGTATGGGGAAATACAGCATGAATAGAAAACCGTTATTTAAATTACAGCAGTCGGTACCACAAATATTACTCGCCATGAGTGCATCAGCTGCGCTACTTGGTTCGCTCTCAGTAAATGCTGCAGAGCAAGACACCAAAGCAGAAGAAAACATCGAACAAATAAGCGTAATTGGCTCTCGCCGATTAGGCCGTACAGTAGAAGACAGTGCAGTACCCATCGATATAATTGGTGCAGATGCACTTAAAAACTCAGGCTTTACTGAAACGAATGCCCTACTTAGCAATTTATTACCTAGCTTTAACTTCCCGCAAGCATCACTTACTGATGGTAGTGATCATGTACGCCCTGCTCAACTTCGTGGTTTAGCACCCGATCACACTTTAGTGCTTGTTAATGGTAAACGCCGCCACAGTAATGCATTACTTAACTTAAATGGCTCAACGGGTCGTGGTTCATCATCAGTTGATTTAAATGCAATTCCAGCAAATGCTATCGACCGCATTGAAGTATTACGTGATGGCGCAGCAGCCCAATATGGCTCTGATGCTATAGCCGGTGTTATTAATATTGTGCTTAAAAGTGCCAGCAGCGGTGGCTCAGTGGCGGCTATATATGGTGCTAACGTAACCGAAATGGACGGTGTACCACAGCTTGAGTCTGTATCTGAAGGCAGTGATGGTAATTTAGCCTTTACCGAAGGGGGCGATCGCTCTTTAACAGACGGCCAAACACTAACGCTGCAAGGTAATATGGGTTTTGAACTTGGCGATAATGGCTTTTTAAACATTTCAACAGAATACCGCGACCGCCATTCAACTAACCGCTCTGACTACGATAATCGTGAAAACTACGCACGATTAGATGATGGCTCTCTCGACCCACGTGAACTTACCGTAAATCGATATAACCATAACTTTGGTAATGGCGATGTAGAAGACTTTTCAGTGTTTTATAACGCAGGTTACCAGTTAACAAATGAGGTCGATTTATATTCGTTTGGCTCTTACAGCAAACGCGAAGGCGAAGGCGGTGGTTTTTATCGCCGTGCAAGCGATAGCCGTAATATAGAAGAAGTTTACCCTGATGGCTTTTTACCTGTTATCACCTCAGACATAGATGACTTTTCACTGGCACTTGGCGCTAAAGGTTTTGTAAGTGAATGGAATTACGATGTATCGGCCGTATATGGTCAAGATGCATTTGAGTTTGGTGTAATAAATAGTTTAAATACCTCATACGGCCCGACTAGCCAAACAAGCTTTGATGCAGGAACACTTACTTACGATCAACTTACCTTAAACGTTGATTTTAGTCGCGAAGTAGACGTCAGCTTTTTAGAAAGCTCGGTAAGTGTAGCTGTAGGTGCTGAGTATCGCCGCGAAGGATACCAAATAGATGCAGGCGAAGAAGCTTCATATGCACAAGGCACATTTGGCCCAGGAGGCGCAGTAACCGACCCAGTCGATGGCCCATTTGGCGCAGCGGGCGCACAAGTATTCCCGGGGTTTACACCCGAATCAGAGGGCGACAATAGCCGCCATAACGTGAGCTTGTATATAGACCTTGAAACCTACCTAACCGACGATTGGAATTTAGCGGTTGCCGCCCGTTATGAAGATTACTCAGACTTTGGCGATACACTTAACGGTAAAGTTGCGACTCGTTATTCATTAACTGAAGACTTAGCGCTGCGCGCCTCTGTATCAACTGGTTTTAGAGCACCCTCTTTGCAGCAACAATACTTTACCTCAGTGGCCACTGTATTTGTTGATGGCGAACCAACCGAAACAGGTACGTTCGCACCAAGCAGCGATGTAGCAAAAGCACTGGGCTCACCTGGTCTTGATGCAGAAGAAGCTACTAACTACGGCGTTGGTTTTACATGGTCTACCGACTTTAATTTCAGCTTATCGGTTGATTACTACCAAATATTAATTGATGACCGCATTGTGTTATCAAACAACTTATCGGGCGATGCTATTGCCGATTTACTTCAAGGCACAGGCGCTAACCAAGGTCGTTTCTTCTTAAATGCAATTGACAGCAAAACCCGTGGTGTTGATGTGGTTGCCTCTTATAATGTAGCAACTGATGGTTATGGCGATTTAGCCTTTAACCTAGGTTACAACTACGGTAAAAATGAAGTAACAAATATTATCGACCCACCAGCAGAGCTGCAAGGTGCTGGGTTTGATCAAGACAACTTGTTCTCAGGCACTGAGCTGCGTCGTTTTGAAGTAAGCACACCGCGTAATAAGTACAACTTAAGCGCAACATGGACTAACGACGACATACGCACCACGCTTAGAACAACACGTTACGGCGAAACTCAAGACCCTTCAGATATCCCAGAACGTAATGAAGTGCTTAAGCCTAAATGGATAACCGACTTAGATGTAGCCTACTCGCTTAGTGAAAACTTATCGCTGAGCTTAGGGGCTAATAACATTTTTGATGTTTATCCAGATGCAACCCGTGAAAATGTTGACGATGTAACCACCTTCTCACGTTTATTTGCTTACTCTAGCTTCTCGCCGTATGGATTTAACGGACGCTACGTGTACGGTAAAATAGAAATGAAGTTTTAATCATTGATTAAAATATCTGCATGACTTACAACCATGCAGATATTCCTACACAGTGTAAACATATTCAAAGTTAGAAAAACCCGGCTTTGATAAGCTCTATAACTAAAACCAAAGCAAAGTAATCATAAGCAACTATTTAGTTTTGAAACCGATTAATTAACGTAAATTTATTGGTTATTTGGTTTACTTATTTCAGGCTGGAGCTAAAGATAATAAAAACAAATCAAATGAACTTGTAATTAACTCAACGTTATTGAAATTCTCCTCTTCTTGGAAGCGTGCTTCATCGTCTTTATTCCAAAATAGACTTTCCCAAAATAGTCACCGCCAATACCTAAACAAATTTTATTGCCAATACCATCACTCGCTATCGCTAAAAGTTGACTAGGTATACTTTTACTTAAAAAACCCCTAATGGCAAATACAGACATATTTGTATCTATATCGCAAATGCCATAAAAACAATCTAATGATATTGTGTATTCGCCATCATCTTCGTCTATGTACTCACATTCAACTTCTGGGTAACCACCATTATGCTTTTCTAAAAAGTCTGTATATTCTTTAGGTGGAGCTAAATCATATTGAGAAAATTTTTCAAGGATTCTTTCATTGGATAGTTTTGGGTAACTGTTTCGGATTTTCACTAGCTTAGATCTCAAATTGATATAATAAACAACCACTACCATGGTGCACTAAACGATAAGTATTTACAAAAGAATATTTAAGAGCATATTAATTTGTTGATACGGTAATCCCCGCTAAAATACTTAGCAAAAGTACCTAGTTTATACCAACCAATTCATCTTGCGCTCAAAGAATGGATTGCTGAGCGATCACGTAAAATCACTGCGCTGTAAAATGCTTTCCTACGCCCTGTGTTTATATGCGAGGTTTTATAACCATCTGTAAGCTCAAAGGTTTCACCATCAATAGCAACTGGAAATGTTTTATCAACACGTATAACAAACTCAAATTTGCTGCACCAAATTCTTTTCGCGTGAGATAACGCAATTGATCTGAGCGATCGAATTCAGCAACTACATAATCTGCAAAGGCATCTAACGCTTGCTAAATTTTTTCAAGAACAGTACCACTGTTTTTAGTTTTAATAGTATTAATGCCTATGGAATAACTTCTCGAATCTATTAATATCTAATTGCTAATTCCATATGCGTTTAATTGTAGTGTCGCTCTATCATTGTTTTGGTACCCATTTGTCGTTTTTAAATAAACTTAGTTCAGCATTTAGTTTACACATGCACCTTGTTGAAGCTCCAACTTTAACTTGAGTGGTAATAATTTGTCCCATCATTAGGAGAACCCATTAATTTAAATTAAAGACTTAGTTATACTATTTGTTTTTATTGGTTATTTTCAAACCAGAATTAATCTTTAATTATATTCATTATTATATCGTAATCTACATCAACTAGCTCAGGCTCAGGAGTATGCGTAACCAGAAAAGATAAATAATCAGTGAACGTATTAAATTTAGACACTTCCTGTCCGTAGGTTTCCGTTAAAAATAGCCCTACTTCACCAGCGCGCTCAGACTCTTGCTAAAATAATAAGTAATAACCGCCACCATCACATGTACCAATAATCACTCCATTGCTTTTTACTGATTGATATGATTAATGATTTTTATAAAGTTGCCGAAAGTAATTATCCTTTCTTATAATGCTACATAGCTTTTAATGTCTTTTATTCTCACCAACTAAACACCATGGTGCCATTTCAAAATTGCTTTACCACTTATACTCTTGTCCTAACAATAACGACGCTTGGTAATTATTCAATTTAATAAATATAAACACAGTTAAAAATTCAAAAACATTTAAATATAATGTAATTTATGTCTAAATAAACCAAGTTATTTTTGTTTGATGACTCTTTTTTAAAATAGTATTCATCAACTATCAAAGGAATGTTTATTTCATGCTTAAATTCGTCAACATTATATTTGTCACTCTTTTTGCAGTCTTAAGCTCGGGGTGTTTAGATAAACTAGATACACCAGCACTAGAAAAGCAAAGTACTCTCCTTCGTAATGCAATAAATATAAATAATTTATCTCTATTAGCTGATGCGTCCTCAATTCCTTTTATAGTTACTAAGCAAGAATGGGAAACTGCAGATGACGGTTACGGTTTTGTACTAGGTAAAAAAAGTACTTTACTAGCTAGTAATGCCAAAGAGCTAAACGATGTACTTAAAATATTAGAGCCTATTAAAATTGAAGGTGAAGAACCCATAAAGCAACAGTTCACTATTTCAGATTTTACCGAAGAATTTAATAGTATTGATGAACATTGGAAATCACTTGATATTATGGTTTTTCTTCGTGGGCAAAGCGATGTAGAGCACATAGTTATTTTAGGATTCGATAAAGAATCTTTGAAGTTACGAGCAATATATTTTAATTAGTTTAAACAATAAATAGGAGTTAGGATGGCTAGTATATTCGATCCGAAAGGAAAAAAAATTTCACAACGTATTAATGCATTTTTAGATGATGCAAAAGCAACTTATGGCGTTACCGTTGGTAAGGATTCTGGTCGCACAGTTGATTGGCAGCAAAAGCTGGTACATTAGATAATTACTTAGCTCAATTTGGTTTATATAGACCATTATTAAATCATCTAACAAGCTCTGGAAAGTGGCATGTTGAGGCGAAACCTTAAACGCTAATTTATACACTTGATACTATTAACTTAAAGACCTCCTTTTGGGTCATAAACTATACGCCATGCGTTTAACTTTTATAAAATACATATACTGAAAGTAAACGCAGGGCGAAAGTAAAAAGTAAAATAATCTTGATGTTGTGCGATGCCTAGTCATGCTGTAGATGTGTGATTCATAGACATCATTTCACTTTTCGTAGTTGAAGATCACGCTGATAATTCGATAACTGAATGCGTTCATTTTCAGTTTCGTAGTTAGCGTGAACGTCTTCCCAAAGCGGTGTTT
>NZ_JACJEP010000036.1:0-26200 GCF_014164135.1 Pseudoalteromonas sp. SG45-1
AGTGTAGCATTTCACTGCGACTTTCTACCGCTGTGGGCACTACGACATTACCAGGCTTCAAATTGTAGAGAGCCCGACTAGAAATAGCCGGGCTTTTTTACGTCTGCAGAAAAGTGAAATACGCGCAGTTAACATCCACTTACAGCAACATCACGTAGGCCGGGCGAGCGTAGCGACTCCCGACGTCAAAAGCATAAAAAACCTCCGCTCGACAATGAGTGGTAGCATTTGTACTGTGGGTAAATAATACCAATTGGTTTAACATCTGACCTGATATAAAAGCTTTAACTATCTGGTCTTGTGATAAGTATTGAACATGAACTTTAAGCCTTTATGTACGTTTTGGGTAGGTTAACTGAAGAGAATAAAAATAGTTAGGTAGAGATTGATACAGAGGTTTTACACATAGAGCTTAAATCTAAGGGGCATGATATTTATTTAATAGTACTTATGGAGTACCTGTATAGACTAACCACGTTATCTACCAGTATTCATTAATTGTTTTATAGGTAGATTGGTAATTAAGGGCTGTTTTAATTTAATATGTATTTACCGTTATTAATTTTTAATCCTAAGATTAACTAAGGGCATATACTTTATATTAAAAAACCATCGACAAGACTTACTGAAAAGTGACTAGGTGCTCTTTCAACTAAAGTTTATTTTGTATTCTCTTGGTTCTAACTAACCATCTATATACGCCAATAAAGAACAATGCAGCAGATCCAAAGCCACTCAGCACCCAAATGACTTTTAAAATGTTACCGCCAATGCTGCCGTCATGTAGAGGGTGTATCCAGTTTTTTATTTTACTAGCCGTACTTTGCTTATCTATATTAAACACGCTCTCTAACTTTCCTGTAAGTGCATTAACCTCTATATAGCTATGTGGAAAGCGATACGAAGGATCGTTTACAGTTTGAAATCTTAATATGTAAATAGCATTTAAGTTTGATGGTGTTTCAATCCAAGCTAAACGCGCATTCGGTAATGCTTTTTCAGCTATTAATACCGCTTGTGATAAAGGAATATCGGTTTGTTTGCTCGGTTGAATTTGTGTTTTTGGTGGGGAGTTTATATCGCTAACTAGAGCGGTTAATATAGGATCTGTTTGTTTTGGAATAGCGAGCATAACACCTGTAACAGTTAAAGCTAGTAGCGGTATGCAGAAGGTTAAACCAATTAGTTTATGCCAGTCGTATAGCAAACCTATTTTAGAGCTACGAGATTTAAATTTTAGTGCCTTTACCCACTGCCCAGGCTTTGGAAACCAAGCAAAGAATCCAGAGATAAGAAGAACTATTGAGGCTATGCCTATATAGCCAACAACGAGAGTGCCCGTTGCTCCTGTTAGTAATGAAAAATGTAAGTTGTACATCCAAGTTACTAAGTATTTTCCCCAATAGTTTTTACGTATTACTTTATCACTACTGCTAGATAGCCATACCATTAAGGGGGCAAAGCCTTGCTCTTTTGTTTCTATTGGATTGTAGTATCGCGCGGGAATTATTGAGTTTATACCTGTGTTTTCTAATCGCCATGGCCCTTGCTTTGAAGGGAAATTGGCTCTTAGCGTATTATATGCTTGATCCCAATTAGGCGTTTTTATGTTTGTAGTAGCGTCATTTGCTGGATTTAGCAGTAAGTCTATTTGCGGATAGTAAACTAACATAGAGCCAGAAAGAGTGATAATAGTAAGTAAAACACCTACTGATAGGCCTAAGTATAAATGTAACCGCCTGAATGTTTTTCGCCATGAAAGCTTTAGTGTCATTAATTAAATAGCCGTAATGAGTAATGCAGGTTTATTGGGCATTAAGGAATGATTAATTACGCGGTATATTATATGGTTTTTGATATGAGTTGTGCGGCATTTTGTCGCACTTATTAAATTAGGTATTTAGAAAGTAAAACGCCAGCCCTTGGCTGGCGTTAAAATACAAGCTTGAAGCTTATTTAAGCTTTAGGCCCTGCATTTTTTATATCGTCTGATACGTCATACTTAGCAAAGTTTTCAGTGAAGTCAGCGGCAAGTTTTGCTGCATATTCATTGTACTTAGCTTTATCTTCCCACGTATTTATAGGATTAAGTAAATTAGTATCTACATCTGGAACTGCTACCGGTACATCTAGGTTTAAAACATCAATGTGCTGAGTTTCAACACCGGCTAATTTACCAGATACGATTGCATCAACTACTGCGCGAGTAGTCGGAATATCAAAGCGCTTACCTGTGCCGTAAGGACCGCCAGTCCAACCTGTATTGACAAGGTATACTTTAGCGCCAAACTCGCGTACGCGCTTCATAAGAAGCTCAGCGTAAACACCTGCAGGACGTGGGAAGAATGGCGCACCAAAGCAGGTTGAAAACGTTGATTCAATATCGCTAGTAGAGCCAATCTCAGTTGAGCCAACTTTAGCTGTGTATCCACTTAAAAAGTGAAAAGCAGCAGCTTCTTCGCTAAGAACAGATACCGGTGGTAATACACCGCTTACATCACAAGTTAAAAATACAACAGCTTTTGGTTCGCCTGCGCGGTTTTCTACTTTACGTTTTTCAACATGTTCAAGTGGATATGCTGCACGGCTATTTTGAGTAAGGCTAGTGTCGTTAAAATCTGGAACGCCTTTTTCATCTAGCACTACATTCTCTAAAATAGTACCAAAGCGAATTGCATTCCAAATTACAGGTTCGTTCTTTTGTGACAGGTCGATACATTTAGCATAGCAACCGCCTTCAATATTAAACACGCTTCCAGGTGCCCAACCGTGTTCGTCATCACCAATTAAAAAGCGAGTAGGATCTGCTGAAAGAGTTGTTTTGCCCGTACCAGATAAACCGAAGAATAATGCTGTATCACCTGCTTCACCAACGTTAGCAGAACAGTGCATTGGTAATACACCTTTTGCTGGTAGTAGGAAGTTTTGTACAGAGAACATCGATTTTTTCATTTCACCGGCGTAGCGCATACCTGCTAGTAATACTTTACGCTGTGCAAAGTTAATAATAACGGTGCCATCGCTATTTGTGCCATCACGTTCCGGCTCGCATACAAACGAAGGAACGTTCATTACTTGCCATTGTGGTAAGTTTGAGGCGTTATAGTTTTGTGGTTCGATAAACATGTTTTTGGCAAAAATATGGTGCCACGCTGTTTCTGTAGTTACGACTACAGGTAGATAATGCTCAGGGTCAGCGCCAACTTCTAGGTGAGAGGTGAAGTGGTCATTACTTTGAACATGTGCTTCTACGCGAGCCCATAATGCGTCAAATTTTTCTGCATCAAATGGGCGGTTAACGTTGCCCCATTGAATGTCATCTTGAGTTGTTGCTTCTTGAACAATAAAACGATCTTTTGGTGAACGGCCAGTTCGTTTTCCTGTAATTGCAACAAAAGCACCATTTGCGGCTAAAGTACCTTCGCCACGGCGGATCGCATGCTCGACAAGTTCAGCTGCGGTTAAATCGACAAAACGTGTAGCGCCTGTAGTCATGTTTATACCTAACTATAATGTGTGAGAGTTTGAACGGGATAGCTCTGGGGTTATCAGTGCCCTTAAGCTGAAATTATAGTAACAGAAGGTTTTGAGATATTCGAGCCCGTAAAGCCTCTAAAAACACATATATTTGCTAAAAAACATGAATAATTTCAATGATACCGGTGTCAGTAAATTAACAAAGTTCATGACACCGGTATCATCTTTTTATAATATAAAACCGCATATTTTGCGGCTTTAATTACTATATATAAATGAAGCTGAATATTTAGTTGAAAATGCTTTTTATATCTTGCTCGTTAAAAACATACTCTTTTAAACAGTAATGACAGTTAATATTAACAGACCCTTTTTCGGTTACGTCTTTAAGTAGTTCTTCTTGTCCAATATTAACAAGTGCAGTAATTGTTTTATCACGACTACAACCGCATTTGAATTTAATCGCTTGAGGCTCAAATACACGAGGGTTATCTTCGTGGTAAAGACGTGTAAGGACTGTATTTGCATCAAGATGTAACAACTCTTCATCTTTAATGGTGTTACTTAATGCTTCTAAGTGCGCAAAGTCTTCAATTGATTTTTGTTTATCAACTGGGAGTACTTGTAAAAATAGACCACATGCTTTTGCGCTACCTTCAGTTGTGTCGGTTGCAAACCAAAGACGTGTCTTTAATTGTTCTGATTGCTCAAAGTAACTTTCTATACATTCACTCAGAGTATCGTGCTCTAAGGGCACTATACCTTGGTAACGTTCACCCTTACTTGGTGTAATAGTGATCACCATATAGCCTTGGCCAATAAGCTCTTTTACAGTTGTACCCGTAATTTCGCTTTGCAGGCGTGCAATACCACGCATGTTTTGTTTGTCATCACCATTTATAACAGCATATTTGACAGGGCCATCACCTTGAAGCTGTACTGCAATTTCACCTTCAAACTTTAAAGTTGCGGTTAGTAAACAGGTTGCAACGAGTAACTCACCAAGTAATGCTTTAACAGGGTCTGGGTAATTATGGTCGGCAATCATTTCATTATAAGCACTCTCGATTTGTACGAGTTCGCCACGAACATCTAGTTCGTTGAATAAATAACGGTGAAGTAAATCTTGTTGCATGAGCGGCTATACCTAACTTGATTTCATTTTTAAAAGTTCGCGTCTTTGCTTTTTATCCGGTTTTTTATCCGGATGAGGAGCAAAAAAACTGTTATTTTTGCGTGCGATGCTGTTTTCTTCGCGTTTAGCAATACTTGCATCAGATTCTTGATACATGGTCTGTGCAATGGGGGCGCTTTGACGTTTTTCAAGCACTGTGAGTATAGTTATCAGTTTTTCATCTACACCCTGAGCAAGTTTTACTTTTGCACCAACATCTACTATTTTGCTCGCTTTTGTACGTTGGCCATTATAATGTACTTTGCCGCCTTGCACCATTTCACGTGCAACAGCACGAGTTTTATAAAATCGTGCAGCCCATAACCATTTATCTAATCGAACTTTTAACTCATCTGCATGGTCTGAGTTGGTATTAGCATTACTTTTTTTACTCATAAGGCATTTCCCCACGTTTTTATAGCTTAAAATTTATCATGAAATCATCGTAGGATGAAGGTATTACAACAGCCGTTTACTTTTTGTACTACTATGTAAAGTTAATTTAATCTGTTTACAAAGTTTAATATTAGTGTGCTTGTTGAAAGAAAAATGAAAGGGTACTATGGGTACGCGCTAACGCAGTAAATTAAAATAAGAACACTATTTATGGAACAGCAAATCCAACAACTAAAACAATTTTTAACGCGGTTACCGCATGCTAAATTAAGTGCATTAGTGACACTGTTAGTTGTTGTTTATCTTGCATTTTTATTATCAAAGCTTGTCTGGCTTTTATGGCCGAAACCACCAGTAACTCTACTTACTCCTACTCATTATGCTAATCAGCCATCTGGTGCGAGCAATAACTCAGCGCAGCATATTATTGAGCAATTTTTATTTGGTAAAAAAACTGTAACAAACAACAATAATACTGCAAAACAATCGCAGGTTATAAATAATGCGCCAGAAACACGCCTAAGTATTAATTTAACCGGTATTGTAGCTGTTAATAATGATGACCAAGCAGGCATAGCAATTATTGAATCACAAGGTAAGCAAGTAAGCTACCTTGTTGAAGAAGTTGTACTTGGCACGCGCGCTGAAGTAGCGCAGATACTGCCTGATCGTGTTATTTTAGGTATTAATGGAGGTTTTGAAACATTAATGCTTGATGGGCTCGATTTTAGTAAAAAAGTATCTATGCCTGTACTCGCTGCGCGTGACGATGCCGAAATGGGTCCGCAAAAATTAGAGCCAAGTGAATTACAAATAGACGCCACTGCAGACCCAGACGTTAAAGAAGCAATTATAGAAACACGTGAAGAGTTACTCGAAGAACCGGGCAAGTTATTTGACTATATACGTGTTTCACAGGCTATGAATGATGGTGAACTAATTGGATATCGCTTAAGTCCAGGTAAAGAACCTGAACTGTTTAAGCAAATGGGATTAAAAAATAACGATTTGGCTATTTCTATAAATGGCTATCAATTAACAGATTTAAAACAGGCTATGTCAGCTATTAACGAGCTGCGTAATAGTACAGATGCCAATATCACTATAGAACGTGATGGTGAACAAATTGATGTGCAATTTAGTCTGCAATAATTTAGCTTTGGAGTTTTAATATAATGGTTCAGGTGCTACACCTCAAAAAAATTAAAAAAGGGTTAGCTAAGTACGCGGCACTTTTTTTGGCGGCAAGTATTTCTTTGTCTGTTTCTGCTGTTGAATATGCTGCTAACTTTAAAGGCACTGATATCAACGAGTTTATTAATATTGTTGGTAAAAATCTCAATAAAACAGTAATTATTGACCCTAACGTGCGCGGCAAAGTAAATGTTCGCAGTTATGAGTTAATGGACGAAGCGCTTTATTACCAGTTCTTCTTAAATGTATTGGAAGTTTATGGCTACTCAGCTGTTGAAATGGACAATGGCATTCTTAAGGTAGAAAAAAGTTCAGACGCCAAAAAATCAAATGTGCCACTTATTACCGAAGGTAACGAAGCTAGCGGCGATATGATGATTACACGTGTTGTACGTGTCAAAAATGTGAGCGTACAAGAACTAGGCCCTTTAGTTCGTCAATTTAGCGATCAAAAAGATGGCGGCCATGTTGCTAACTTTAATGCGGCTAACGTAATGATGTTAACGGGGCATGCTGCATCGGTTAATCGCTTAGTTGAGATTATTCGCTCTGTTGATCAGGCGGGTGATAAGCGTGTAGACATTGTTAAGCTTAAATATGCAACAGCAGATGATGTTGTCTCTGTGGTAGACAATATTTATAAAGACAGCGGCAAAGGCAGCGTACCTGAGTTTTTAATTCCAAAAGTAGTCGCTGATGGCCGAACTAATAGCGTTATTGTAAGTGGTGAAGGCCAAGCACGTACACGTGCTATTGAGCTCATTAAACGCTTAGATGGTGAGCTAGAAAGCCAAGGTAACACCAAGGTGTTTTACTTAAATTATGCTAAAGCTGAAGATTTGGTCAAAGTATTGCAGGGTGTTAGTAAGTCCCTTGTTGAAGATGCACAAGGCGGTACTACTAAAACTCGTAGCAGAAGTAACAACGAAAGCAGTATAGAAGCTCACCCAGATTCAAATTCACTAATTATTACCGCACAGCCAGACACAATGCGATCACTTGAATCTGTAATTGAACGCCTTGATATTCGCCGTGCCCAAGTATTAGTTGAAGCCATTATTATTGAAGTAATGGAAGGCGACGGGGTTAACTTAGGGCTGCAATGGATTTCTGAGCAAGGCGGTATGCTGCAGTTTAACAACGGCACTACGGTTCCCGTGGGCTCGTTAGCTGTTGCTGCAGAGCAAGCACAAGATGTAACTGTTACTAAAAATATAATAGGAACAGAATCTGGTACTGTAACGCCATATACGGAAACAACAGAAGGTGATTATGGTCCATTAGCCTCCTTACTTAGTGGCATTAATGGTTTAGCGCTGGGCGTTGTTAAAAATGATTGGGGCGCAATTATTCAGGCTGTTGCCACTGATACAAATTCAAATATATTGGCTACCCCTTCTATTACTACAATGGATAACGAAGAAGCTTCTATTTTAGTCGGTCAAGAAGTGCCTATTATTACAGGCTCACAAACGGGCAGTAATAATGCTAACCCATTTCAAACAGTTGAGCGTCAAGAAGTCGGTATTAAACTGATAGTTACGCCACAGATTAACGATGGTTCTGCAGTACAACTTACTATTGAGCAAGAAGTATCAAGTGTAAGTGGTGCAACTGCTGTTGATATTTCAGTTAACAAACGTGCAATTAAAACAACGGTTATGGCCGATGATGGCGGTATGGTTGTACTTGGCGGTTTAATTGACGAAGACGTACAAGAAAGTGTTTCTAAGGTACCGTTATTAGGCGATATCCCTATTTTAGGTCACCTGTTTAGATCAACAAATACAACGCGCCGTAAACGTAATCTTATTGTATTTATTCGCCCAACCATTATTCGTGATGGTGTAAGCATGAATAAGTTAAGCTTTAATAAATATAACTTTATTCGTGGTGAGCAGTTTAAACAAAAAGAAGATGGTATTGAGTTAATGCCAATGACTGATACGCCTATTTTACCTGAGTGGAATGACGAACTAGTACTTCCACCTACGTATGAAGAGTCTCTACGTAAACAAAATGCACAAGAGCGTAAAGATGACTAATGCGATTCAAGAGATAAACCAAGATGTGGTTCATCCTCAAACGCATAATCAGGATGAGCTATTAACGAGTGATGTGTTAGTTGAGTTACCAGCAAAGCGTTTGCCATTTTCCTATGCAAGACGCGCAGGTGTGTTGCTTGGTAAAAACAAAGATCATCGTATAGTTTACTACCGTGGTGAGCTAGATGTTGAAGTACTATTAGAAGTACGCCGTATCGCAGGCCATGGTTTTACCCTTGAGCAATTGGATGATGATAAATTTGAGCTATTGCTTGAAGCGTCATACCAACGTGATAGCTCTGAAACGCAACAAATGATGGAGGATATTGGCAACGAGGTTGATTTATTCTCACTTGCTGATGAGCTCCCGCAAACTGAAGATTTACTTGCTGGTGACGATGATGCACCAATCATCAAGCTTATTAACGCCATGCTAAGTGAAGCGATTAAAGAAGGGGCTTCTGATATTCATATCGAAACCTTCGAGCAAGAGCTTGTTATTCGCTTTAGGGTCGATGGCGTGCTTAAAGAAGTACTTAAGCCTAATCGTAAACTTGCATCGTTACTTGTATCTCGTATTAAAGTAATGGCTAAGCTTGATATAGCTGAAAAACGTATTCCACAAGATGGTCGTATTAGCTTACGTATTGCAGGGCGTGCAGTTGATGTGCGTGTATCTACAATGCCATCGAGTTTTGGTGAGCGCGTAGTACTGCGTTTACTTGACAAAAACAACGCGCGCTTAAACCTTGAAGATTTAGGTATGACCGCAGAAAATCGCGCTTTGTTTTCAGATTTAATTAGTAAACCCCACGGCATTATTTTGGTAACAGGGCCTACGGGCTCTGGTAAAAGTACCACTTTATACGCTGGTATGAGCCAAATTAACTCACGCGATCGTAATATTCTTACCGTTGAAGATCCGATAGAGTACGAAATTCCAGGCATTGGGCAAACACAAGTTAATGCAAAAGTTGATATGACATTTGCACGTGGTTTACGTGCAATATTACGTCAAGATCCTGATGTAGTAATGGTGGGTGAAATACGCGATCTTGAAACTGCGCAAATTGGTGTTCAAGCGTCACTTACCGGTCACCTTGTTATGTCTACTCTGCATACTAATACTGCATCGGGTGCAATTACACGTATGGAAGATATGGGTGTTGAACCATTCTTACTTTCATCGTCGTTACTCGGTGTATTGTCGCAACGCTTAGTACGTACGTTATGTAATACCTGTAAAGAGGGTCACACGGCTGATGAGCATGAATGCCAGCTGTTAGGGGTTCCTTTTGAAAGCCAACCGACAATCTATCGAGCGGTGGGGTGTGAAGAGTGTAACTTTAATGGTTACCGTGGTCGTACAGGTATTCATGAGTTACTTGTAGTTGATGAAACCATACGCGAAATGATTCACAACGGTAAAGGCGAGCAAAGCGTAGAAAAATACATTCGCAAGCGCAGCCCAAGTATTCGTCAAGATGGGTGTAGCCGTGTACTGGCAGGCAAAACAACACTTGAAGAAGTATTGCGTGTTACCCGTGAGGAAGGTTAACTATGGCGGCGTTTGAATATCGTGCCTTAGATGGCCGAGGTAAAGAAAAAAAAGGCATTTTAGAAGCTGATACGGCTAAACAAATCCGCCAAACTTTACGTGATCAAAAACTAACGCCGCTTGAAGTTGTTCCTGCGGCGCAAAGTGATAAACAGGTCAAAGGCGAAAAAGCCCCTTTACTCGGTGGCTTTTTTAAGCCGACAATTTCAACCTCAGACTTAGCATTAATTACAAGGCAATTAGCAACACTTATTCAATCGGCACTTCCTGTTGAAGGCGCTGTTATGGCGGTTGCTGAGCAATGCGAAAAGCCGCGTTTAAAGCGGATGCTTATGTCGGTACGCTCAAAAGTAGTTGAAGGTTACACCCTTGCCGATGGTCTTAGTGAGTTTCCTCATGTTTTTGACGATTTATATCGTGCAATGGTAGCCGCAGGCGAAAAGTCGGGGCACCTTGACCAAGTTCTTAATCGTTTAGCCGACTATACCGAGCAGCGCCAACATATGCGTAGCCAAATAACTCAGGCTATGGTTTACCCTATTATATTAGTGGTATTTGCAATTGGTATTGTGTCGGTATTACTGGGCACCGTAGTACCAAAAATATTAAAAACGTTTGAAAAAACGAAACAAGTACTTCCTTGGACAACCGAATGGGTTATGGCTGGCAGCCATTTTGTGCAAAATTATTGGTTTATTAGTTTAATAGCGATTACAGCTATAGCCATTGGTATTAAGCATGCACTTAAGCAGCCTAAAATACGTTTTTGGTGGGATGACCGAGTGCTACATATGCCAGGTATAGGTAAAGTGGCTCGTGGTATTAACACCGCACGTTTTGCGCGTACTTTAAGTATTTTATCGTCAAGCTCGGTACCATTACTTGAAGGAATGCGTATCTCGGGTGGCGTATTAATCAACGAAAAAATTAAAAAAGCGGTTGCAGATGCATCCGACAGAGTGAGTGAGGGTGCAAGCTTAAGAGCTGCACTTCAGCAAACTAAGTTGTTTCCACCAATGATGCTGCATATGATAGCAAGTGGTGAAAAATCAGGTGAACTAGAGCAAATGTTAGAGCGTGCTGCAAATAACCAAGATCGCGAATTTGAGAGCATGGTTAATGTATCGCTTAAACTACTAGAGCCTGCGATGATCGCCTCAATGGCGGTTATTGTATTATTTATAGTAATGGCAATATTACAGCCAATAATGGCGATGAATAAAGCTGTTGGACTTTAAGTTAGAATAAATTTTTAAATATATTAGTGGTTTTACCTAAACCATTTTTACTTAATGTTTTTAGAATAATGAGGTAATTACGTGAATAAACAATCAGGTTTTTCTTTACTAGAAGTGATGGTGGTACTGGTTATCATCGGGATGATTATGTCAATTGTTGCACCTAACATTATGGGACAGCAAGAAGAGGCTGCTATTGATAAAGCACATCTAGATATCCAGCAATTAGAAGATGCAATGAGCTTATACAAGCTTAAAAATAAGAGCTACCCAAGCACAGAGCAAGGTCTTGAAGCGCTAGTTACCCAAACAAGCATTGAACCGGTTCCAAAACGTTTCCCTGATGGTGGCTTTATTAATGAATTACCAGAAGATCCTTGGGGTAATACTTATCAGTTAATTAGCCCAGGTGAAATTGGCAAGTTTGATATTTTTTCTATGGGCCCAGACGGTGAAGCAGGTACTGATGACGATATCGGTAACTGGGACGAAGAAAAACAATAATGCCTAAGTACACCGTTCTGTATGAACATGTTAATGCTAGAGGCTTGCTATGAAAGCAAGCCTTAAGCAGCGCCATGCAAAAAGCAGAGGCTTTAGTTTAATAGAAATTTTAGTGGTATTAGTGATCATCGCTTTTGCCACCAAAATGGTGGTATATAGCTTAGAAGGCGGTGCTGAGGAGGAGTTAGATACTCAAGCACTAAGGCTGCATACCACCATTAATATGGCATCGGAATTTGCTATTTTAAACCAAGTTGAATTGGGCTTATTAGTAGAAGAAAATACATTAGAGTATTTAGTTTTCGATGGTGAAAAGTGGATTACTTTTGACCGTGAAAATCTTTTTAAACCAATAGAATTAGATGAAAGATTAAAGCTCACGCTTAACTTAGAAGATTTAGCGTGGGCGCAAGATAACCTCTTAGAGCAATCTAACTGGCGCGAGCTTATGAGTGGCGGCGATGAAGACAGTTTACTTGAGCTTAAAAAGTTAAAAATACCACAAGTACTTATTTTGTCATCAGGTGAGGTAAGCGCGTTTCAACTTGTATTAGAGTTAAAAGAGCAAAGCGAACCTGTGTATTACATTGAAGGTGAATTTACTGCACCAGTAAACTTTCGCCGAGAGCCAGAATAATGAAGCGCACTAAAGGGTTTACCTTATTAGAGGTGTTAGTGGCATTAAGTATTTGTGCCATGGCGGGTATAGCTGCAATGCAAGCAACAAGCGAGCATATTCACCACTTAACGACTATTGAAGAGCAAACCTATGCATCTTGGGTCGCCGAAAACGTTATTATTGAACAGCGTACTAAAGGCGAACAATGGCAAGGTAAAAATAACCTTAAAGGCAGCGAAGTAATGGGCGGTGTTGAATGGTTTTGGCAGCAAGAAGTTACAGCCACAGCTGACAAAAGCTTTGTAAAACTAACCATAAATGTTTTTACGGATGAAAAATATGAGCATTCAGCATATGAGTTATCAACGTATTTAAATAAAGGCAAAAAGTAAGTGAAGCAGCGCGGGTTTACATTACTTGAAGTTATGGTTGCACTGGGTATTTTAGCTTTTGTTATTATTGCTACTCATCAAATACTCGAGACGACAACAAGAGCAAAAGATGCCTCCGATGAAAAGATTGCTGAGCTAAATGGATTGCAAACAACATTTAGATTAATGGATCAAGATTTTAGCCAAATGACCAAACGCTCAGTTCGCAATGAGTCGGGTGATGTTCAAGAACAATATTTACTTGCTGGTCGTTACGTTTTAGAAAGCCAATACGATGGTATTGCGTTTGTACGAGATGGCTGGATAAATCCAATTAATTTATTGCCACGTTCAGAACTACAAGCCGTTGGTTATAGAGTGATAGACGATAACCTTGAGCGTGTTTATCGGGTTTATGTTGATCAGCTTGATAATATGGAACCGCGAGTTCAACGTGTACTAGAAAATGTTGAAGAACTTAAGTTTGAGTTTTTGGATGATAAAAACGAATGGCAAGAACAGTGGGAAATTAAAGCTCTCCCTAAAGCGGTTGCTGTTACGTTGCAACAAATAGAAGCAGAGCCAATTCGTCGTGTATTTTTAGTTCCTGGGCAAGGCAAAGTTGTTGCTACACAAAGTACGGATGTGAATAATGGTTAAGCACCAATCATCGCGCGGCGCAGCACTTGTTATTGTTTTGTTTATTGTGGCATTAGCGGCTATTTTAGCAGTAGAAATGAGTGCTAATTTAATGGTTCAAGTGCAAAAAAGCACAAACTTGCAAGGTCACCAACAAGCTAAATGGTACGCCTACGGTGCAGAAGAGCTTGCTATTAAAGGGCTAATACAAAGTAAAAAAGATGATGCCGATAAAACAACACTCGATCAAGTGTGGGCAACTCAAGGTGATGCTTCATACCCTGTTGATAACGGCACGTTAAGTGGCAAAATTACTGATTTACAAGCATGTCTAAATTTAAATGCTTTAGCCATAGCGCCAGAAGAAAATAGCGCAAGTAAAACAAACCCTGCACATAAAGCACTATTTGCATTACTTGAAAACATTGAAGATTTACCTGCTGATGAATCAGAAGAGACAATGGCAGATAGCGTATTTGATTGGCTTGATGAGAACAGTATTACGTATCGCTCAGGCGCAGAAGAAGACGAGTACTTATCGCGAGATTTTCCGTATATGACAGCCAATAGCTTATTTGCATCAACATCGGAGCTGCGTTTAGTTAAGGGCTTTAACCCATTAGTGATGGAAAAAGTATTGCCATATGTATGTGTAATACCAGGCAGTACACTTTTATCAATTAACGTAAATACATTATTGCCAGAGCAAGCGCTCATACTCAGTGCCTTGATAGAAAGCTTAAGCTTATCTGGCGCAGAAGCGGTGTTAGGCGCAAGACCGCAAACTGGCTTTGACACCATCGATGAATTTTTTGAACAGGTGAAGCAGCAAGGCGGTACTAATACTGACTCAATAAAAAGTCTATTTAGTATTAAAAGCGAATATTTTAAATTACAAACGCAGGCAAACTTTGTCGACCTGCGTTTTTCGATGACCACATTACTGCACGCTAAAGATGGCGACGTAACGATACTGGCGCGAAAATTTGGAGGCGTACAGTGACAGAAATACTGTTGATCCGCACGGGTCAAACCGAACAAGAATTACTTAACTGGTTAATTTACTCACCACAAGAACAAGAAATAATAGCCAGTGGCGAGTTACCAAATGCAGAGCATTTAAGTGAGCTAAGCGAAAAAGCACTTACCCGAGAAGTTGTCGTGTTATTACCCAGTGATCAAGTGCAATTAAAAACGGTCGCTTTGCCAACAAAATGGAATCGCAAGCTTGAGCAAGCATTGCCATACATGCTTGAAGAAGATATAGCATGTGACGTAGATGAACTGTTTATAGCTGTAGCGCAGCCGACAATGCTTGGTGAGCAACATGCAATTCGTGTAGCAATGACAGACCGTGAATGGTTTGAACAATGGCTTGCATTATTTGCTGAGCATAATCTATCAGTATACAGAATATTACCCGATGCTTTGTTGTTACCGCTTGCAGATGATGGCGCCGTAACTGCTATTGAGCTCAACAACCAATGGTTGTTTAAGCAAGGGCAATGGCATATTAGTGCGGTTGAATCTAGTTGGTTGAATGGCTATTTATCAGCCATGGGTAACCCCGACATTAAACATTTTAGTCCTGCTAATCAGTTTCCTGAAAGCGTTAACTTACAAGCCCAAACAAGCGATTACGACTTACCTTTAGCATTATTTGCAAAACAGTTAGATAGCGTTAATTTTAACTTACGCCAAGGTATGTATCAGCTTAAAAAACAAAGCGCTTTGTGGTGGGGTTACTGGAAAGGCGCCGCAATTATAGCAAGTGTTGCATTGGTTTCTACAATTACAATAAAAGCTATTGAGTTACACCAACTTAATACACAAGTAGAAGTAGCTAAAGCTCAAGTAGTCGACAGATATCAAAAAGCATTTCCGGGAACTAAAGTTCGCCCTAATCTAATTAAAAGCCAAATTAAAGGCGCGTTAGATAAAATACAAGGCTCAAGTGAATCCGGCTTTTTAGACTTAACGACTAATTTGGTTGATGTATTTTCGCAAGTCAGCGAATTTACACCTGAAACACTTCGTTATGACAAACGTCGTAATGAGCTGCGCATTCGTGCACGGGCTAAAGACTTCCAAACTTTTGGTAAAGTAAAAATCATACTTGAAAAGCAAGGTTTAACTGTTGAGCAAGGGTCTTTAAATAATGACGGTGATTATGTCGTAGGTGAAATTAAACTGCGAGGTGCAGTATGAAAAAGCAGTTAATGAAACAGTGGCGTTCGCTTAAAGAGCAAGAACAACAATTGGTAATGGTCGCTGGTGGCGTGTTTATTATTTTTGTTTTAGTAATGGGAATATTTAGGCCATTAAATAACGCGATAGAAAAAGCACAGCAATCTCAAATTAAACAACAAGAGCTATTAGCTTGGGTTGATGACAGTATTGTTAAGCTAAAGGCTGCAGGCAACACCAGTGTTGCTAGCAATACAAATTTAAGCCAAGTGGTAAACTCTACTCGTGGACGCTATAAAATCAATATTAGTAAAATGCAGCCCAGTAGTGATTCACTTCGTTTAACGCTCGACTCAGTAGAGTTTAATCAGTTAATAGAATGGCTAGATGAGCTAGTAAATCAGCATGGTTTAAAAATTGAAAATTTAGATTTAAGTCGCGATGATAAATCAGGCTATGTGCGCGTAAGCCGTTTAGTATTAGAGAATTAATTAATGAAAAAAATAATAACGTTATCGGCTGTCTTTTTAATTAGTTTTATTGTGTTTTATATTATTAAATTACCAGCACATATTGCACTAGATATAGCAAAACCGTACTTTCCAAAGCAATTAGAAGTAGGCCAAACTGTAGGCACTGTTTGGCAAGGTCAAATGATGCAAGTTCGTTTTGATGGTGAACAGTTAAATAATGTGCGCTGGGATATTGCAGGCTGGAAATTATTTACGGGCAAACTAAATGCGAACATAAAATTTGGTAACCCACGAGAACGCAGTGATATTTCGGGTTACGCAGATGTAAGTTATGGGTTTTTTAATAAAAAAGTAATAGTGACTGATGCCCTAGTACGCTCCACTGTAGAGCGTGCAATGCAACGTGTGCAACTTCCTCTGCCTGTTACCGCTAAAGGGCGTGTGATTTTAGAACTTGATGAATACAGCTCAGGCGCACCTTATTGTGATTCACTAAAAGGTGAAATAGCGAGCCCTAATATTGATGTTCAAGGTTTAAATGGATGGTTTAATATTGGACCTCTAGCTGGTAAGTTAAGCTGTAAGTCGGGTGATGTTGCTATATTAATTGACCCAGATAATACGCTTGGCCTTGAGGCAGATGCTACACTTAAAGCTAATTTCGACTTTAGAGTGGCAGGTTATGTAAAACCAGATGCCAGCTTACCTAAAGATGTACATGATGCGGTTAAGTTTTTAGGCCGACCAGATAACCAAGGTCGCTACCCGCTCAACTTTTAATGTTTTAATATAAAGAGTTTTAATGCAAATACCCCAATTTACTGAGTTGCACGCAAAGCAGCTCAGCTCATTTTTAAATACCCAATCTCAAGCAATGACCCTTGTACAAAGCCAAGGCTATTTATTTGGTGTAATTTGTTCGCCTAACCCATTAGATGTACATGAGTGGCTTGAGCAGATATTGCCAAACACAGCTAATGATTTAGATGAAGAAATGCTTTTTTTGTTTATGGCGCTTTATCACAAAATTAGTGAGCAGGTGTTCGAAACTGGATATAAATTACCAGACACATTTGATGCTGAATTTTGTAAGTCGTGGAGTAAAGGCTTCTTAGTGGCGACAAAAGCGTATGCTGAGCCTCTTTTAAATGCTCCCGAGTTGGATGCCGAATTTAAACAAGCATTAGAGAGTGCACTAAGCACACTAAGCTTTTTTGCACTCGACCAGCTAGCAATAGCTCAGATTGCCAAACAAAATAACATGACAATAGAAGCTTTGTGTCAGTATCAGTATGAATCTATGGGTGACTTTGCATTAGGGTTTGCTGAACTAATTGAAGTGGTCGCAATTAATAGCGGCTTGATAACCGACGAGAGTTGGGAAGAGTAATTATTAGAGCTAGGCGCTTAGTTTAATCTAAGTGCCTAGCTCTAATATAATATCCGTACAGCCTTGTTTGCACTTTACTATGCCTTTACCAGGTTCACTGGTGGCTAAATCAAGTGTTAAAACCTCATTACACTTCTCACACTTTAATGTTTTGCCTTGAGCTAATTGCTTGAGCATATTGCGCTGCTTATGAAATGAGTCGCTTGCTTTTTTATTTAATCCTGAAAAATCCACTACTTTGCTCGCTTTTGCTCTAATGCTTCAGTCACTATTTTACATACCGTATTTAAACGGTCGTCATAAAAATAAAGGTTTAAGTCACGCTCACGACAATAGCGTAGGTGAAATAACTGAACAGAGTCATCTGTTGTAAACGTTTTTTCTACATACTCACCTTCAGATTCAGATAGTTTAAGTTGACTGCTGATCCTATTTTTCGCCATATTTGCAGCGGGGCTTCTGTTGACCTTGCTTGCATCACTTAAAAAGCCAATGCCTTCACCTAGTAACCTTTCGCGAGGTTCTTTTATAAGTGGGTGATCGATTGTAAAAAAGGCAAGGATCACAACTACCAAAATAATAAATTTTTTCATGGATACGTAAACCTTGATCTAAGTAGGGTTGAATTACCATGCAGTGTAATAAACTGCATTTTAAAAGCAAGTAACTGGGATGAATAAATTATTAGCAATCTATGCCAGTAATTTTAACCAACATTGTTATAATGGTTAACAGCAGTCAGATATTTCTGAAATATCTGAAAGTATTCGAGAAGGCAATTTATTAAAGTAAATATGCCTAGCAAGTAACTTGCTAACTTTAAGTATAGAGTACTTGAGTATTGCTGGATTTTTATTTCCAAGCGGCGTTGAGGAACTTCGATGGACAAGCAAATTAAAGTAAAGAATATCCCTGTAGAGGTGAAAATCCAAAAACCGGATTTAAGCCGTCAAGATGATAGGTTCAATCCCCGAAATCGTATTTATGTGCGTGCTGTAAAAGGTCTACATCAATTACTTAGACAGCGCATTGGCTTCTTAGGCCTACTTGCGTTTATGTTACTACCTTGGATTAATTTTAATGGCCAGCAAGCTGTGCTGTTTGATCTAATTGGTCAAAAATACAATATTTTTGGTTTAACGCTATGGCCTCAAGATTTTACTATATTAGCGTTTATCTTTATGTTGGCAGCATTTGCGTTGTTTTTAGTGACCACCTTCTATGGACGGGTGTGGTGTGGCTACACATGTCCGCAAACTGTTTGGACTTTTATTTTTATTTGGTTCGAAGAAAAGCTTGAAGGCACGGCTAATCAACGTAAAAAACTCGATCAACGACCCATGAATTTTGATAAGTTTTGGCGTAAGACGGCAAAGCATACTAGTTGGGTATTGTTTTCGTTGTATACCGCAATTTCTTTTGTGGGTTATTTTACGCCAATAAGGGAGTTACTCCCTGACTTTGTAACGTTTGATGTAGGTGGTTATGCACTAGTCAGTATTATTTTCTTTGCTGCGTGTACTTATGGTAATGCCGGTTGGATGCGAGAAATTATGTGTTTACACATCTGTCCTTATTCTCGTTTTCAATCAGCTATGTTTGATAAAGACACATACACCGTAACGTACGACGAAAGCCGAGGTGAAAGCCGTGGTCCTCGTTCACGTAAAGTAGACCATAAAGATTTAGAACTAGGCGACTGTATAGACTGTAACTTGTGCGTTCAAGTGTGCCCAACAGGTATTGATATTAGAAATGGGCTACAAGCTGAGTGTATCAACTGTGGTGCATGTATTGATGCTTGTGATGGCGTAATGGATAAAATGGAATACCCGCGTGGGCTTATTTCATATACGACAGAGCGAAATCTCGAAACCCCAGAAAATAAAACGAATCCACTGCGAGCTAAAATTATTGGTTACACGGTCATACTTGTTGTGCTTACGGGAGCGCTTGTCGCTAATATAGCACTGCGTAAGACAATGGACTTTGATATTATTCGTGACCGAAACCAATTATATCGTGTCGATTTTGATGGTTTAGTAGAGAACACCTATACATTAAAGGTAATTAATAAAGCGCAGTACGAGCAAACCTTTAATATTAAAGTACAAGGGTTAGATAACTTTAAGTATATCGGTAAGCAGTCATTTACTGTGCAGGCAGGGGAATCTCATAACGTACCATTGTCACTTGTAATGGACCCTTATGATTTGAAGGCGCCGATGACTGAGTTTAACTTTGTACTTTCACCGGTAGATGAGCCGGAGGAGACAATATCGCAGTCGAGTAACTTTTTTAAAGCGCGATAATCGCAACTTACCTTAATTAGGTAAGTTGATATAGCAATTAACAAAAGCGGGTATATAACCCGCTTTTATTTTATATAAGAAGAGTATGAGTAAATTTAGTTTTATTGACTTAACACCTGATCTAATACTCGATGCAATAGAAAGCGTAGGTGTGTACGCCGAATCTGGTTTATTAGCGCTCAATAGCTATGAAAACAGAGTGTACCAATTTAAAGCGGATGATGGCCTGCGTTACGTAGTGAAGTTTTATCGCCCAGAGCGCTGGAGTAAAGAGCAAATTCAAGAAGAGCATGACTTTGCATTTGAACTAGCAGAAGCGGAAGTACCCGTTGTTGCCCCTATTTTATATAATGGGCAAAGCTTGTTTGAACACGAAGGGTATTTGTTTGTGTTGTTTCCAAGTGTAGGCGGGCGTTTATTTGAGGTTGATAATTTAGATCAGCTTGATGTAATGGGGCGATTGATTGGCCGTATGCACCAAGTAGCTAAAACAAAACCTTTTACTTATAGGCCAACAGTTACCTGCGAGGAGTATTTGCATACAGCCAAAGTTCATCTTCAAAAAAGTAACTTAGTGCCCATGGGAATAAATACTGCTTTTTATACTATTTTAGATTTAGTGATAGAGCAGGCGCAAAAACAGTATAAAGATGTGCAAAGTATTCGCTTACATGGTGACTGCCACGTTGGTAATATTTTATGGGCAGGTGATGCGCTAATGTTTGTTGATTTAGATGACAGCCGCCAAGGTCCTGCAATCCAAGATTTATGGATGATGCTCAGTGGCGATAGAGCGACGCAACTGTTACAGTTAGACACCCTTGTAAATGCGTATGAAGAGTTTTGTGATTTTGATCACTCTCAACTCAAATTAATTGAACCGCTGCGAGCAATGCGTATTATTCATTATATGGGATGGGTAGCTAAACGATGGAGTGATCCTGCTTTTGTGCGGAACTTTACATGGTTTGCTGATGACAAATACTGGGAGCAACAAATTTTAGCACTGAAAGAGCAACTTGCAGCATTGCAAGAAGCACCGTTAAAGTTATTGCCGTAATATTTTATTTAAAGACAAGTACAACGAGATACAAATGCTTAAAAAATTAAAACTGAGTTTATTACTTTTATGTTTACCATTTGCAGCACTTGCTGCACAGTTTGAAGTTGATAATCAATACACTGTTATAGATGTAGACAAAAGCAAGTCACCGCAAGTAACTGAGTTTTTCTCATTTTACTGTCCACATTGCTTTAAGTTTGAACCAGTAGCAAAAGCAATTGAAAAAGGCTTGCCAGAAGGCGCTGAGTTTATTAAAAACCACGTTAACTTTTTAGGTGGCGTGTCACCACAAGCACAAAGTAATTTAAGCTTTGCTTACTTAATTGCTAAGCAGCATGGTCAGGCGCAAAGTATTAGCGATCAAATTTTTAAAAGTATCCATGTTCAACGTGCACCATTAACTGAAATGAAAGACGTTAAAAAATTACTTGAAGTAAATGGTATTGATAGCGCAACATTTGATCAAGAGATTGCAAGCATGCCTGTTATTTCAGCTGAGCAAGCAATGCAAAACAAACAGAATAAATATTCAAAATTAGGCGCACTTACAGGTGTACCTACTTTTATTGTTAACGATAAATATAAAATAAACCTCAACACCATCAAAAATCAAAAAGAACTTGATGAGTTAGTAGCGTTTTTATTAGCACTATAAATTTCGGAGCATGATAATGATTAAATTAGTTAAAGCAGGTTTGCTTGCAATATTACTTCCTATGGCAGCAACAAGCTTTGCAGCAACGTATGAAGAAGGCGTGCATTACGACGTAGTTTCTGAGCGTGCAACTAAAAAGCCAGAGGTTAAAGAGTTCTTCTCATTTTACTGCCCTGCATGTAATAACATGGAAGCACTAATTGGTGAGTTTAAGCCTAAGCTTGATAAAAACGTTAAATTTAAAAAGAGCCATGTTGATTTTGTAGGTGTACGTGACCCAGAAAACCAACAGATGATGAGCCAAGCACTGGCGACAGCTGAAGTGCTTCCACAAAAAGATCAGATTATTTCTGCAATCTTTAATCATATCCATACAAAGCGCGCTAAATTTAATGAGCTTGCAGATGTAAAAGATATATTTGTAGCGCAGGGCGTTGATGGTGATAAGTTTGATAAGCTGTTTAAAAGCTTCTCGGTACGTACGCTGAGCTCTAAAATGAAACGCGACCAAGACTACTTTAAAGAAAAAGGCGCACTACGTGGCGTACCTACCTTTATTGTAAATGGTAAGTACAAATTAAACCTAGGTCGTGAGTCGGGTATTACTAAACCTGAAGACATTAGCAAATTAATAAATTACTTAGCTAACAAGTAAGTTTAGCTAAAACAAAAAAAAGCTCCTTAAGGAGCTTTTTTTATGGGTAACGTTTACTGAACGTATTTATTTGCGCTGTAAGAAAACGCCCGACTCAATGTGATGCGTATAAGGGAACTGATCAAATATAGCAAAGCGCTTAACGTTATGCGTACGTGTTAAGTGATCAAGGTCACGCTCAAGAGTTTCAGGATTACAGGATATATAAATTATGCTTTCGTAGTTAGCCACTAAGTCACACGTTAATTCATCCATGCCCGCGCGTGGTGGATCAACTAATATGGTTTGGCAGTTATAGCTTTTTAAATCAATACCATCTAAACGAGAGAAAGTACGCTCGCCATTCATTGCTTGAGTAAACTCTTCACTAGACATACGAATAATATCTAAGTTCTCTACGTTGTTTTTAGCAATGTTGTATTGAGCAGAGTGAACAGATGATTTTGATATTTCCGTCGCTAATACTTTATTAAAAGAACCCGCTAATGCAATTGAAAAGTTACCGTTACCACAATACAATTCTAGTAAATCATTTTTAAGTGGTTTACATAAATCTTGTGCCCACTCCAGCATATTAATATTTACTTTTGCATTAGGCTGAGTAAAGCTATTTTCTACTTGTTGATAAATAAGCTCTTGCCCATTAACTGTTAAACGTTCAGTTACAAAGTCATCACCTAGTACTTCTTTTTGTTTGCGAGCACGACCTATAAAGTCAATTTTGTATTTACTGCTAAGCTTTTCTTTCAGTGCTTTAATTTCACTTAACCATTCATCATCCAGTGGTTTGTGATAAAGCAAGCTTACTAAAATTTCACCGCTTAGCGTTGATAGGTAATCGATTTGAAATAACTTACGGCGTAATATTTCACAAGGCTTAAGATTTTCAATCATCACCTGCATTATTTCACCTACTAGAGGCGCTGCTGGGTCAAATGTATCAACACGGATTTTTTCTTTTGTTTGTTGATCAAACATAATGTGAAACAGATCATCACCGTCGTGCCATACTCTAAATTCAGCACGTTGGCGGTAGTTAGTTGGCTCTGAGCTAAATACTTCTAATTGCTCCACACCAAAACGTTGAAACTGCGTACTAATTCGCTGCTCTTTTTCACTTAACTGCGCTTGGTACTGTGTGGTATCTATTTTAATAACTGCCATTAACGCTACTACCTTATCTAAGATCTGTTTATCGGCGCTATTGTAGGGAGCGCTGCGTATTTGTCTAGTTTTGGCTAGCATTTATGCTGTTTTATTGAACATTGTACTTTAGTTTTTGTTGTTATAGCCGATAATAAACTACGCACGCTTAGGAGACGAATCATGAAAATAGGTAATTATGGCTTTACGCCAAACAACAACATCAATAAATTCAATAATAAAGCTGATATACAGCAACCTACAATTACGTCTCCTCAAGATAGCTATCAACAACGAGGCCGAGAGTTGGCCGCAAAGGTGCTTGGCGATAAAATGGCTGAGCAGCTTGGATTACCTATCGCAGAAAAAAAAGCAGATAAACCACTATTTGATTTTGATGAAATAGTAAAAAACGTACTCGATTTTGTAAGTAGTGCTGTAAATAAAGCAAAAGCTAACGGCGCTGATGACGAAAAGCTCAAAGATATGCTAGGCGATGCGCGCAAAGGAGTCCAAATAGGGATTGATGACGCTGTTGATGAACTCAAAGGTACAGGCGTATTTAATGATGACATGGAAGAGGGCATTAATAAGTCCAAAGAGGGAATTTACAATGGGCTGGATAAGTTTGAAGAGTCGTTATTTAACCCACAACCTGCCAGCGTAAATATAAGCCAGGCCCAATACGTCAGTATGACGAGTAATGCAGAGTATAAATTTACTACAGCAGAAGGCGATGAGGTAAGTATTAGCTTTGCTGATGCATTTGAATCTCAATCGGCAAGTGGCTATCAGCAAAATAGTAATAGTGAGTCGTTTGCAAGCTCATCATCGCAATCTCGACAGGTATCATTTTCGATGTCGGTAAATGGTGACTTAAACGAGCAAGAGCAAGAAGCTATTAATGCGATGATGGAAGACTTACAAGATTTAAGTAAAACCTTTTTTGGTGGTGATTTAGATGAAGCATTTGAACAAGCGCAAGAGCTGAGTTTAGACAGCGATCAGCTGGTGGCTTTTTCTATGGATTTACGCCAAACAAAAACAATAGCAACAGTTAAAAGCTATGAAGAATATAAACCAGCACCAGAAAAACAAGTAGCAGAGGGGTTAGCCCCTTTTAATGACGACCTTAAAAATGCTTTTGAAAAAGCGGGTGAGCTTGGATTACAAAATCAGCTAGCTGGCATTCTCCAATGGTTAAATCAAGATCAGGAACAAATAGATAAGTTAGTAGATTATACAAAGTCTATGTTCGAAAACCTTAATCAGTTAAATTCAGCAGCCGACAGGCTTACTGATTTAGAAGCCACGCAAAGTTAAACTACTTTCTTTTATAAAAACCTCATGGCAAACTGCCGATCTTAAAGTAAAGTAGGAACGGTAGTTTGTCAGCGCATATAATGGTCTTTGATTCAGGTATTGGTGGAACTACTGTACTTGAACATATCAAGCAAAGTATCCCCAATGCTCAGTACAGCTATTTTATGGATAATGCATTACTACCTTATGGTGCTCAATCCCAACAAACTATAATTAACCGATTATGTTCACTTATTCATTTCATCAAAGCCAACACGCTTAACGTCGATTTAATTGTAATAGCGTGTAATACAGCTTCTACATCTGCACTCAGCGCTGTTCGCCAAATTACGGATATTCCTATTGTAGGTGTTGTGCCAGCAATAAAGCCTGCGGCAGAATTAACACGCTCAAATCATATTGGCTTGTTAGCCACGCCGGCAACGGTCGCCAGTTCATACACAAAAACATTAATTGCTGAACATGCACGTAATGTAATCGTTAACCTTTATAGCAGTGTTGAATTAGTAACGTTAGCTGAGGAATGCTTTTTTACAGGCTCTTTAGATACAAATAAGTTGTATCAAGTACTCGATGAACTACATATAGATAAAACTATAGATGTACTTGTACTAGGGTGTACGCACTTTCCGATATTAGAAGGGCCGATTAGTCAGTACTTTGAAGGGAATGTAAAATTACTTGATTCAGGTGTAGCGATAGCAAATAGAGTCAACTTCCTACTTAACCAACTTAACTTATGTATGGATAAACAAACAGACATAAAAAAGCCGCTGCAATATTATGCAACGGCTGATGTGTTTAGCAATAAGCTAGCGGTAAAGCTAGTTACACTGACTGATCCGTCTCAGTACGTAGAGCATTAGAATCATCTTCTTGTTTTTGTTTTGCTTCACGTACCTTTAAAGTACGTTGTTGGAACTCGCTATCGTTCAAGTTAGCAATTGCATTGTCTGCATCAGCTTGCGCCATTTCAACAAAACCAAAGCCACGACGTTTGCCAGTATTCTTATCCTTTAATAAACGAACATTGAATACTTTGCCTTGTTCTTCAAATAATGCACGAACCACACCTTCGTTTGCACGATAAGGAAGGTTACCAACATAAAGCGTTTTTGTTTTAACTTCAGCTTCTTCAGTCACATCAGATGATATTGCAGCAATAGCAATCGCACCAATTAATAAACCAGCACCAAATAGTAATGCAGGGTTTAAAGCTAAGCCGCCTAAAGCAAACTCAACAACAACAAAACCAACTACAGCAAGAATAACAGAGAAGATAAAAGATTTTTGATCGGGTAATTTCATTTTAGATCTACCAATAAACAGGAAATAAACATTAATTTAACATTGTGAACTTGCTATCTTAACGCCTAAATCAAACATAGCAATGATATTTGTATTAAATAATAAATAAGAGCATAAAAAAGCATCATCTTAGAGGGGTTTTCATGTGGTTTTACGTGGTTTTGTTCTATTTTTGTTCGAACAGTAAAAAGATCTAAAAAAAGGGTTGATCTGTTTTTGGATCTCCCTATAATGCGACCCCACTGAGACGGGAAACGCCAACGCATAGCGAGGCACGAACTACTCAGAGAGTTAAATAAAACTTCGGTTTTAAATCTTCCAAAAGAAAATTTAAAACAAAGTATTGACTCAAAAAATAAAGGGTGTATTATTCGCATCCCTTGAGACGCTAAAGCGACTCAAAACGTTCTTTAACAATATAAAGCAATCATCTGTGTGGGCACTCGTACAGATTGAGTTCTAACAGCCAACCTACT
>NZ_JACJEP010000037.1:0-26092 GCF_014164135.1 Pseudoalteromonas sp. SG45-1
GTGGGCTCGATAACTGCTCCTGCGTTATTCTAATGGCTTACATCCATGTAAGAATAAGTAAAAACCGAGCAAAGCTTCCGCGTCCTGCTCACGCCCCTTACCTACATCCATGTAGGCAACAAAGATTTAATCGTCCCTAGAAAGAACCCAAAGGGCAGCGTATGTTTGGTATTTATACTACGTTATCGCCTATTTATGGGGAATACCACACTACATAGGCTCTGCCTTGGCTAAAAACCAAACACACTACTGCAAATTCACCCTCCAAAGATCAACACGCCCGAATACATTCAATATAAAATTAACTTTAGTATAGAAGACATTTATAATAACGCGATAAATAACAAGCAGTTTGAAGTTAAATTATTAATAAAAAATTCAAATTAAGCTTAAAATTGTAACCTTTCATATAAACCAGATGCTCTTGATACGCTTTTATTCATTGCTAGTTGCAGTACTTTTTTGTCAGCCACCAGCTCAAACTTATTTTTAGCGCGGGTTATTCCCGTATACACTAATTGCCTGTTAATACCCATGCGCGCTTGTTTTAGCGGTGGCAGTACCATAGCGGTGTAACTAAACTCTGAACCTTGTGATTTATGAATAGTCATTACGTATACTTTATCGTGTGCAGGGAGTCGTGCTGGCGAAAATGCTCGTTGATTACCTTGCTCGTCAATAAATATGGCTTTGAGCTGATTGCTTTCATCGGGCATTAAAATACCAATATCGCCGTTAAATAACTTAAGCTGGTAATCGTTTTGGCTCACCATAATGGGCATGCCTGTATAATGATGAGTATTAGGGCTAACTGTTATTAAACCTTGCTGTTGCAATACGCGCTCTATTCGCTGATTTAAGCTATGCACGCCGTAATCGCCCTCTCGTACCGCAGCTAAAAGCTGATAACTAGCAAAAGCAGCATGCACCTGTGCAACATCTGCACCTTGGGCAATTAAGTTAAGGTATTTTGCATAATGACTTGCTGCACTTTTAACGAGTTTTTCAATCGGTTTTGCTACAAAGTCGTAATCTAAAATTACATCGTTAAAACGCCCTTCACTACTTTCTTGCTCAACGTAATTTAAAATACCGGTGTTATTGGTGTTTACCGCAAGTGCGAGTTGACCAATGCCGCTTTGTGCGTCAAATCGATAACTGTGCTGTAAAAAGGCAATGCAATCTGCAAGTTTAAATTCACTCACGCTTTGCGATACGAGTTTAGGTTTATTATTAAAACATAAACTATTTAGCTCATCACAACGTGCTTGCGAATAGCGTGGCGTTTGCCCAAGTGTTAAACCTTGGCATAAATCGCTCATTACACTGCCGGTATCTACCGAGGCAAGTTGATCTTTATCACCTAGGAGTATTAATCGCGCGTGCGCGGGCAGTGCTTCTATTAATTTAGCCATCAGCGATAAATCGACCATACTGGCTTCATCAATAATTAGTACATCTAAATGCAGCGGATTACTTTTATTATGTCTAAATTTATTAGTAAACGGTTTTACGCCCAATAAGCGATGAATAGTCTGAGCGCTTTGCGGGATCAGCGTTTTTATATCATCAGGAATCGTTGTGAGCTTATTTTTAGCGCCCAGAATAGATTCACTTAAACGTGCAGCGGCTTTACCCGTCGGTGCCACCAGCTTAATACTAAGGGGCGCGGTTTTATAAAGTGACTGCAAAATAGCCAGTAACTTAGTCACTGTGGTAGTTTTACCGGTACCTGGACCACCCGTGATCACGCTAAAGCCTTTGGTTGCGGCAATCGCACATGCCACTTTCTGCCAATCAGTTTCAATTGTTGAATCAGTAGGAAAATAGGTGTGTAAAAGTTCTGCCAATATTTCATTATTAATATTGAGCTTTCGCTCGCTCATGCTTAATAGTCTATCAGCAAGTGTTTGCTCATAACCTGCAAGGCGCGCAAAATAAAGTCGCTCGTTAAATAATTGCAATGGCTTACTCTCGCCAACGCTTTCATGGTTTTGTAAATAGCTAACCGCTGTGTGTACGTTAAAGTCATCACTAAACGGGCTTAGCGTACTGGGTACATTGCCATCTAGTTTATTAAAGTCGCTTTTGCGCAAGTTAAAAGGATTGCTCCAGTCAACCTCATTTAAAGTTAGGCAGCTATGCTGACTTTGCTGCGATAAGCACAGTAATAAAATAATATAAAACAGCTCATTATGTGTTTGCTCAATGTCATTAGCACACAGTAATTCAGCGAGTTTAACATCAACCACACGTAGTCGATTTTGCGCTAATAAATATTCAAGTAACGGGACTTCGATAATAGTATTATTTAACACAATGTCCTCTAATGGGACATCTTGTGCTACATTTTTTGAAGTAAGAGGCTCTACGGCTTCATTATTAAGTGTCTCGTCTATATCGTCAAACAAGCCAGGTTGCTCATTTAAATCGCTCATAGCATGGCTCCTTGGCTAAATAAGCCATCTAAAATAATCACTTGTTCTTCAGTTAGCTTTTTAAAGTACACGCCTTGCCCTGCAGGCATCCCACGTAAAAACGTGTAATACACGCCGCCTAAATGGGTTTCTATTGAGTAATCAGCTATACGTTGTTTTAATAAACGATGCAGCGCTACCGTGTAGATTAAATACTGTAAATGATACTGATGACTGCTCATCGCTTGCTCAAGCATGTCGCTCTCGTAATCAGCTGGCGTGCTACCTAAATAATTAGACTTATAATCTAAAATATAATATTTGCCTTGGTAGCAAAATATTAAATCGACAAAGCCTTTTAACAAGCCCTTTACGTGCGAAAATTCAAGCTTACTTTGTGTAAAACCAAAATGTTTAACCAGCATTTCGTTTAGCTTTGGTGCACTTAAGCTCTCAAGAGGTAAATTAAATTCCATTTCGACTAGGCAATCTTTGGGTGTAAGCACACCCAATGAAAGAAGGCTTTTTTCTAAAGAACTGTTATCTAGGGGGCACGCAAGAACATCAAGTACCCACTTTTCAGCCACTTCTCGCCATTGATCACCTATGTGGTACTTTTCAAGGCTGCGCTTAACTACTTCAGATAAGTTTTGCTCAGTATTAGTTGGGTGAACTATTGGGCTAGTAAAATCTATTTGTTCAAATATTTCGTGTAAACAGCTACCAGGCTTTGCCCCTTTAGGAAAACTATAAGGTGATGGTAGTTCGTCCTCTTGCACTGCAAACTCGTCTTTTTCGTGATCTTCATCACTTCGCCCCGGGGCTAATTGGTCGCTGTGCTTTTTAAAGCTCAACGCACTAAAGCTGGTTGCTCGCCAGTTACGCTCAATATTTGCCGTTACTTTATTAACACTTAACGTTTGCTGCGCACTTTCACTGTTATTAAAACAAAGTGTTCCCTGCTCTAATAACGTTTGTGAGGTAAATTGCTGATAGCTCATCGCGCTGTTAGCGTCGCAAAACTCACTTAAATGCGTGCGCCATGTTTGGCTACTGGCAAGTTCAAGCCCTGCAAATAAAACATGCCCAAGTGCACTACTTTGCATAGCCAAGCGGCTACTTTGTCCTTGCCCTATGTTATAAACACCAAGCGCACAAAAATGTACGGCGCGAGTAAGTGCTACATAAAGCAGGCGTAAATCTTCAGCTAGGCGTTCTTGTTCTGCTTTTTGAAGGGCATCTTCGTCTTTACTTAAATCGTAAACTAGCTTGCCATTATTATGATAAAGCGCTTCTTTTGTTTCGCGATAGCCACTGGCAAACGGCATAAATACCAAAGGGTATTCAAGCCCTTTTGAGGCATGCATAGTGACAATTTTAACTAAGTTGGCGTCACTTTCTAGGCGTACCTGTACTGTTTCACCGTCTTGTTGGCTTACCTTTTGTGCAAACCATCGCAGTAAACGCAGCGTGCCTTCAAGCTCTATTTGTTTTTGCTGAAGTATTTCGCCCAAGTGCCTAAAGTCAGTAAGCCAACGCTCAACGTTATATCCTAACCCTTGCCATTTAGCGCTAAGCTGGTTATGGCTCATTAAGCGCTCAAGCATGGCCATAGCGCCTTGCTTGTTCCAAATGTGGCTAAGTTGTGCAAAAAAGTTTAAGTAGTCTTGCCATTTATTTTCATCATCAGCGAGTGCATGTATTTCGTTATAACTTAAACAAAATAGCGGACCAGCTAAAACACCGCGCAGCAATGACTCATCATATTGTCCATGCAGCGCTGTTAAAAAGTTAAGTAGGTGATGGCTAAGCTCTTGGCTAAAAACGCTCTCGCGCGATAAATACACGCTGGAAATTTTGGCATCACCTAGCGCTTTTTTCATTATTTGCGCTTCAACACGGTCGCGCACTAATATACAAATATCGGCAGCGCTGACAGGGGTACTGTCAATACACGCATCCCCTTGTTTTGCTTTTTCAAGCAGGATCACTATTTTATTAGCAAAGTGAGTGGCTAAATGTGCTTGCCCTACACCTTTGTTGGTTGGTTTGTTTTTTTCGTCTGCGGCTTCATCCACAAATACATTAAATTCGAATGCGGTCGTGGGTTTGCCATCAATTAAAAAAGAGTCTTCCGCTTTTTTACCTTTAGCAGCTACTGCGTTAAAGGGGATGGCGTCGTTATAAATAAAGCTGTTAGCGTGTTTGCCAAATAAACTATTAACGCTATTGACTATATCGGTGCTTGAGCGAAAGTTAGTACCCAGCGTAAATTGCTGATCAGTCTGTACAGCTTCTTTTGCGCCAATATAGGTAAAAATATCTGCGCCCCTAAAGCCATAAATAGCTTGTTTAGGGTCGCCTATCATGGCAAGCGTGGTATTTTGTTGCCCATAAATTTTACTAAAAATACCGTACTGAATCGGATCGGTATCTTGGAATTCATCAATCATGGCAACCGGGAACAACTGCGCAATTTTTTGCGCTAGTACGTCGCCTTGCTCGTTATTAAGCGCACTGTGTAAATTGGTCAATAAGTCATCTGGGGTGATAACGCTTTGCTCTTGCTTGCGCTTAACTATTGCGGCTTTTACCCAGCGTGCTGCATGTTGTACAACCGCTATTTTGAGCCCTTGGTTTATGGTGTTGTTAAGGGCGGCAAGCTCGTCAAACTGACTCAGTAATGGATGCACAAATAATGGCTGATTTTTTTTATAATTGCTCACATCGCTTAAGTTTTCTGTACTCCACACTTCAAACGAATACTTGCTAGTGCCAAATTCAAAAAACAAATCACCCCCTAAACAAAATGCTACAAGCGCACCAAGGCTGCCTTTTCGTGCTGGCGTTTTAGACCCGCTTAAACCCGAGCTTTTAATAGCACCGATAAACTCTTGCTCTAACACCGCTTTTTTAAATGCAGGCACACGGGTTATGTACTCGTCACGGGCTTTCCACACATCGTCTAAATTTATTTGTGGCGTAATGTGCGCATTAGCTTTGTTTAAAATACTCGCCACTTGAGCGAATAAAGACTCTGGTGCGGCAAATACATCTAAAATAGCATCGGTGCGTTCTTTATTAAGTGGGTATACAAACGCACGCCAAAAATCTTTAATAGTTTCAAGTAATATGTCGCGCTCATCTAAAATAAATTCGAGATTAAACGCCACACCCGACTCAAACGCATGTTGTTTTAGCATCCGCTGACAAAAGCCATGAATAGTAAAAATAGCGGCTTCGTCCATTGATTTAGCAGCCGCATCGAGTAAATCAAACGCGCGGTGTTTATCGTCAATTTTGGCAATTACGCCTTCAATGAGTTCGTCGTTTGGGTTTTGCCCAAGCAGTGCGTCGCGCGCAGCAATAATTCGGCTGCGTACGCGGTCTTTAATTTCTTGAGTGGCAGCGTCGGTAAAGGTTACAACCAAAATTTGCTCAACACTCAGCGGCGTATTTAACTCACCTTCTATTTGCATGCCTAGTAAGTAACGTAAATACAGCCCCGTAATTGTATAAGTTTTACCAGTACCCGCACTGGCTTCTATTAAACTTTGACCAATGAGCGGCATAGTAAGAGGATTAAGCGCTTGCATGGTCACTCTCCTTTGCGTGTTCAAATAAAGGCGTGAGCAATTTATCACTCCATTTTATAAATTCTTCTTGGCAGTCGTTTAGCGATTGCACCGTTAAGCGAATATACGGGTTTTCGCCCTCGCCTCTCCCTATGTATTGCGGGCTAAATTTGCTCATTGCTTTTGTTATATCGCCGCCGCTTTTAACGTATTCATAACCACTTACCGGAAAAAATGGCACAGGCTCTGCGCGCAGCGCTTTGTATAATTCAAACCAATCAAGTAACAATGCATCGGCATCAGCTTTATTAATTGGCGCAAAGGTAATTTGCTTATCAAGCCCAAGTAACAATGTTTCTACTTGTTGATCCATACTTTGCGCTGCGAGGTGATAAATAAAGCCTTTAATTAAATCTTTCGCTTTAATACTCGCACTGCGGTAAAACACTTGTTTTTGCAAATAAACATGATTGAGCCAGCCCTCTACTTTGGTGCCTTCAATGGTAAGCAAAACTTCTATCGGCTCACTTTTTCCGCCTTTAATGTGCTCTTTTACTTGCCCTGCAAGCGCGTCAACTCGGTGCTCCATACTCTCAAATATGAGGCTGCCTACATTGGCTTGAGGTAACTCACCCCGCTGCAGTATTTGCTCGGTACTCAGTGGTTGCTCGTTTATATTGGCTTTAAGTATTTCATCAAGGTAAAAATAACGGCGCAGCGCATCTAGGCTAAAGGGTTCTTCGTCTTTTGCTACTTCGTTAAATTGTGGCAGGCGTAAGCCCAATGTTTGTTGATAAAAGCTCTCTTGTGCGCTGCACACACTTCTAATAAACACATCGAGATCTAGCTGATCTGGCACAGTCACATCAAGCGCAATAACTGGCTGTGGTTTAATTGACTCACTTGGCAGCCAAATTGGATTGTAACTGTGGTTGCTCAGCACAGTATTAGCTTGCTCATCGGCTAAATAGTAATGGCTATTAAAGGGCTGTAAATGCTGCTGATTAATTAGACATGCGGGCAGCGTTTTTTTACTCTTTTCGTTTAATACAAAACTACGCCCAATATATTCTAACAGCTCACTTACAAGCGTTGATGGCATGCGCGGTTGGTTATCAAAACACGAGCGACCAATGTAACTCATGTATAAGTTGTCGCGGGCACTCAGTAGCGCTTCTAAAAATAAGTAGCGGTCATCTAATTTACGTGATCGGTCACCTTTTTGCTTTTTAGAATAAGGCACTAAGTCAAAACCAATGGGTTGTACGTTACGTGGGTAGTCAGCATCGTTTAAGCCCAGCATGCATACCACTTTAAATGGCACGGCGCGCATGGGCATAAGCGTACAAAAGTTTACTTGCCCAACCAAAAACCGCTGCCCTACGCCTTTTTCTTGAATGCCTTGTTTAACTAAGTAACTAACAATACGCTGCGAAACCGCTTTACTGTAATCGCCGTTGTCGTGGTGTTTTTGTAACTCTTCGAGCACGTTTTGAAGTACTAATAAATCCCAGCTGTCGTCGCTTTCACTTTCGTATATAGCGTTTAATAGCTCGCTTAAAATATGCGCTTTATTGGTGAGCGTATCATCGGGCGTTAGCTGCTCTTTAAAGCTTTGCAGTACATCAATAAAGTGCACGAGCTTGTTGAGTGTATCAAGCGCCATGCCTTCTACTTCATCAGCGCTGTAAATACCGTTAAACGGGCATTGTTCGTCGCGCATGGCAATGCCAAGCAATAAACGGTTGAGCCCATGTTGCCAGGTATTTAAATCGATAGCAGGTAAATCAAAACTGCTTTTATGCGCTGCGTTTATACCCCATTTAACGCCTACACGTTCAAGCCAGTATTGAATTTGCTCGTATTCGTGTGCTTCAAGTCCAAATTTTGCGGCTATTTGCGTCACTTGTAATAAATCGAGAATATCCGACACACCAAAGCGCGAAAACGGTAAGTTAGCTAAACTCGCAAATGAACTAAGCACGGGCTTTTCTTGCTCTATGGCTAAATCGGCTAATGCGTACGGAATAAAACGGCTGCCTTGCGCCCCGCCAAATACAGCTTCAATATAAGGGCTGTAAGTGCCTACATCGGGCATCATGACAATTATGTCTTTGGGAGTAAGCGTTGGGTTTTGATTAAATAAGTTAAGTAAGTAGTCGTGCAAGCGCTCAACTTCTCTGAGCGGTGTATGGCAATCGCTGAGCGTAATACTGGTGTCGGTTGCGCTGATTGGTAACTTACCTTCGTCGTTTATAAACCACTCTTTGTTATCGGTCAGCGATTCGCCTTTAAACGCAAGCTGATAAATCTCGCTTTGTACTTGCCCTAGTAAGGTGTCGTCAAACACATCAATAAAACCATCAATCCAACGGGCATCTAACTGTACAAGTTGTTCAAAATAGTCGCGGCCTAATTTACCCCACGACGATAACAACGGATTACCAATAAAGTAGTATTCTTCATCTGGATTGGTTTGTTTTTTTTGTTGCGCTTCCACCAGCGGCATTTTGGCGTATTTAGCGCTTATTTTAGCTGCTGTTTTTTCATCTATGATATCGCCCCAGTAGTGCTCACTTGGGTTAAAAAAGAATAATATAACCTCTGTTTTTTTACTCAGTGCTTCAAACACCTCAAGCTGGGAGCTGGCAATCGCCGATATACCAAATAAACTAATGCGTTGTGGCAGTATGCTATTATCCATGGTCTCAAGTGCTGCAAGTAATTGCCCTTGCATGTTAGCGCGATGAAATTGGCTTTGCCCAAGCTCTTGGCTTAGTTTTACAATGCGTCGCCATAAATCAGGTTGCCATGGGGCAATGGCTACATCTACGTCATCAAGCTCATCTTTGCCGCTATCCCATGTGGCTATCCAGTGTGGTCGGTACATTAAATATTGGTCGTACACGTCGGCTATTTTTTCACATAGCGCAAAGGTTTTTTGCCCGTCAATATCGCCCTCTAAATAGGTTTTTAGCGGCAAATATAATGGCTCATCAATACAGTTTGGTAAAATTGCAAACAGTTTCCAAGCAAGGTTGGGCTTATTAAATGCCGACTCTTTAGGGACATTTGGCAGTAATTGCTGATACAACTGCCAAATAAAGCTCGACGGCAGCGGAAAATCTACCTGCGCTGCGACCCCTAAGTTTTCGCTCAAACCTATTTTTAACCACTGCGACATACCCGGCGATTGCACTAGCACCACTTCTTTGTCGAACGGGCTTTGCAATGGGTTTATTTTTAACAGCTGGTGGAACTGCGCTTGCAGGGCTTCCATCCGGTTTGATTGAATAATATTTAGCATATAACACTGACCTTGCTTGAGATAAAACCAGTGTAAGATATTTTCAATATTAGGGGTAGCGCAAACAGGTAATTGATATTAATAAATCAGAGAGTTAGCAAGTAATTTAAACGCACAGCATTAATTTTGATCACTGTGCGTTTTTGTTTATAGAGTAATGTTATTTATAAGGGCTAATACTTGATAAACTAAAGTCACTTTGCATTATTACTTGGCCATCAATGCCTTTTAATTTAAGTGAAATAGTGGGATCAGTTTGCTGCCAGTCTATGCTTAAATCACCGTAATTTACGTTATGAGTATAATTCCCTACTCGGTGCTTGTTAGGGCTTACGTCTTTCCATTTTTCAGTTAAGCCTGAGCTGGTCATCTCAATTAATGGGTAATCAAGGTTTTGCTGATACTTTGATATTTCACCCCAGTGCGTATCGCCGCTGATGATCACGACCCCATTTACTTTATGCTTTTTAATCAATGCAAATAAACGATTTCTATCTTCAGGAAAGTTTGCCCATGACTCCCAACCTGTAAAATCGGGTGAAAGCTGTAAGCTTGAGGCAATCAATTTAATTGCAGCAGGCTTTTTAAGCTCTTGTTCAAGCCATTGCCACTGGGCTTCACCTAGCATTGATGCGCCCTTCACTTCACTAGGACTATACGGGCCTTGGTTATTTAACTTACGTTTAGTGTAGTATTCAAGCTCACCTACATGGTTTAACGCATCACGGTTCCAACGTAAATCAGGCATTATTACTTGTATGGTTTGCTCATTTTCACCATACATGTACGAGGTATAAATTCCATCAGAGCGAGTGCGACGCGCTGAGTTTGCAGGCTCACCCCAAAAATTAAGCATAATTTGGCGTGATTGCTCTTTATGCGGATACTCTTTACCTGCATCGTTTTGGCCATAATCGTGGTCATCCCACATAGCAATAATAGGCGTTTGCGCTTTTAACGTTTTAAAACCAGGCTTTGCCCCTAAACGTTGGTACTTATCGGCAAGTACATCCATATCGTTGGTATCGCCGTAGATATTGTCACCCAAAAATATAAACAAATCGCCTTTCTCTTTGTTAATTGCATTAAATATGGGTATCTTTTTATCTTGATGCCCACACGAACCAAATAGAATTTTAGATGGCGCGGCAGTAACACCTGTACTAATAACCAAACTCAACACCAAGGCAAATAGGGTTAATGGTTTTAATAGGTTCTTCATTTTAAAATCTCGCTAATAGCAGGCGCCATATTTGAATTTATTTCATTTGGGTTTTGCCCAAGCGCCTTTAAAACGGTCGCCGCTATTTGCGCTTGTTTAAGCTCATTTTTAGTTTTAATTAAGCCACTACCTTTTATTGCGGGGCCAATGGCCGCAAGCCAAATATGTTCAGAGCCGACAATTCCTTCTGGGTAGGTATTTTCACCTAACTCTAGCTCAGCAAGTGCACGTTTAGAGCTGTGATGTTGCCAATCGTTGGCATTATTGCCACGGCCGTGATCAGTAGTAATAATTAGTGTGGTGTTATTTTTATAACCCGCTGTAGTTTGAATGGTTGCCCATAAGTCTTTTATAAAGGCGTCACTTTGCCTTGCCGATTTAAGGTATTGATCGTAATGACCATCATGCGCAAAGTCATCGGTTTCGCCTAAACTTATCACTAACAACTTAGGCTTTTTAGCCAACATATACGCTTTAGCAAAGCGGTATGTAAAACTGTCTAGTCGTACGTTATACCAAGGACTGGGGATTTCGTTTTGTAGCGCATTTAACAGTGGCGCATCTGTGAATAAATTCTCTTCAATTGACATAAAACCTGCATTTACATACACGTTACTGCGCTTAGTATTTACAATGTATGGGAACACATCCCAACTACCAAATAAGGCTGTGCTATCTTTAAACTCAGGTAACTTATCTAAACGCTCTAAAATAGTTTTATTTGGGTTGAGCACTTTGTTATTACTATTTATATTTTCGTCAACTTCACCGGTGAGTATTTCGTTATAACCAGGATATGAAAAATACCACGGGTTACTTACCGACATATTAGAGCCGTTAGCTCTATCGCCAATTATAATCCCTTTTTTAGCCACTACTTGCGTTAAAAAAGGCATTAGTAATTGCTGGCGCTCATTTGCTGTTTTTGCCCAAAACTGGGTCTTTAATTGCTCTGGCTTTTTAACAAAATCAGTATTATTAATTAAGCTATTATCAGCCCCATAAAATACTTCTTGCCAGCGTACTCCATCAAGCGTTACCAGCACTACATTTTGCGCTGCTGTTGCAAAGTTACTCGCTAATACACTTAAGCTAAATAGTGTTACTTTTATAATTGTTTTCATCGCGTTTGCGCCTTTTCATATAATAAAGCCCATCAATGATGGGCTTTATTTTAATTCAATTACTAAAACTTAATTAAAAGTCAGCGGTAAATGTAACTGCTGCGGTGCGTGGCGCGCCAATGTAATAAGTAGCGCCGTTACCAGTACCACCTGCTAAGTAGCTTTTGTCAGTAACGTTATAAACAACAAACGATACGTCAATGGCTTTAAACGGACCTGCATCTACGTCAGTTGAATAACCTGCATTAAAATCAAGTACGGTGTAGCCGTCTACTTTATTACGGGTGCGAGTGTCTTCGTCTTGCCATGCACCTAAGCGCTCACCGGTGTATTTAGCGGATAAACCAACACGAAAGCCATCGCTAAAGTAATCGGTAGATACCACAAATAAATCTTCTGATGAATCTATTATGCTGTCGCCTTTTCTAAAGCTCGGTGCTACCTCATTACCACTTTCATCTCTTAATATTACACCCTGTGAATCGTATGCATTTGGATCATCGGATGAATACTCAGAACTGCTATTAGTATACGACGAGTACACGCTCCAGCTTGGTGTTAACATATAGCTTGCTGCAAGCTCAAGCCCATTTGAGTCAATACCCCCTACATTTACGTACGAGCCATTTGTACCAATGGTGTAATCAATGCCGTCTGTGCCACTACCAGGGGCAATAAAGGTAATGCGGTTATCAAACTTAACACTGTAAGCCGTTGCTGTAAGGGTTAATCTGTCGGCTTGGTAACGTACACCAAAGTCGATGTTGTCGGCAGTTTCTGGCTCTATGTTTGTAAGTGTTGAGCTATCTCGCTCAAGCACACCGTCTTTTATTGCTGAAAAATTCTCGCTGTAACTAGCAAATAATTCTGTGCTGTTATTTAGTTGATACAATACGCCACCGCTAAATAACACGTCTGAGTCGCTATCTACTTTATCTGATCTTTCGTTAGCAAAGTGGTCATACTTTTGTAATTCAACTAAATACTGTTTTGCACCAATATTTAATGTTAAGTCACCAAAATTAATCGAGTCTTGTAAGTACCATTTGAATGTATCGGTATCAAAAGTGTTTTTGTATTGTGTCCAGTAAGGCGTGCTATCAAAGTGATGATAAATACGCGCGTCAATTACTTTGTGCCAATCACGCGACTCGTCACGCTCGCTTTGCTCATACCAAAAGCCCGCTTCGATATCGTGATCACCAAATGTAGCTTGGTAATTTGCCGTTACACCTAAACGATCTTTGTTGTAATGCGTATGGCGGTAAGACATAACCGGCGTTGCTGTTGCATCGTAACACGCAGGATTTAAACCAGGACCCGACTCCCATGGCCAGCTCAAACTTTGCGTACAATCGGCATCTGGTGCAAGCGGGTTGCCTTCACTATCAGCAAAACCATAAGAGCCTGCATTAGTGCCACCCTCGGTTGTTGGGTCACCATTTTCATCAACAGGTGTTGTTAAATAAGGTGGGATCCAATCGCCGCGACCTGAATTTTTATGATAATAAGGGCTAACAGTTAATAATGAAGTTGGTGAAATAGCGTATTCAAATTTTAAATAGCCTAAGGTATTTTCACGAAGCGTTCCCCAACCTTCTGCAAACATTTGGTCAAAGTGCGGAACTCCCGTCCAATTCCATGTTAGCTGATCCCAGTCTGGAGTTTGTTCAAACTGCTCAAGGCTTACGCTGTTATAGTTTGTCTCGCTTACATCATCGTAAGATAAACGACCAGTAAGTGTTAAATCATCAAAATTAGATACAAACTTAAGCTCAGCGTGTTGGTTGTCTTTGCCCCCATTACTGCCTGAACCAATCCAGCGGCTTGTATCTGTTTGCGAGTAACTTACGTACGCTTGTGTGTTATTAAAAACAGTGCCTGTTTCGTGTTTAATATAATAACGCGTGGCATCGTGGCTGCCTGATGTATAAGCAAAGGTAGTGCCTTTTTCAAGGCTTGGGTCTTTACTTACAAAGTTAAATGTCCCGCCTAGTGCTTCAAGTGAAGCCGACTTAATATCAGACGTACCTTGACCTACTTCTACTGTTGCTAAATTTTCGCTCTCCAAGTAACGGTTAGCTTTAGCACCACCGCCGTAATTAGAGCCACCATTGGGAATGCCATCAACGGTCATACCTAATTGTTGTTGGTTTCCATCAATACTAAAACCACGCATAGTGATTGTAGTAGACCAATCGTCGCCACCAAATGCATCACCTTCGTTTATGCTAATCCCTGGTAAATTATCAATAACCGATATTATGCTCGATACCGAACTTTGTTGCTCAAGCATTGCAGGCTCAATAACATTGTTAGCGTAGCTCGTTGGTTTAGCAACCACGGTTACTTCTTCTATGGTGTTGTCGTTAGCATAAGTAGATGTTGATACCGCCATAGCAATAGCCATGCTCAATAGCGATTTGTTTTTTAAAGCGTACATTGTTGTCCCGTTTAGTTTTAATTATGAAATATGAAAACGAGCACAGTATGGATTTTAAACATGACAACGAGGATGAACTTTATTTACATAAAGGTTAAACAAATATGGAAGATTTATGGCGGGAATATGTACAAAAAAAGACACTCAAAGATTTAACTTTGGGTGCCTTAATAACTAAATATAATATTTAGCTGTTACTTCAATTCAGCTAGCATTTCATCGCTGTAAGGTACTAACTCTTCACCGTTTGCAATTTTGCTAATGTAATCTGGGTTTGCGATAAGTGGGCGACCAATAGCGATTAAATCAAACTTAGCATCGTTAATTGCCTCTTTTGCTGACTCAAAAGTATAGCTGCCTACGCCTACTAATGTACCTTTGTAGCCTGCACGTAAAAATTCAGACGTCGTTTTACCTTCAAGCGATTCAAACGTTGTACTGTCGTCAAAAATACCGCCGTGTAAGTATGCTAAATCTCTCTTCTCAAGCTCTGGTAATAAGTAATCGAATACCGCTTTATCACGGCTATCTTCGCTCATATTAAAATAAGCACCCGGTGTAACACGTAAAGCAGTACGCTCATTACCTACAGCGGCGATAACTGCATCGGTTACTTCTAGTGCAAAACGCGACATATTTTCAGGCGTTTGACCGTATTCGTCGCTGCGTGTATTTGCAGCGTAATGTAAAAACTGGTCAATCAAATACCCGTTAGCACCGTGAATTTCTACCCCGTCAAAACCCGCTTCAATCGCATTTTCTGCCGCTTTTGCGTAATCAGCTACTAGGCCCTTAATGTCATCTATAGTCGCTGCTTTTGGTGTGATGTATGTAAGCTCACGCATACGAGGTACAGAGCCTTCAACGCCAATTGCCGATGGTGCCAGTACATCGCCATCAAAAAAGTGAGGATGTGCAACACGGCCAACATGCCAAAGCTGTGCAAACATTTTGCCGCCATTAGCGTGCACTGCATCAGTTACTTTTTTCCAACCTTGAATTTGCTCACTGGTAAATAAACCAGGTGTATTTGGGTAACCTTGCGCATCTGGACGAATAATAGTTGCTTCGCTAATAATTAAACCGGTTTCGGCACGGCGAGCATAATATTCAACCATATCTTGTGTTGGCACTAAGTTATCGTCAGCCATACAACGCGTTAATGGTGCCATAAGTACGCGGTTTTTAAGCTCAATCGTATTATTTAGTTTAAACGGAGCAAGTAGATCAGTAGTCATTTTTCAATCCTTCATTAAGTATATGCTTACTACAATGTGGCCTTTTTACAAACATTCAAGCTTATTTTGAATGATCGCTCAAATTAGTTGTGACTTATACTGTTCAATATACAAATTAGATCTGCATTGCTGAAATTAAATAGCAACTTTTCAACACTCTGTCATATAACTCGATATACTTGTGTGCATATAATTTAGATATAGTAATTAAGAGTGAGCTAATTATGACAACGCCAAATTTAAGCGAAGAACAAGCTGTAATTTTAGGGCTTGGGGCAAAAAAACGCCTAGCCTATATGTTCGAAACCGTACAACAATTTAAACAAGTATGGATTTTAAACGACGATGATGGCTGCGTTATGCTTGCCAACGAAGATGACGACTGTGTGCCAGTTTGGCCAACTCGCGAATTTGCAGAAGCATGGGCAACTGGCGAATGGGCTGGCTGCAGCGCTAAAGCAATTCCACTTGCTGACTGGTTTAGTCGCTGGACACCAGGCCTTGAAGAAGATGACCTACTTATTGCAGCCTTCCCTACAGAGGAAGACGACGGCACGATATTGTTTTCAGACGAGTTTGAAAAACAATTAAAAGCACCGAAGAAAAAATATTAAGGTTCAAAGCCTAAATACTCAGAGTTATTAATTTATAAACGCGGCACTTAATTTAGTGCCGCGTTTTTATTGGCAATTTCTAAAATCCAAATAAGCCTGCGTAATAGCATCTGGATTTTCTACTTGCGGATAATGCCCAAGCTCTACAAACTCTTGTACGCGCGCATTCGGAATAAGCTTTTTATAATGTTCAATCATGTGCTTACCAGAGATAGGATCTTCTGCGCCTGCTATAAACGTAAGTGGTATATTGCTATTTATGATGGCACCAACCCAGCGTTCTCGGTTTTGCTGTCTCTGCTTTATATAGCTAATGAGTTTAGGCATAACGGCTAAACCATCTTTATAAATTAGCAACTCCCAAAGTGTGTCTACCACTTGTTTTGAGGGCGGTGTACTTTTACTAAAAATAGTAACTAAATTATTGGCAAATTTTTGTTTATTCATTAATTTTGGCACTATCCAACCTAGCTTTGAAAGTAAAAGCTTTTGTATAAATAATGGTTTATGCACCTCAGGAAATAACCCACCATTTAAAAAACACACGCTGTTTATTTTAAAGTCACTTTGGCTAACCACTTGCCTTGTTAATAACTCTTGAGCCACTGTATCGCCATAGTCATGAGCTAAAATATGTACGTCATTAATATTTAATGTTTTTAAAAATTGGGTATATAAGTCGGCTTGTTCGGTAATTTTATAAGTAGCGTTTATTGGTTTATCTGACAAACCAAAACCTAGCATATCGAGCGTAATTACAAAATAATGTTCACTAAGTGTTTGCCACATACCTTCCCAATCCCAGCTAGCACTTGGAAAGCCATGTATTAAAAGCAGCGCAGGCTTAGTTATATCACCAGCTATTTTTGTAAATATTTGATGGCCAGAAATATGAGTGAATTGGCCCTGCGATTGCCACTGTTGAAGAGAAAACATATATTAGCTTTATTTTTATTATCTATTTGTTTGTTTTATCATAGTGGTAATTAATAAAGGAAATAAAACCAATGTATAAATTTGCATTGGCTTATTAAACGTTATTTTAAAATTTAATAGTGTAATCTACATAAACTCGGTGGTCGGCTCTGTCGCCTTTAACACCATCAACGCTGCCTGATTTTTCGGTTGTATAATCTACAAATAACCAGCGCAAACTTAAGCCTTTTATTTTCTCAACTTTATAGCGCGTATCTACAGCCCAATATTTTTCATCAGCTGTGCCAGCTAACTTACCCAGCGCAGAGTTTTCAGCATCGCTACCGCTTGTGTAGTAAAACTTTGTTGTTAAACCTGGCGATACTGCTTTTAAATCAATGCCAAAACGTGCCTGCCACGTTGCCTCGTTTTGATTTGTTAAATCGGCACCAATCAATGAGCGAGTTGGAAATGGGTTTGTACCATGATCGCCACTAAAGTTATCTTCAATCCAAGCATCACTTACTTTGGTAAATGCCACACCTACACTCCAAATATCTTTTTTCCAATCAGCATCTAAGTAATAGGCAAATCCATCGTTTTCACTTTTAGTTAAACCTGTTAATGCGCCAGTTGCATCTTCATCATCTAAATCGCCGCCCTCTGCGCCTGTTACAAATAAATCACCATCATCTTGTGAGGTAAATATGCCAGTTGAAAGGGTTAACTTACTTTGCTCAAGTTTAATGTCGTAACTAATTTTTAATCCCATTTTACTTAGATAATTGTGGGAATTTAAATATTCAGCCTCTAATGTTATGTCGTCTTTTTTATGCGTAGCACCTACGCCCCAAATTACGCTAATGGCGCCAGGTGCCGATTGATCGGTAGAAAAGTCTTCCCATCTTTCATCATGTCGACGGCTCCATTTATCGTATACGTAACCATATAATTTAGTGTTGCCAATTTTGTAATCGCCAAAAACGCCTCTAAAAGTATTAGGAATAGCACGGCTGCCTGAGCTTTTTAAAAGCATACTTTTGGTTTTTTGCCCACCTACTTTAACGTGACCGTTTTTGCCCAATTTAAAATCTAAAAAATATTGACCAAATTTAGAAAAGCTATCGTCTACTCCGCCACTCTCATTACCTGCTGGTAAAATATTACCTGCGGCTGAACCTGTAGAGTTAATATTCATTACGGTGTAAGTCGATACACCCACACTCAATAAATCATTTATATAACCTGATGTGTAATTGAGCTCTATACCTTGAGCAAAAGTTGAATCGTCACTTGCGTCGTTATCGTAGTCACGGTCGAAATAAATTGATCTAAGTTTTAAATTAAATTCATCTTGTTCTGTCAGCCCATTAACAGCAGCATACGAAGGAATAGAAATGCATGTTAATACTGCGCCTGTTGCCGCAAGTAATTTAGATACTCGGTGAGCCATAGTTATCTCCGTTACCTTGTTTTTTAAGTTTTTACTGTGCAGCACATAGGGATGTGTATGCTTTTTGACCTACACGGCAAACATGTCATAAGGTAATTACATTTCAAGTAATTACCTTTCTTTCATGCTAATAAATATAGAACAATATAAATTTATAATGTTTTAATTTTTATATTATAAAATAGTAAGAGTTTGTTTTATTTCGGATGAATTGTAAAAATTGGTAAAGATTACCTCTTGCTCACTCGTATCTAAGTCGCTAATTTTATTTAAAAAAGCCTCATAATATTAATTAAATTTTACTTGATTTAAACTTACCTAAGTAAAGTTATGAGCAGCTGATTTCTTCTAAAAATCAATAGGCACAAAAACCAGCTCCTTTTGCTACTACTTTTGTTGGTATCTATAAAGTGATGCAGAATTTATAAATTATTATATTTATATGTATTTTAATTTTATCTTGAGGCTTAAAATCAACTTTTTTGACTCCCCCTACTCTAAACCTCTATAAAATATATACATTCCAATTAATAACAAAGTTGTGTCTTGAATAATAGGTGCTATATTTATCACGTTATTAAAATAGAAACACACTTACTGCGACTCATGAAAAAGGATTAATTAATGATTCAAGCACGACCGGTTAATAAAGGGTTATTAATCTCACTGCTTCCTCACGTCATTTTATTAGTTGCGGGCATTATACTTACCTACTTTGCTCATATTAAACACCAAGAAGCCATAAAAAATAAAATAAACAATGCGCTTGATAACCGCCTATCATCGCTTTCTACAGGTATTAACAGTAGGCTCGATTTGTATCAATATGGGCTATTTGGTTTAAAGGGCTTTGTACATGGGATAGGTGCAAATAACTTAAACTATCAAGCCATAACTAACTACTCTGGGAGCCGTAACTACGCTAAAGAATTCCCTGGAGCTAATGGTATTGGCTATATAAAAAAAGTTGGCGTTGAGCAATTAAATAAATTTTTGAATGATGCAAAAAACGATAGACCCGATCAGACATTTAATTTGAATACACTCGTAGCGACTAGTGATGAGCATTTTATAATTCAATATATTTTTCCTGAGCAAAAAAACTTACAAGCAATTGGATTAGATATTGGATCTGAGAGCATGCGCAAACAGGCAGCACTAAATGCTGCCATAAATAATACAACCCAATTAACGGCGCCACTGACTTTAGTACAAGCGAATAAACTCTCACAACAAGGCTTTTTAATATTAGTGCCAATATATAAAACCATTACTATTTCTGATAATAAAAAACAGCGCCTTAATGAGCTTTTAGGTTGGGCATATTCGCCGTTGTTAATTGATAAAATTTTAGACTCACTTTCACACCTTGATGAAAATCAACTAACGATAAGTGATATAAATAACGATACTGAGACTGATTTTTTTAGTTATGGCATAAAAAGCAGAACTAACGATTATCAATTAACTAAAATTATAAAATTAATGGGTAGAACGTGGAAAATTACCATTGATGCCTCAGACGCCTTTATTTATAACCTTCATCTCCCTAGTCGGTATCAAGCCATTGTTAATGGCTCTTTCGCCACTATTGGCTGTATGTTTGTAGTTTTTTTAATGCAATTGTTTATTTTTAGAAGAAACCAAAGAATTAAGAGAAAAACACTTCAGGCTAAAAAAAATAAACTCGCATTGCAGCAAGCAAATTTAAAACTAGAAAGCGAAGTTAAACAACGTACGCAAGAAATAGCCGATATGAGCATGCTCCAACAAAGTATTTTAAACAGTGCTAGTTATTCAATTATTGCGACCGACACAAACGGCTTAATCACTCTATTTAATCCCGCCTCTGAAAAGTTATTAGGCTACAAAGCGCAAGATGTTATTGGCATTAAAAACCCTGGCATATTTCATTTAAAAGAAGAAATTATAAAAAAGGCTAAACTACTTAGTGCTGAATTAAATAAACCTGTCACCCCTGGTTTTGAAGTATTTATCTTAAAAGCAACAGCAACAGAGCCAGATATTAATCAATGGACATACATTTCTTCTACAGGCGAGCAAATACAAGTTAATTTAAGTGTCACTTCGTTGTTAAATAACGAAGGAGACACCGTTGGCTACTTAGGTATTGCTTACGATTTAACAGAACAAATTGACCACGAGCAAGCCCTTGGTCACTCAAAAGAACTTGCTGAGCAAGCATCGCAAGCAAAGTCTGAATTTTTAGCAAATATGAGCCACGAAATACGAACCCCAATGAACGGTATACTTGGCACATTACAACTATTACAAGAACAACCGCTTAATGAAAAATCAAAAGAGTATTTAAAAAAATCACTATATTCAACTCGAGCACTCACCACCATTATTAACGATATTCTTGATTTTTCTAAAATAGAGGCCGGCAAGCTCTCATTAGAGAATAAGCCTTTTGATTTTTTTGAACTTATTCATCACTTAGAGTCAGACTTAGGTGTGCAAGCAACAGATAAAAACATTTACCTTAAATTTGTGATTGATATTGAGCACAAGCATTGGGTGGGCGACCCAGTTAGACTCAGACAGGTATTTTTAAACTTAATATCTAACGCGATTAAGTTTACATCTCAAGGTGGCGTTACAGTAACGTTTAGGCTAACTGACGAAAAAAAAATATGTTGTTGTATATCAGACACCGGAATTGGAATCTCTGAGCAAGCAATTGATCGATTGTTTGAGCGCTTTGAACAAGCTGAGCAATCAACCACGCGTGAATATGGTGGTACGGGCCTTGGCTTACCCATCACTAAATCATTAATAGGCCTTATGAATGGCGAAATTAAAGTAACAAGCCAGTTAGGTTCAGGGAGTCAGTTTTATGTATACTTACCATTAAAACAAGCGCAGGTGGATGACAGCACATTAACAACCAAAAATATTGAGCTTCCTGACCTATCTGGAAAAATTATTTTATTAGCTGAAGATAATAAAATAAATCAGCTTGTTGCAGCTGCGATGCTTGAACCAACTAAAGCCACCATTATTATTGCCAACAATGGTTTAGAAGCGATTTCATTATACGAGTTACACAAACCAGACATTATTTTTATGGACATTCAAATGCCAAAAATGGATGGTCTTCAGGCATGTAAAATAATTAAGACGCTTAATAGCGAACAAATTGTTATTGCATTAACTGCTAATGTTTTTACAGAACAAAAAGAAATATACAGGCAGCTATTTGATGGTTACGTTTCAAAACCAATCGAAAAACATGAACTTGTCGGCATGTTATCGACACTTTGCTTAGTAAATAATTAGTCATTCTGAGGGCATTAAAAAACCCAGTTATTGTTACCTTTCGATATTAATAACTGGGCTCTAAGAATAATGGTGGAGGGAGAGGGATTCGAACCCTCAGAATTAATCATAAACCTACCAATAAAAAAACATAACCAATTGAAATTTAAGAATTACATTAAATCCAAGCTCTATTTCACTCGTTTTATAATATTAAATTGCACCACTTAATTGTGCACATAGATAAGTATTAAAAACTACACAATATTTTATTACTTGTAAATATAAAATGGAGGGTTTAGCGCCATGGGGGACGGTATTACTTCAAACCCTCGATCCCATCTACGTCTACCACCTTAAAAGCAAAAAGCTTAGGGGTTACCTAAGCTTGATTAATTTTGAGCTTTAAGCATTTAGCATAAAGGCATTTACAATTTATTAATAATGAAACTTATCCTTAAAATCACTAAATTGCATTTCAAAACGATGTAAATAGCTCGCATCTACATCTTCTTCGTTAACATTCTTTAGTGTCTTTAATAAAGATTGAAAATCTATCATTAACTCAGCTCTGCTATTTTCTATAGTTTCAATATCAACTTTGCGAAAACATAGCCAAAGCATATATATATCTTGGAGTGTTCGGGTGAAGGCCTTTATAGATTTTACATTTAACAACTTATTGAACTCTTCTAAAAGTGAAGTTGTATTTAATAAAATTTCAATTTTTGAGATAAACTCACTTGTACTCACTACACTTTGCAAATATTTTGTAGTTTTGGATGATGAATCAGTCAAGGAGTTTAAAAACAAAGTAACTCCAGCTTTATTGCTAATTCGGCAGTTTAATCGATCTGATTTCTGAAAGAATTCGACACCTGATATTTCAGGCTCATAAATTGAAATATAATCCAAGTAACTTAATACTGCGACCATCTCTTCATTTTCCATCCTATCTCTGGATGATTTTTTATTTATTACTCTTAAATAAAACCAATCGTTTTTTTCTTTTGTAACTTCTTTAATTTTCTGAATAACCGATTTATTTACAAAAGAATTCCACATCTCAAATGAGTTTTCTTTTATAGGATAAGGTTTATTGTTTAAACGTATAAATAAGTCAACAGGTTCAAATTCACTGTTGAGTTTAGAATCTATCTCAATAATATTTAAATCAAAATCAAAAATTTTGTCTTGGTACTCTTCAGCAATACCACTGAATTTATTCCCATTAAGCTCAGTTAAAATTCTAAGACCTTTTAATGAGAAATTACTATTTTTTGAATAATATTCATTTCCATTCTCATCAAGATAAGGTCTACCTAAAAAGCCCAGCACAGACAATAACCTTTGTTGCCCATCTATTACTTCTCGCACCCCATTTTCACGCTTAAAAATAAAGATCGGTGGTAAATATATGCCCAGTAATATACTTTCAATAATCGAAGATGCTTTATAAACACTTATCTTTTCCTGACGTTGATATGATGGACGTAAAAGATATTTGTTTGTTCGTAAATCAGAGAGGATTTCCTCTAATGGTTCCGATGATGGCTCTGGTTTCAATAGCCTTAAAGTTTTTAAAGCAGATATTTTATCTAAACTCTCACCTTCGGTTTGCCGTAGATCTTTAATTTTTTCTTTAAAACCATCAGTTTTAATATACATCATCAGATTTATTGAATACATTTTCTCGAAAAATGATGCGGTATCTGTGTATCTTTCATTTATCGCACCGTAAAAGTGCGATCCTTCTGTATCGTATTTTTCCTTAACGTTATCATAATGTTCAACGATTTTTTCAACTAAACTGTTACTTACTTCAAGCTCTATGCCTTCTTTTGCAAGGATAGTGTCCACCCATAATAGGCATTCAAAAACCAGCTTATTGTCGATAAAGGAAGCATTTTTCTCCTGAAGCAGTTCATACAAAAAAATTACTTTATCAAGGTGCGTTTTAAATTCTTCTACAAAAGCTTCACTATCTTCTATTTCTGAGACAATAAAATCATAGAGTAATTCCCTAGTATCTGTTCTACCACTGTCAGCATAAGCTTTAATTGGGAAATGGCTAAGAGTGATAAATCGGCGAAAAAAGTCAGTAATATTAGATTCTGATGCGCCATTATTTCTCTTCTTGAAAAAACAATTTTGTAATTTTAGAGTAAATTGAGGTGAATCAGCCAATAACACCTTTATCGAAGATGTAACAGGATCATCATCGTACTTTGCGTTGTCTAATTCGTTGCCTGTTATAGGTGTAATACCAGTGTTGTATCGCCTAAATATTTCTTTTTTAATTTTATCTTCTAGAGCAGAATTCAAAGAAGGTTCATTCACTACTTCAAACTCAAAAATTCTTACTTTAGTATCAAAAAAGGCGTTCTTTATGTCAGGACTAAAGTCATTTAAATTTTTCTTATCCAAAAACTTTAATTCCATTAATCCATTTATTGATAGCTTGAATGAGTTCTCTTTAAACCTTTTTAATGTCTCAAAACGCTGCCGTCCATCAATTACCTCAATTGTTCTTCCGCTTTTGAATAAAATCAATGGAGGTATATCAGTTCCCAGTAATACACTTTCAATAAAAAAAGAAGCTTTACTATTATCCCAAATATAATTTCTCTGGTAATAAGGTTTATAGTTTATTCGGTTAAGGTTTCGGTCACCTAATAAAGTCTTAACAGAAATAGAACGCATATTTACTTTCAAATTGTTTTTAAAAACTCTTACGAACTCATCATCTTTTATCATTATTTTTTCACCTAAAAACGATCTTCGTTTAATTGTAATTTATTTTCAGTTATTATTTTTAGCTCAAAGATTGACTTATCTAATATTGAAACTTTAACTAAATCGCCTGTATCCATAAACTCAAAGTTATTATTAAAAAGACGATCTAAAACTGAGTACTTAACAAGCTCTATAAACTCATCGTTGTTTTCCATTCCTAGATGCAAAAGATGATTATTATTCTCTCCACTAACTAATAGAGTTAAATAGTTATCTTCATCTAATTGACTCTCCAGTATTACCACTGTATCGATAATCTCAATAGAGGTTGAATATTGCGGGTTTTCAATCTCTAAATCTGAAATGAGTTTTGTTGCTTTCATTAAATGCTGTTCTAGCTCTTCACAAAAGCATTCTCTTCTGTAATTGAAACTTTCATTGTCAGTTAGCAAATCGCTCATTTCAATTTTTGATAGAAAACTTAAGTGTTTTAATAAATTATATTTCAAAATAAGAGTTCTAAAATTTGTTCCATATTTTGAGATTGAGTTGTAGTAGATAATGAAAAGTTCTTCTTCTGTAAATTGAGACCTAATAATTTTAGAATAAAAAAACCTTTGTTTTTCTGTAAATAAAGACTCTTCATCTATAGTTTTATAAATTCTGTATACAGTTTTTAAATAGTGGGATATTTTATCCTTATGCTTTTGGTAAATAGAAATGTAATGCTCTTCAACTAACTTTATACGTTCTTCAAATTTTTTATCTTCAACATTTGGAATTATTTTCAAGTCATCTGTGATCTGTTTAAGATCACCCGATTCACCAAAGAACTCTCTGGTAATATTTGTATAAATATTGATTAAGGAATAAAAGTTTGACTCAAACTGTTGTACTTTAGCTGTGCTTGCTTGAGCTTTGAGGGCTTCTTTTTGTTGAGTAAATACATCTCTTGCAGCGACATACTCTTTTCTTAGCAATTGCATTTCTTCTTTTTGGACATTCAAAGCTTCTATTTGCTTCAAAAGTGCTGTTTCATTAAGTTGAAGAGCTTTTCTTTGTTCTTTTAACCCAACGTAGAATAGTATGACCCCAGCCAAAGCCCATAGCGAACCAACAACCCCACCAACTACATCACCAAATTGTCCGAATATGGCTGCGTCAATTGCAGTATTAAAGTCAAATAAATTTGCTTTATATGTGAAAAATGATATTGCTAATATAACTAATCCGACACCAGTTAATATTAATACTTTGGAGAATTTTTCATTTAAGGTATTGATATATAAAGATTCCTTTTAACGTTACATCAATTAAAATTAAAGACTATAATAATATTATTGTTCCGTATCCACAACTCCTTGTAGCAACCTACATAAGCGAACCACAACTTTGCCACCATGATTCTAAATGATATCATCCCAACCAGATTGCAATATTGCTGGCATGATAAACTTGGTAATAATATCTGTTTCAGCTAATGATTTTTTATTAATTTACGTCATAGAAAACATCCCTAAAATCTATCAACTGAAGCGCGATAAAGTAATGAAAACATAAGATTAACACGCTTCATTAAATTCAGGAAATACCACTACTAAAATCGTTAAAACTACCGTTTTGCTTACGGAAAATAACCATCTATGTAGTGGTCAATAAAATTTGGCCACAGTTTTAGAATCTTGATATCTAACCTCAGATTCATTTGGCGCTAAACCGGCATTATAATGATGCGGCCTAACGTTGTTGTAATATCCGTTGATATA
>NZ_JACJEP010000038.1:0-21682 GCF_014164135.1 Pseudoalteromonas sp. SG45-1
TATATCAACGGATATTACAACAACGTTAGGCCGCATCATTATAATGCCGGTTTAGCGCCAAATGAATCTGAGGTTAGATATCAAGATTCTAAAACTGTGGCCAAATTTTATTGACCACTACAATTAGAGTTGTTAGGAATTACGAATGGGTAGAAAATATCTTTGTTGTTTGGTTCATCAAACTCCCTAGCGTGGCTTCGCGACTTAACCCATCTACGTAAATTTAAAAAATGATAAGAGTTACAAGTTGAGAAATAACATAACACTAAACCTAAACGCCTCAAACGCACTTAATAAATACCTAAAAGTTGATTTACCTCGTTTGCCACATGAACCCGGTAAACAAGCGGGGGTAAATACCCTTATTAGTGATCAAAATTACTTTAACTGGCAATTACAGATAATTGATAACAGCTATAAATCTCGTTAAAAAACAATTATTGTCTGCGAGGCGAATAGCCGTTTTACGTTTTTTATACCAGTTAGTTTAAAGCTATCGCAAGAAGAGTTAACTCAGCGTTTGCAGTACGAATGGCAGCTAATGATGGCAGAAACACTTGAGGTTTATCAGCTAATACCACGCAGCGATATTGCGGTGCTGTTAAGTGAGCTATCTAAAATAGAGTTTACTCCGCACTGGGTTAAAAATACCGATTTAAGTATAAGCGGGCATATTAGCGATGCCGCACTTTGGGTTACTCAAACACTACAAGAAGAGGGGCTTTATGAGTTACCTAAAGAGCTTGCCATTGAGTTAGCTATTTACTTAAACACCCAACCTAAACGTATTACTAATAAAACAACTGGCCGCAAAGAAAAGTTTATACCCATAGAGCGCCTACTCACATACTGCCAAGCGTTTATCAGCTCAGAGAAACTAGTTGATGAGTCATCAAACGAAATAGTTGATACCAGTAATATCATTAATTTTAGTGATTATAAAAAAGATTAAAGCCAGCTAGATTAAATTTTCACAAGCTTGTGAAATTATATTTTTATAAATTTTTGTATAGCATTACAAAAAATAAAGCAGTACTAACAAACACCTAATTGTTAGTTAAATATTTAAGGAAGAAAATGACCCTCTCATTACAAAATTTTAATAGAGCCCTATCTGAAGCAGAACAACTATTAGCATGCTTTGAAACGCTAAATAACCATCCAGAATTATGCTCATATGATGTTTTAAAAAAAGCAAGCTTAATAATGACGCTAACCGCATGGGAAACCTATGTTGAAGATGTGGTAACTGAAATTTTTGATGCCAAATTTAGCTTAATTAAAGGCTCTCAATTTGGTCACTTTGCAGAAAAGCAATTAAATGAACGTTTAAAGTTTTTTCATAATCCAAATTCAAATAAAACCAAAAAGCTATTTGAAGAGTTTTTGGTGTAGATATTACTGAGCAATGGTCATGGCCTAATGTATTACCAAAAGATGCCAGAGAGCAGTTAATTAAGTGGATTTCGAAAAGGGGGGAAGCTTTACACCATGCACAGCTTGATACTACTCAACCACAAATAATTAAAAAAGATGAGCTTGAAAAGTGTCTGCGTTTTTTTAAAGCGCTTGCACAGGCAACAGACAAAGCATTAGCAGTAATTTAAATGAATAACCAATGAGTTTACAAACAAGAATAACAAATAATTTTCTAATCATTTTTATATGATATTTTTATTAAGTACCTATTATAATTAAATTAAGTATTGAATAGTTATTAAGAGTTTAGTACTTTTTCTGAAGGCCAAATGGAAATAGGAATATTACTTGGCTAAAAAACTTATCTTTTTATGCTGTATGGATAGTTATGGATTTCAAAAAAAAAATAACACTTGCTGTGAAAGCCGGTGCACCTCTTATACAAATTATTAGTCATGATACCCTTCGAATTAGGGCCGCAGTTAACTCAATTGCTGATATATTAAGTCTAGAAACTTTCATTTGGGATAGCTGTAAAGGTTTAAGAAGAGGGATTAGCCAACAAGAGCTAATGGAAGATGTAGATACCCCCTCCGAAGTACTTGAGTGGGTAATCGGTGATAATCAAGATGACTTACCCACACCTGTTAACTGTATTTTACTCCTTGAGGACTTTCATCCTCACATAGGCACATTTGATCATAAAAATATTTCGCGTTTACGAAGTTTTGCTGTAGCAGTTGCTGGTCGACGAATAGATAAAGTGACTATAATCATGTCACAACCCGTTTTTGATTTACCTACTGAGTTGGTAAAAGATACCCAAGTTTTTGAAATGCCTTTGCCTAATCTATCAGAACTAAAAAAGCTCGCAGAACAAGCTAAACAAAAGTTTGAGTTAGATGAGCGAGATTGCTCTTTCAGTACTGAGTTTCTTAATTCAGCATTGGGGTTATCTACAAGTGAAGCGCAGTTAGCATTTGCGAAAATTGCTTGTGAGAAGGAGCGATTAAATGAACTTGATATTTCAAGCATTGTTCGAGAAAAAGAACAAGTCATAAGAAAGCAAGGCCACTTAGAGTATTTTCATCCAAGTGCTACGTTGGATGATATTGGTGGTCTGGACAGCCTAAAAAAATGGCTTAAACGAAGAAAGCTTGCCTTTGGTGAAAGCGCAAAAGAGTTTGGTTTAGAGGAGCCAAGAGGCTTACTTTTATTAGGTTTGCCTGGTACAGGTAAAAGCTTAGCAGCTAAAGCAATAGCGAATGCCTGGCAATTACCTTTACTACGATTAGACATTGGCAAAATATTTGGCGGTATCGTAGGTCAATCAGAATCGAATATGCGTGAAGCATTGCAGTTAGCAGAGACACTATCTCCCAGTATTCTATGGATAGATGAAATTGAAAAAGGGTTATCAGGTATTCAAAGTTCAGGTTCATCAGATGGAGGCACTACAGCGCGAGTACTTGGTAGCTTCTTGACTTGGATGCAAGAAAAGAAAAAGCCTGTATTTGTTGTTGCGACAGCTAACAATATTGCGCAGTTGCCCCCAGAGTTACTTAGAAAAGGACGTGTTGATGAAATTTTCTTTGTTGATCTACCTACTGAGCAAGAGCGGGAAGATATCCTTAATGTTCATTTAAAAAAACGAAGCAGAGAAGATAATTTAAGTGCAGTGGAAATAAAAGAAGTGGCTCAACTAACACTCGGCTTTACTGGGGCTGAGTTAGAAGAAGTGATTAAAGAGGCTTTGTTTATGGCCTTTGACGATGGCATTGATATTAACTTTGAGCATATAAAATCAGCAATTGCAGTAACTACGCCTATATCAATGACTATGCACGAATTGATCGATAAAACACGTTCTTGGGTCAAAGGGCGAGCAGTGCGAGCAAGCTCACAAAAACCAGAAGTAATCACTGATAAATTAAAATCAATGACTCGCTTAAAATCTGAAATAGAAAATCCTTTCGAGTAGCCTACCATGAATCCATTTTATCTATCACTTTGCGGTGATGAGTCTAAGTCGTTAAAATTACAGGACAACGTGTTGAATGGCTTAACCCCTTTTCGCAATTATTTATCTAACAGTATTACAGCGTTTAAAGATAAAGAAGTTACATGTGAATGGGAAGCTCTTGCCCAACAGCAATTTAATATCAAACCAAAGCAAAATATATATCAAATAGTACCTCTTACTCGTATTCGTTTAATCAACCCAGATAAAGATTGGTATAGATTAAATAACGCTGACTTGGATGATGATTTTGAGGTCGACCTTGATGAGCCCGTAACAATCGGTAAAGGTAAAAAAAGTCGAAAAATTAAAGTAACTGATTCCAGAGTGCATAATGATTTTTATGAAATTAAAATAGAATATAGTGAAGTTATTACTTCAATAGTTTGGTTAGGTTATACAATTACATTAGTACCCTTGAGCCTTACTGTTATAAACACAGATGTAGTGATAGTGGATGAAAAAAGGTACAGTATCGATACTTGTAATGATTTAGTTATTGATCTGTTTGGGCAGTTAAATGAAAAAGAAGGTACAGCCAAACTCAATAATTTAACCGTAAAGTTTGAGACTATAAAAACTTTTTCGGATTCCAAATTGGCAACTCATGTAAAAAAGGACGTTGCTAACTGGTTAGTGCTTTCAACGAAGACGCCTAATTATGATTGCGCAAAAATTGAAGATATCACCGCACGTGAACTTAAGAATTTAACGGTTGAGAGCTTATTTGATAGTAAAGGGAAACCATTAAAACAAAGTGATTGGGAGTTCTCTTTAAACAATAACAACGTCACTATTACCGCACAACATAGCAACGTAACAAAATTAAGCCACTGCAGTTTAGGTACTTATCCAGATCTTGAATTTGATATTAAGGAAGAAAATACAAAAGAGCAGTGGATACAGCTAATTGAACCTATAAATAACGATGATAGCGGCCTGTCTGTGCTCGATTATTTTTTTAGTGAAAATGCGATCATTTTGGAATCTAATCAGAATAACAATCGGGAGGCTTTTCACGTAATAAAAAGTAATAGTGAAGAGAAACAGTTATTACTGGCTAAATCAAAACAAACTAAACAGCAAAGCGTTTTACCTTTATATAAAACTATAAAGGCCAAAGCTGATATCTCTCAATTACTCAAGCAACAAGATGCTATATCAGCTCTGACATCTGCTCCTCACTCAGGGCATGATGGGTTATTGAATTTATTTAAAGACCAAACAAGTAAACCTTGGCAGCATACAGAGTCGGAGCCCCTTGAACAGGACAAATGGAAAATCCTGACGGATATTCGCTTTAAAGGGTGTCTAGAACAGCGAGATTTTGTTCAGAAAGCATTGGCTACCCCTGATTTTGCAATTCTTGATGGCCCGCCTGGTACAGGGAAAACAACATCCATTTTAGAGCTTATTGTTCAGTTAGTTCGTCAAGGTAAAAAAATACTTTTGACAGCTTCAACTCATGCTGCAATAAATAATGTTCTAGAGCGTATAGACAATAAAGAACTTGATAATGAAGTGTTTGCTCTTAGAATAGGGGATGCTCATAACGCTCAAGGACTTGAACACTACCAATTTGATAATTTGATTCAAATTGAAAATACCAGTAAACAAATATTAGTTGATAGCGCTAATCTCATTTGTGGGACCACTATAGGTATAATGAGATTATTTAATGATAAAGAGGTCAATTTACCTCTTTATGAGCCAGCTTTCGATGTGATGATCATAGACGAGTGCAGTAAAACCCCTTTTCAGGAATTTTTGGTACCCGCCCGCTATGCGGCTAAACACATCTTAGTTGGAGATATCCGTCAACTCTCCCCATTTACCGATAGAGAACAGATAGTCTCAAACCTCGAAAACCTTATATTAAAGCCGGGTAGAAGAGGGCATGCTTCGCAATCGTTAGATAAAAACTTGCAAACAGCATGCTTTTTACTGGAAACGTTAAGAGCAGGGCAGAAAAACCATCATGCATATTCAAATCAATTAATAAAAACGATTTCACCACAAGAAGCTAAAGCCTTAAAGATCGAGCTTACGCAAAGAGTAAAAATAGACGAAGAATATGAACGTATCCTAGTGATAGACTCTTCAAATATAGAGAAGTACGCTGCGAGTCCAATTTTACTTTGGGAGTATAACCTATGTTTTATTGCAGATAATTGTTTGCAAAAAATTAATAATCTTATACCCGCTGATAGTATTTGGTTATCAGATGACTGGCACGCGAGTGCTCATGCATTTTCACATAAAGCATTATTTAATAACGATCAAAAACTTCATAGTCGTGGCGTTAATATCAACGGAACATCAGAGGTGGCAGCACATTTTAATAAACAATTAAAGGAAAAATCTTGGGCTGAAGAGGTATGTTGGCGACTAGAAAGATTATATTGGTTACGTTTATCACACAACTTTGGTAACAAAACTAAAAACTATAAGGAAACTATAGAGCGCCTCTTACCGAAGACTATAAATTGTGAAGGGCGAGTTTTTCAGCTGCAACAAGTGGCATTTCCTTCAGTGCTAGAAGCATTATCAGGTAATGGTTTACAAAAACGTAAACAAGATATCTCGCATACGCTTAACTCAGGTTTCACTCCGAGTATTAAAGAGCAACGCCATACAACGCTAAGCTACCAACATCGAATGCATCCAGCTATTTCTAAATTTCCAGGGCAGCAGTTCTATCATGGTGAGTCACTTAAAAATGGTGATAGTGTTGCTGTTGAAAGAGAGTGGGATTACTTGGGGTTTGGGTCACATGCCATTTGGTTAGATATTCCTAAAAATAGTAAATATGCACAAGTAAGTCAAAACAAAAATAAAGCCGAAGTCGATAAGATCCTTAAAGAATTAAAACAGTTCTGTGATTGGGGGGAAGGTCGTGTAAATGATGAAGGGCAGCCTTATAGTATCGCTATTCTGACCTTTTATAAGGGACAGGAAACAGCGTTGAGAAAAGAATTACAAAAACTGCCGGATAACAATAAAAAATATAGTCAATTTGAATATAAAGGGCAGCCTATTAAATTAGCTACTGTTGATTATTTTCAAGGGCAAGAAGCAGACTTGGTTTTTCTATCTATGGTGAATAATTATCGCGATGGTTTTTTAGACTCACCTAACCGGCTGAATGTAGCTATTACACGAGCCCGATATCAGCTAGCGATTGTCGGTTGTTATGATTATTTTGCTAATAATAGCCGAACTACTGAGCTTAAAAATTTGGCTAAAGCGCTACCAAGGAAAGTTAAATGAATTCGTCACTACAAGAACAATTACAGAAAATAAAACTAAATACTACCAAAGATATATCTAAAACAGGTCATCCTGAGAACATGCGACAATCTTCTAAAAAAACACGTAGTAATGGTAACTGTCCTTTGTTTACATTAAACCGAAAGGTTAATTTAGTGTGCCTACCTTTGTTGGGAACAGTAGAGGTTTATGTTAAGCGACAGGATATTGTTAATGCGCTTGGAAAAGTAGCTGAACTTCCAATTAGGTTGCTTGAGTATTTAAAAAAACTAGCCTTAATTGACTGTAATAAGGAGCTTACAGCTAGGGGAAAGGAATTTTTAAAAACGGGACTTTTACCTACTCTCGAAAGAGGTTTGTTTCATATTTGGTTTGCCGAAAATGACCAATTATTGGTAAAAAATCCAATTTTAATACAGCGTATCGATGCCTTTGCCACAAAAGACCTTAATCAATATAGATCTTATCGTGGTGATATCAATCAATATTTAACTGAGCAGGTTATTACTACCAACTTAGCGATAGAAAATAATAAATCGATCTCAATTGAGTCGGTTAAGGTTGCGATTAAAAGCATTGAAGTGCTTTGCGATACTTATAATAAAGCAAGCGCATATTTAAATTGGCAGTTAACAGCGCACAGTAAAACTACTCTTAGTGGGAAATTAAATATTGAAGTTCCCAGTAAGGGGAGGGGTAATAAGTCGTCATCTGTTGGAAAAGAATTCTCTTTCAATTTACCAACCAGCCACAACCAATATATAGAATTAATGGACATTATAGGTAAGCAGTTAAATGGCAAGTGGAACAATCAATATCAATATTTCTCCCTTCCTTTTAGTGAAACAATTGATGAGAAAAAAACGCTTAACGGCTTATCGTTAGAAACACTTCCTTTTGAAACAGTTGATTCAACTCGTTTTGGTTCATTTAAAATAGTAGAGCATCAGTCATTGCCAATTTCACCTATGGATTTAAGTGATGGAGAGAAATGGCTAGAAGCATGGTGCAAACATTATTACCAGCAAAAGCATAATGCGTTAATACATGCAGAAAAAGCGCAATTGGACTGGCTTTCTCAGCCAGGATTAACCCCACATGATATTACACCTATACAGATTGACAAGATGTTAGCGATATTAGGCACAGAAGGTAAAGCTACTAGCTATTGGCAAGCGGCTGCAGGTTTCGATTTAATGCCACATCTAGCAGCTGATTTTGGCGTTGCTTTAACATTAGATGATGGCGCCGAGTTCGAATTTCCAAAACTTATAAACCATTTAACTAATGGTAGACACATAGAAAATATAATTATCTCAGATCGTTATTTTACATCCGATCATCAACAAGCCCTTTTGACGAGAATCGCCATTAAAGTAGGTGTATCAAAAGGTTTGTTTGTAACACTGAAACAAATGTACAAAAAGAAATTACCTGAAAGTTGGCAGCCTAAATTTATTGATAAATCTCCAGATAATCATGATCGTTACTGGTTGTTTTTTACATCGGCAGGTTTAAAGTGTTGGAAAGTCAGTGCAAGTTTAGACTTTGCTCGCGAGCACAATAGGCAGTGGGTCGTGCATGGAACACCGACTTTTACCCCTTTAGATAAGAGGGATTTACCACAATATCTCCAAGACATCGTTGAAGAATATAACAGGGAATGTGTGTAATGACGATATTAGCACCCAAAAAAATTAAATTCGAAAAAGATTACAGTGAACAAAAGCTTAGCAGTAAATTTGTATCTAAAAATGCTAATACTGAATCGGCTTATGATTGTGATGTTGTTACTGTATTTAACAAAGCTAAATTGATACAGCAGATAGAAGAAACCAAACATACTTTAATTATTTCTGTAGATATTCTGTTTGATAGTGAAACTATCAAAACAATACAGTTACTAGTTGATAACCAACCGTCCATACGGGTTTACTTATGCTTAGGTGATGATGTACAAAACAAAACAGCGATAGATCGGCTTAAATCACGTTGTTTAGTTCGCACTGGTGTTGCTCAGGCTGGTGCGATATTTTTAAGTGATCATCAGTACTTTAATAAACGCGGTGTTGTTATTACGGAATTAGATGAAAGTGGCTATTGTTTGGATCTTACACTAGATCAAATTGATGATAGTTACCGAAGCTTCTGTAAACACTTTTGGGATAATACACAGTACGAATATATAGGGGAGTCAAGGCGTCAGGCACAACCAACAGATGTTAGGATTATCTTAAATGATGAATATCAATTAGATGGTTATTTTAATAGGAAATCATTTAAAACAACAATAGCAACAGTTAACGCATCAGCTTTAGCAAATAAAATTGAGATAACAGATGACGCTATGCTGATTTCAAATCGGCAACTTGCCGAGCTAAATAGTATCGCAAAAGAAAGTTCAGTAAATATAGTTTTAACTGACTTTAACTATCCTAATATTGTTTATGAAGCTAAAGATGATGAAAGAAGTGAAGAGGTGGTTTGGTTACTCCCGAAGGGGTTTTCTGCAGGTAAAGTAAATTGGGCTATTCAGCTTGATGAAGCTCAAAAAAATAATGTAACTGCATCTATTAATAAGGTTGCTGAGCAGGCTTGTTGGGTACTGGCGTTAAAACCAAATGTATCTGAGCTTGTTAATGTTAAATTTGTGTCTGCTAATAATTCAAATGAAGAATTAATGACCATAGAGCAACGCAAAACTATTACTTTGGAAGAGCACTATTGCCAATCAATCGAAGAATTTTTGAATGAAACTCCAGAAGCTTTGTTTTCGAAACAAACAAATTGGTCTGATAAATTTGCTGCGCAACATGTTTCATTCACTGGAATAATTCATCCTCCTTATTGCCCAAAAAACGCAACCGCTGATGAATTGGTAAATAAGTGGGAGAAAGTAAATAACATGTGGCAGCAATCACTCTCCGAAGCGGAAAGCACGCTAAATAACTCAAGTAAACAACTTACTGAAAGTAGGACTCGCTCGTTTGCAAGTTTATTGAGTCAATTTATTCTGGGGCAAAATCAGACACATAGAAAATTGATTGAAAGAATAGATGCGCTCAAAAAGTTTAACCTTTTACACTCAACACCTGCTGAGAGAAAAAAGGCAGAAGATGATTTTTCTCAAATTGTATTAGAACTAAATCAGAATAAAACGCAAATATCTCAGCAGATCAATTTGGCTGAAAAAGAACATATTTGGGATAAAAAAATTAAGCAATTATCAGCGGATAAAGAGCAAGCTAAGAACGATGTGAGTAAAGCGAAAGAACTTATTAAAAATAAGCGACCAAAACTAGAAACGTTACTTAAAGAAATAGAAAGCAAGTACCGTGAGGAAGTTAAAACTTACAGAAGTGAGAAAACAGAAGACGATACAGCGACATTACCAAAGGAGGCAGAAGAGTTAGACAGCACCAAACAATTCTTTTCAAAGAAAGAAAATCGAAAGATACACGCTAAATTATATCAAGTTTACAACCATTTAGTTACTGAACATAGCAAAGCCCATAAAGAGCTGTTAGATATTGAGAGCAATACTAATAATCAAGAAAAGAGTTTAGCAACCATCAATGATGAGCTTGACCGGCATGAACGCCGCAAACCAAAAGCAGAAAGCTTAGATGAGTCGTTAGATCTACAACTCGGACTTAAAAGTAAAAAACAGTTAAAAATTATTTGGCCTTCAGAATATTTACCAAATGATGCTTTTTCATTAATGCAAGATAAAGGTAAACGGTATCTAGTGATTGAATCATTAGATAAATATGAGATTGCTAATAAAGAGGCGTCTCGATTAGAAGCAACAGTTTGCATCTTTAAAAGTGGTGATGCTTATGCCTGAGCAACAAATTATTATAACGATTGATGAGCAAGGCCAAGTTAATGCCAAAACAGAAGGGTTTCAAGGTGATTCTTGTATAGATGCTGTTGTTGACCTTCTTGGTGAGCAGATTAACATTAAGAATTTAAAAAAGACTGATGAATATCATCAATCACAAACTGTAAAAGCAGCTCATATTGTCGAAAGTAAGCGAGGTGGTTAATGAGTGCTGTTATTAAAACTACCACGCCCTTTGTAGTAGAAGTTGCACTTTTTCAGTCACTTATTAAGTTAGGATATGAACCAAAATATATAACTGTAAAAAATATACGTGACTTTCAGGGAAATAATAGTGTTGAGTGTGGTGACATAGTTACTAATAGAGTTGATTACAATGGACACCAGCACTTTAGAAAGCAAGGTAAGCTCTGGGTATTAAGGCATGATGCTGATCAATATAATGCACGAGTACTAGGTTTAAAGCATTATAAAAAAATCGCTGACTTCTTATCGGAGTTAGAGCAAGAGTACTTGTGTGAGTATGAGCGTCATTTAGCAGAACTCGCCGAGATAGAAAGAAAAGAAATTGAAGAGCAAAGAAAGGTGAGAGTGGAAGTAACTCGACAACAAGCAATAGCAAAAGCTCAAGCTCAAGGTTATACCGTAAAAGAAAAGCAGATTAATGGCAAAATTCAACTTGTTTGTATTAGGCATATTTAATTTATGACTAATATAGATGAAGGCAATTCTTTTTTTAATCTAGCTCATATCGAAGCACATACTCATATATATGGTCCAGGTTCACGTTTCACAATTTGGCTACAAGGATGTAGCTTGGGCTGCAAAGGCTGTTGGAATACTCAAATGTGGCCGCATAGAGAGAGAACCCTTGTACACAGAGAAAAACTTTATCAGCAAATTTTGGATACGCCCGAAATTAGTGGTATTACCTTTTTAGGAGGTGAACCGCTTGAGCAAGCAGATAATACGCTTTGGCTAATCAAAATGATAAAGGACAATACCAGTTTGACGAATGTTGTTTATACAGGCTTTGAACAAAGAGAGCTAGAGCTTAAAGGTTATTGGTCAGCTTTATGTGAAAATAGTGACCTAATTATATCGGGGCGCTATCAACATTCATTACGAAACCCATATTTAAGACTTCGAGGTTCAACAAATCAAAAACTTGTATATCCGCATGGCTCTAGACTTATGGAAGAAAGCGATGGAGGTAATGAAATTGAAATAGTAATTGATAGTTTAGGCTCAATTACAACTCTTGGTTATCCAGATTAAATATTGATAGTCTTCCAGAACTGTATGTGTAATTAGGGTAGCTTGGGGGTGACAATAGTAGGAGTTCATCCCCCATTTTTAATGTGTAGATAATTAGTTAAACATTGTGCGACCGAGATAATTTATCAGCTAACACTTGGAAGTAACATAACAAAAGTGGGTCACTGCATATAATAATTATTTTTAATTGGTACGACTGAGCGGATTTGAACTGCTGACCCTTGGACCAGGTGCTCAAGAGTGGGTAATGCTTTTTCTCTGGTTTTTTTTATTACTTTGAATTGGTACGACTGAGTGGATTCGAACTGCTGACCCTTGGACCGGGTGATCAAGAGCGGGTAGTGCTTTTTCTTTCAAATGTACTTTATTTATTTTACTTAAATGTTGGTACGACTGAGTGGATTCGAACCACCGACCCCTACCATGTCAAGGTAGTGCTCTAACCAACTGAGCTACAGTCGTACAATTTTTGAGGTTTTACTTAAATGTTGGTACGACTGAGTGGATTAGAACTACTGACCTTTGGACCGGGTGATCAAGAGTAGGTAGTGCTTTTTCCTTCAATTATACTTTTTTAAATGTTGGTACGACTGAGTGGATTCGAACCACCGACCCCTACCATGTCAAGGTAGTGCTCTAACCAACTGAGCTACAGTCGTATTACTTTATTTAAGTAAGTGTTAATTGCTTAACAACGGCGGCTAATATATAGCGTGGCGGTTGGTGAATCAAGCAAGTTTGTTGTTTTTGAGTTTATTTGCCGTTTTTTTATTCATATTGGGCTTATTTCACACGTTTTATAAAAACCTTGCCACCAAACCACATGTTTTTTAGCTGAGCTTTTAAGTAAGTTCAGTAAGTTACTTGTTGAGCCCGTTTTGACTAAGTTATTAATTTGAGGGCTTGAGATACTTTCGTTAAACCAAAGCTCATTATAAAGCGGTTGTAGTACCTCTAGATAACCAGTTAATTGCGCTTGATAAGGCTGAATTTCTTTTAGGTAAAACTTTTGAAATACGTTGCTTATGATTTTTGCGTTTTTATTATTTTTATCCTCTGGGCACAGCGTATTAAAGTTTAGTGTTTTTACAAACTGTGTAGCGTTGTTATTTAACACGACCTGCCTACGGACTGATTGAATGAGTGCTTGGTTAAATTGAAATTTATTAAGCTGCTCGAGTGCACTAAAAATAGAGTCGCTATTAATTTCACTAAATTCTTTAGCCTTAATTTGCTGTTTAATGAGTACAAGTTGCTTTAGCGCAAATACGGTATCGCGAAAACCAGCGGGTTCAGTAGTGAGCTCGTTTGAGGTGAGTTGCCAGGTACGATTTAACTCAGGTTCTTTAAATAACATGGTATTAAAAAAGTATATTAGGTGTGTTTCTTTATAGTTTTTGGCTGCGAGTATTTTTGTGTAACTAGGGCTATTTTTATCAAGCGTATTTAAGCAAACCTGCGCACTTTTAATAAAGTTTATTTGATATTTTAATTGCCCAGCAGCGCTGGCTGTTTTTCCTAATTGGTTATTGTGCTCACTTATAAGCACGTTAAGCTTGCATTGGCTAATGCCTGCAAGCTCAACAATACTCAGTGTTAAGTCACTTTGTGCTATTGGGGTAGGCTGCAGTAAAGGGAGTTGCTTGAGCGGCTTAGGCTGTGTTGGGCTTGCATTAACTGTGCTACTTAAGCGTTCAATATAAGTAGCGTTTACAGTACTTTGTGGTTTGTTGCAGCCTGTAAGCATTAAAAAACACATTACCAGCAAAGCAGCTGGTAATGATTTAAGGCTGAGTTTATTAGTTTTGATTGAGTGAATCACTGTTAACAAATTCATATTTTAGACGCTTTCTTACTGTTAGCATTAATAAAATAGCAGCGACACTAAGGCCTACTATTATTCCAACCCAAAAGCCATGCGGCCCCATAGCTGGCACAATTATGTCTGTTCTTGCCAATACGTAACCTAAACAAAAGCCGATTAACCAATACGATATAAACGTAATATACGATATAGGCGTGGTGTATTTTAACCCACGAAGCATGCCATTTGCAGCAACCTGTAATGCATCGGGTAACTGGTAGACACACGCTAGTATCATAATTGATGAAGCCAGAGCCATTACTGCGGGACTGTCGGTATAAAGTTGGCTAATTAAATCACGACCTGTAAAAGTCATAAGTGCCAAAAATAGTGCAATTACAATAGCTAATATGTAACTAGTCGATACGGCAACTTTTAACTGCTGTAAATTATTTTGACCATATAGATTACCAATACGAATACTTATAGCGATAGAGAGGCTCAGTGGCATCATAAACAGCAATGTAGTTACACTCGCTGCTATTTGGTGCCCCGATACAGCCACTGCTCCTAAATGCGCAATAAATAGCGGTATACACGCAAATAAAGTGACTTCAAAAAAGGTTGCAAGTGAAATTGGTATACCTAGCTTAGTAATAATACCAATGGTAGTGAAATTAGGTTTTTCGAATGATGAAAGCAGGCCTTTAGCATCTACCTTTTTACTCATTTGGCAGTAAGTAACTTGTGCTATTGCCATAACAGTTAAAACAATTGCTGTGGCAATGCCACAGCCTGCGCCGCCATAAGCAGGAAAACCAAATAAGCCATTTATGAAAATATAATTTACTGGAATATTAACGGCTAAACCTAATAGGCTTATATAAAAGGCGGGTTTGGTCATCCCCATGCCCTCGGTAACGTTTCTGTATACTGTAAAAATTAAAAATCCAAACACACCCCATTTCACAAAATGGATGTAGTCAATGGCAAGGTTTGCAATAGCAGGCGTTGTATCGAGCTTTAAAATAATGGCATCTGCTAAATGGGCAATACCAAAACCTGTAAAGCTTAAAATAGCGGTTAAATAAAGCGCTTGTTGAAAATAGTGGCTAATGCCTTTGCGGTCATCACTGCCCGAAAACTGCGCAATAATACCAGTAAGCGCTAATAAAATACCTTGCAGAGCAAGTAATAATGGGTTCCATATTCCTGTTGCAATAGAAAGTGCAGCTAAGTCAGTAGGGCTAACTTGGCCGGCCATAATTGTGTCGACTACCGACATTAAAATAAGTGTAACTTGTGCTAAAAAAACAGGTAAGGCTAGGGAAAGTAAACGCTTGGCTTCCCAATTGCAAAAGGTCATAAAAAAAGCTATTAAATAAAACAGGCGGCAATTGTAATCTATTGCGTTTCAAATAAAAATCACAGTAGTGAATGATTTTATGAGTTGATACGTTAAACTAGCACTTTGTAATATTTTTAAGTGATTTTATGTTTACAGGAATAGTGCAAACACAAGCAACAGTGGTCTCTAAAACTCAAGCTGATGGTGTGTTACGCTTAGTTGTATCGGTGAGCGATGAGTACGTTAAGCATTTAGATTTAGGCGCAAGTATTGCTATTAATGGCTGTTGTTTAACGGTTGTGCAAGTTGAGCTAAGTAATCATGATGTGGTGGCGCAAGTGCATTTTGATGTGATTGACGAAACTCTAAAGTTAACTAATTTAGGCTTGCTTGAGCTAGGTAGTTTAGTAAATTACGAACGCTCTGTTACGTTTGGTACTGAGCTAGGTGGGCATATAGTGTCTGGGCATATTCATTGTACGTCACAAATCTCTCAAATAGTGAAACTTGAGAATAACTGTAAAATACAATTAAGCTTGCCAAAAGAGTGGAAAAAGTATGTGTTATATAAAGGCTTTGTTGCTATAAATGGCGCAAGCTTAACCGTAGGCGAAGTTGATGAACAAGGTTTTTGGATACACCTAATTCCGGAAACGCTCGCCATTACAAACATTGGTGCAGCGCAAGTGGGTGACAAGTTTAATATTGAAGTTGATCAGCAAACTTACACTATTGTAAATACGGTAGAGAACTACTTACGCCATCAGGCTTAAGTTAAAATATTTGTTCGTCGTCACTGTCTACGTGTAGCTCCAATTTATTATTAGCATGGTCTATATGCATATTTAAATGAATTGGGTTACAGCAGGCAGTGCAATCTTCTATATAGTCTTGATCGCCGCTGCTTGCGTCTAAGTCTAGATGTATGTGGTGTCCGCAGTGTGGGCACGTTATTCGTTGTGATAAAAAATCTTTCATAATCACTCCAGTTATAAATAATTAAGTTAGGTTCAACTTAATCGCTTACAGATGAACGTTTACTTACTCATTAAATATAGTGTTGAAATGCAGCTTATGACATTTATTTTATACCTTCAAATACCAGCTTTTCTATATGTTGTTTAGCTTCAGTAAGATAGTGACCGGCAAAGATGTTGGCATGATTTAAAATGGGGTATAGCTGGTATATTAACTTACGTTTTTCGTAATTTTGAGAAAGCGGGTAGTGCGCGTTATAGGCGCTATAAAAGTCTTTAGGCAGTGGGGCAAATAGTTCGCTCATTGCAATATCCACTTCCCGATCACCATAATAACAAGCCGGGTTAAATATTGTTGGTTCTGCTTTTAAAAATCCCATATTGCCACGCCAAAAATCGCCATGCAGTAATGAAGGTTGTACTTGATGGCTATGTAGTTGCTCTTTTACGGTATTAATTAAGCGTTCGGGCTCAATAAAGTTAATGCCTTTTTCAGCGAGTAGTTGTAATTGCCACCCTATACGCTCTTCGGCGTAAAATACATCCCACTTTTTGTGCCAGCGGTTTGGCTGTATGGTTGTGGCTAGATAATTATCTACATCAAAACCAAACATAGCTTGGTCATGTTTTTGATGCATTTTAGCGAGGTTACGCCCCATATTAGCCCACGTGTCGTGGGGTTGTTTATCTAAAACGAGCCATTGTAAAACAACAAACGAAAACTCTATATTTGCACCAGTTGTAATACATTCAGGTACTTTAAAATTACTATTTTGCGCCAAAAGCTTTAAGCCAATAAATTCACTTTCTAAACGCTCGAGCTCGCTTTTTAGTGCTATTTTAACGAGGTAGTTATGCGTACCATTGGTAATATGAAATAGTTTGTCGGTGTTTGTACTTTGTAATTGGCGTTTGTAGGTGTGCTTAAAGTCAAAATTGATGGCTCGGCTGATGTGCTCATTTACTGTTTTCCACATAACAATTGCTCGCCTTTTAAACAGATACTTAAACTATGGCAAAAAGGTATTAATTTAACAATCTAAACGTTGTAAAATTAACGGCTATATTGAATAAAATTACACTTACTGTAGTGGAGTTAAAATGAACAAAAGTTTAATAACCAATTTGCTAGCGGGTTTATGTGTTGTTGTAGGTTTTATGTTTAACCAAGCAATTGTGTTGTCTGTTGGTTTATTTGCACTTTCTGGCGCGGTAACTAATTTATTAGCTATTCATATGTTATTCGAAAAAGTCCCATTTTTATATGGTTCTGGTGTTATAGCGCTTAAGTTTGAAAGCTTTAAAGTAGCTATACGAAACCTGATATTAACGGAGTTTTTCTCAGAGCAAAAAATTAATAATTTACTCAATAAAGCGCAGCCCAATATCGACTTTGAGCCAATAATTAGCAATGTTGATCTAAACCCTGCATTCGACAATTTGTTAGAGGTAATAGAGCAGTCTCAGTTTGGTAGTATGCTAGGAATGTTTGGCGGTACAGCGGCAATAGAGCCGATGCGTGAAAAGTTTATTGAAAAAATGCAATTGTCGCTTAGTGAGATTTCTCAAACTGACGACTTTAAAGCATTAGTAAGCCAAACACTTTCACAAGGTAATAGCGCAGAAAGCCTACATAAAACGGTGCTTAAACTAGTTGATGAGCGCTTAGATGAGCTTACTCCTAAAATGGTTAAAGAGATTATTCAGACCATGATCCGCGAGCACCTAGGCTGGCTTGTAGTATGGGGCGGTGTGTTTGGTGGTTTATTTGGTTTAATAGCGGCCGTTATTTAAATCTAGCGACTAATAAAAAACTTAATCATTCGATAGCATTAAATAGTGTACTTACTGCGTTAAAAATTATTTGTGCCTGTTATTGCACTACTTTTTAGTGAAATAATAGAGCACTAATTTAATGCAATTGGTATAACTTATTTTTTCAGGCTGTTATTATCGCCCCCATAATTTAGTCGTGTTTTTTTAGGAGCAACGGTGAGCAAAACGTTAGCCAGTTATTATCAGCAAGCATACGCGTGCGATCAGCAGCATTTTAATCAGTGTTTTTATTGTGGCTGTGAAGCGACAGAGCGCGATCATTGCCCGCCACTACATATGCTACAAAGTATCGTTGATTTAGGTGAAGAGGCTGACTTTATCTCTATCCCTGCGTGTTATGAGTGCCTCGCACTTTTACATAACGAAAGACTGATGACGATTGATGAGCGCTTTACCAAGCTTAAAAAAAAGCTCTCAAATAAATATGCTAAACCACTGCGCGTTTATAACATGTGGGAAGAAAGCGAACTTGGCGACATGAGCGACGAGTTTGCCCATAGTATTCAAGCGGGTATGAAATTAGGAAAAGAAGCCGCTGAGCGTTTAGCCTTTACGGGTTTTAGCTATGCCACAGAAGATGCCAAAGTAGCAGTGCGCGAAAAAACAAAAGAGTTTGATGTAGAAGGCATGATATTTACCGACTTTAAAGAGGCGCTAAATTACTGCATTAACGATTTAAATGTTCAAAAAAGCGACTTTTATAAAATTTTGGTTGAAGACTATCAAGGCGATTTTAATAAAGCATTGAGCCAGTATCGTCATCGTCATGACAAAGTAACGGCGGCTAAAGATGGTAATACACTTATTAAAGATTTTTCTAAGCTACATAAGCAAAACTCTGATTTTGTAACGCGTACGGTTAATCACTTTATTAGTAAAGATCCTTCGCTTACCACCGAAGGTGCGCTTGAAAAGCTATATAACAATTATATAAAGAAATAATTACAGAAATTCATCTTAATTAACTGCGTTTTCACCTGTTTTTTTGGCTTTATCCTTTAGGTTTCGCTAAAGTAGCAAAAAAACAGGAGATCCAAACAACATGCAAAAATTTGCACCTTCTTTATTAGCGGTTGGCTTAGCTGCTGCACTTGTAGGCTGCCAAGAAAACGGCCCACAAGACGATAAAATAACAATTAACAAAAATCCTTACCCAAGTACTTATCAGCCAATTTCTACATCAAGCACGCTTATTACAAATGCAACAGTACTTACCGGTACTGGTGAGCGTTTAGATGAGGCTGATGTATTACTTGTTGATGGTAAAGTACAACAAGTAGGTAAAGACTTAACAGCCACTGCTGATATAACAATTGATGCACAAGGAAAATGGGTAACACCGGGTATTATTGACGTACATTCACATTTAGGCGCATACCCAAGTCCTTCGGTCGAGTCGCATCAAGATGGTAACGAAATGACCAGCCCTAACACTGCAGAAGTGTGGGTTGAGCATTCTGTTTGGCCACAAGATCCAGGCTTTAATCGTGCACGCGAAGGCGGCATTACTTCTCTACAAATTTTACCAGGCTCAGCTAACTTATTTGGTGGACGCGGCGTTACGCTTAAAAACGTACCAGCGCACACTATGCAAGGGATGAAATTTCCAGAGGCGCCGTATGGTTTAAAAATGGCGTGTGGTGAAAACCCTAAACGTGTTTATGGTCGTCAAGGTGTATTGCCTTCAACACGTATGGGTAATATGGCTGGTTACCGTATGGCATGGGCTGAAGCCGCTGAGTACAAACGTGCATGGGATAAATACGATGCCGATTATGAAGCCGGTTTAAACCCAGAAGCGCCAGTACGTGATATTAAATACGATACGCTTCGCGGTGTGCTTGAAGGCGAAGTACGTATTCATAATCATTGTTATAAAGCTGAAGAAATGGCAATGATGATTGACCTGTCAAAAGAATTTGGTTACCACGCAGGTACTTTTCATCACGGTGTAGAAGCATATAAAATTGCTGACTTACTTGCGCAAAATGGTTCGTGTGCTGCACTTTGGCCAGACTGGTGGGGCTTTAAAATGGAAGCCTACGACATGGTTCAAGAAAACGTAGCTATTGTTGATGCGGTTAAAAACTCGTGTGCAGTTGTTCACTCAGATTCAGATACTACTATTCAGCGTTTAAACCAAGAAGCGGGCAAGGTGATGTACCGAGCTAACGAAAATGGTTTTGATATTTCTGAGCAACACGCTATTAAATGGATCACGTCTAACGCTGCTAAATCGCTAGGTATTGATGATAAAACAGGTTCACTAGAAGCGGGTAAGCAGGGCGATGTTGTTATTTGGAATCAAAGCCCATTTAGTGTCTATGCTAAAGCTGAACAAGTGTTTGTTGATGGTGCAAAGGTTTACGATAGAAACGACAGCGCGTACCAAGCAACAAGTGATTTTATGTTAGGTCAACAATAAGGAGCACCCAGAATGAAAAATTTATCACGTTCGTTTTCGCTTTCTCTGGTTGCTGCAGGATTATTAGCATCTGGTGCTGTAAGCGCACAATCGCTAGCAATTATTAATGCAACATTGCATACGTCTTCTGATCAAGGTGTATTAGAAGCGGCAAGCATTGTAATGACAGATGGTAAAATCACAGCGATTAATCCAACTGAAATTAAAGTAGATCAAATTATTGATGCAAAGGGGCAAATTGTAACCCCTGGCTTTATAGCAAGTATTAATCAACTTGGTTTAGTTGAAGTAAGTGCAGTTGCAGGCTCTCGCGATGCAGGTGAGGAAAAAGCTGGTATTGATTTTGATGTAAGCTTTGCTTACAACGCACATTCAAGCTTAATTCCTTACGCTCGTAAAGGCGGCGTAACACGCGATGTAATTACTCCTCATGGCGGCGATAGCATTTTTTCAGGCCTTGCGAGTGTTGTTGATTTAAGTGGTAGTTTTGACAGCGACATGCAAAAACAAGCGGCTTTAATTGTTTACTTAGGTGAGCGTAGTAAAGGCTCACGTGCTTTTACTTTGCAAACACTGATTAATAAGCTTGATGAGCACAAAACTAAAGCCGGTAAAAAAGCGAAAAAAGATGACGACAAGCCAAGTACTGAAGATAAAGTAATGGCTAAAGTACTCAGTGGTGAAATGCCATTAGTGGTTGGCGTTTCGCGTGCGGCGGATATTATTGAGCTAATTAAAGTAAAAGAGCAATTTGGCATTAATTTAGTACTTAACGGCGCACAAGACGCTGTTGTAGTGAAAGAGCGCGTTGCTAAAGCAAATATTCCAGTGATTATTAGTGCAATGGATAGTTTACCAGGAAGCTTTGATTCGCTTCATGCAAGTTTAGATAATGCAAGTGTGCTTGAAAAAGCAGGCGTTAAAGTATTATTAACGGTAGGTGGTGATGCAAGTCACAATATTTATCAGCTGCGTTTTGATGCTGGTAATGCTGTGTCGTATGGTATGAGCCAAGAAGGTGCGTTAAAAGCGCTTACATCAAACGTTGCTGATGTATTTGGCATTAATGCAGGTAGCCTTGAAGTAGGCAAAGCTGCTGATGTAGTAATATGGAGTAATGACCCGTTTGAGTTAAGCAGCCATGTGAGCAAAATGTTTATTAATGGCGTTGAGGTTTCTACACAATCTCGTCAAGATAAACTGCGTGACCGTTATACGACAGATTCAAAAATGCCACGTGCTTATACCAACCCGCAATAATACTTAATCAATTTGAGGGATTAAATCTGACGGTAACTGCGTTAAAAATTTCTGATATAGAGCAACTAAATAACGAAATTTTTGCCTTGTTATCGACAAGATTTTCTTGCCTCAAAGTTGATCACTTAATTAAGCGAATTGGTATGATACTAAATAATTAAATAATTAAATAATTAAATAATTAAATAATTAAATAAATAA
>NZ_JACJEP010000039.1:0-20730 GCF_014164135.1 Pseudoalteromonas sp. SG45-1
TGAATTTATTAAATTAAAATATAAATAATTTAAATTAATCTATAAATACAAACAACATTACAATTATTTATAAAGTACTTTTATTTATGAGGTAAGTAATTTATTTGAAAGGAGTGTCTACTTAAAGCGAAGAGTTTTAAAGAGTAAGGCAAAGTATTGCCTTACTCTGAGTTTATTTATAAATAATCAAACAATGATAAGTTAGCCAAACGGCCAAACGTTGCCTGTGATGCCTGAAGTGACGTTTCTTGTTTGGTTAGCTCTGTTATTGCTTCCGTTATATCTATATCAACTAAATCAGCTCGTGCTGATTTGTTATTAATATCCAAGTCTGTATTCGATTGCAGTACTTTTTCTGCTGTATTTATTCGCCCACCCAGCCCTGCTTGAGTTAGAGACACATTATTTTTCGCGTTCGTAATTTGAATAAGCGAATCTGCAATAACTTGTTCAAATTCTTCTTCTGTTAACGCAGGATTAGTCAGGCCCGCAATAAGTTCGCTCATTGAATTAAGTACATTTTCTTTTTTAGGTGCTTCAAGCGTAATATCAATCTGCCCCGAAGCAACTGGGGTTACACTTATCTCCATCCCAGCAAACTTGATAGTAGAGTCGTTAATATTACCGGTTGCGAGTATAGTCCCTGCTTGCTCTATTTGATAGATATTAGGTGTTCCCGCCGTAGTAATCACATTAAGTGTATTGGCACCCACGGCAGCTGCTGGATCAGGGTTATAGTTAGTTTTATGAAACGTATCAAATTGACCTTGTTCCGTTACATACACCTTAGAACTTGTAATACCGCCCGACACAAAACCATCGTTAGAGACAACATCTAGCCGGGCGTCCACTTTTTCAAATGCATCAAACCCATTATCACTTGACTTAATATCAACCCCTTCAGCTATTTTAATCATATGCTGGCCTTGGTCGCCACCATACACGTACAAACCCGTAGATGAATCTAATGAGTAAGTCTGCGTATTATCTTGATAGCCAGAAAAAATGTATTTTCCGTCTTCTGTTTTAGAGTTCATTAAGTCAAGTACTGTACTTTGAAGCGCTTTAATTTCTTCAGCAAGCCCCTCTCTATCAGCGGCACTATAAGCACCGTTACCTGATTGAATAGTCAAAGTATGAGCTCTCTCTAATGCGCCTTTGATGTTTTCAAGTGCGCCTTCTTCAATATTTAAACGACTATTGAGCATGGTGATATTTTTGCTGTACTGCTCATTACTTTGTATTTTATCAGTATATTGAAGCGCGCGAGAAGCCGCAGCCGGATCATCCGATGCCGTTAATACACGTTTTTGTGTATTAACTTGTTCTTGAGCCTTGCTGACATTTTGTTGATTATTCAAAATTGAATTTAAACTACTTTGATACATTAAATTGTTTGATAAACGCATAATTACCTCGTAGCTCCAAGTAAAGTGTCAAAAATAGTACTCGCTGTTGCTAGCACTTGTGCAGATGCGGCATAAGACTGTTGAAAGCGTAATAAATTTGCAGCCTCCTCGTCCAGGTTTACGCCTGATAGCGATTCATACCAGGCTTCAGATTGCTGAGCGAGCGCTTCAAACGCATCTCCATTGGTTTTTGCTTGACTTGTAACTACACCAATATCACTTACTAACCCAGCATAAGCTTGATTAAATGTTTTATGGTTGTCTGAATTTGCACCCGCAACAACATTTTGGCGTACTAATTCCCCCTGTTGTAACCCAGCTAACTTTTGACCGTTACGATTATCATCAAAACCACCTTCGTTAAACTCAAGTGTATACGTATCGCCAGTTTCAGGGCTGCCTTCAATATCAAAGTCAAAGCCATATAACTCAAAACCATTACCTGCTTGCTGTAACATGTCTTTTTTCGGTGTAGTTGCTGTAAAAGTACTAGTATTGACACCATCATTTATTGTGTATTCGTTTAGATTAGCGGTTTTAACAAGGGTAATAGGCCCATTTGTAAGTCCTGCCGGTGATGTTGTAAAGCTACCTGTAGTAACATCACTTACTTCACCAACCGTTATAGTAGCATTGCCTATGTTGTTTATGTCGTTTGCTGTTCTTATTGGCGCTGCAAGTGCTAAATCTTCACCGCGAGTGGTTGCTAGAGACATATTTGCTGCCGACTCTGAGGTAAGTTTTATTTGAAACTGATCACCGATATTTGCGGTACCGGTTACATTAATTTGTAAACCAAACAAATCATCACTTGTCGTAGATGAGTCAATAACCCCTGCGGTTATAATTGCTGTTGATGGAGTGCCCAGTGGCTCGCCTTTATTATCTATTGGCTGAATTTCGACGGTTGTAGCACTGGTATAGGTCACTATAAAATCACTTGCAGGCAATTTGCTGCCTTTGCCAGCTTCAAGTGTAGCAATCATACTTGAGCTACCCGTATTAGCCGCATAAGCGTAACCACCTACTGTAGGCATATTAAATATATTGCCGCCTAACTCTCCGTTAGCGTCCATACCCAGCTTATTTTGTTCATTAAATGCATCAGCTATCGCTAAGCCCATTTGGCCAATTTGGTTTTGAGCTGGTACAAGCACATCGTCTCTAAATGCCAGTAACCCGCCAATTTTTCCTTTTAATTTAGATACATCAACTTCAAGCGGCACGGCCTTACCACCATTTACATCCAACCTAAGTTCTTTAAAGTTAGGATCAGGATTGCCACGCATTGAAAATAAATTAAATGATCCATTTTGCATCACAACCGCTTCGCCTGTACCCATAAAAACGAGTTTTTCGCCATTTGGGCCATCAAGTGTTTCAATGTCTATTAGCTCTGATAAGTCGCGTATTGCTTTATCGCGTTCATTGTAGGTTGAGCTTGCATCAGCTTGGTTATTGGTACCGTTTACAGCTGCTATATCTTGGTTTAATGTACCTATTTTTTGAATTAAACCATTTGCTTCGTCTGTAAATACATCTAGTTGCTCGTTTACAATATTTTTTTGATCGAAAACAATGCCAGAGAGTCTATCCATTTGGTTAACTAAATTTTCAGCATCGGTCATCACCAACGAGCGAGCAACAGTAGATGAAGGCTGATTAAGCGATTCCTGAACATTATTGAATAACGAGTTAATACTTGTGGATAAGCTGTTTGATTCCTCAGAAAATAAACTATCAACCCGATTTGCCTCTAAAACAAATTGACTAAAAAACGATTTATTAGAGGTGTCACGATTTAGCTGTGACTGAGCAAACTCGTTTAATAATCGGTATGTTTCGCCTCGCCCTACTTGGTTATCAACCATCGTGGTGTGCTCAGTACGCTCACGAACATAGCCTACGGTATTTACATTGGCGATATTTTTACTTGTCGTTTGCAGTAGCTCCGAGCTGGCTCTAACCCCCGAACTGGCAATGTTTAATAAATTAAACGACATATTACTCTACTCCTTGGCGGAACACGTTTGCCGCAATGTCTTTTAGCTGGCTGCTATTGAGCACTTTTTTTATTTTGCTGGCATAATTTGGATCGGTTGCATAACCTGCTTTTTGTAATGAATCTAAAAAGTCGTTTGGTTTTGCTGTATTTTTTAATGCTTCTTGGTAGCGTGGGTTTTGCGTTAAAAAATCAACGAAGTCGTTCACGCTATCTTTAATTGAATCGTAGGCTCTAAAGCTGGCTTGTTTTTTAACGGGTGTACCTTGCTCAAACTCAAGCGTTACTTTGCTTGCTTTATCGCCTTCCCAGCTTTTATCCGACTTAATATTAAATAAGTTGTTTGAGCTGCCACCGTCACTTTTATTAATAATGTGTTTACCCCAACCGGTTTCAAGTGCCGCTTGTGCAACCATTACAGCTGGGTTTAAACCAATTTTTTGCGCTGCCGTTTTAGCGTGTTCCCACACTGAACTTACAAACTCTTCTGCATTTTTAAATGTTGGGCTATCGGTTTTAGACCCTGCAGTATCGACTTTAGGCTCAGCAATATCGGCTTTAGTGTTATTAACGATAAGATCGGATTGCTTATTTTTTTGCTCATGGGGAAGAGCGGATCCCACTTGTGTATCGCTAAAGATATCGTTGGTTGTTCTAAGCACCGAGCCTGGCATAAAGTTTTTAGACTCAGGCGATAACTGCTGAACAATTAAATCGGCAAGGCCTAACGAGCCATTTGATGAAAGCTCTGTTGAAAGTTGCTGATCGTGCATTTCTTCAAAAAACTTTACGCCACTTGAATTAAATGGGCTGTCTTTGTCTTCAAATGCTTCGTTGGCTTTGCGCATTCCTTTGAGCAACATTTGCGTAAAAATAGCTTCAAATTGTGCGGCCGCTTTTTTGAGCGCAGCTTTAGAGGCATCAGTTGATGCATCGCCACTGGTTAAGGCTTCTTTACGAAGTGAATCTAAGTTGCCTAAATCAAAAAAGTTTTGTTTATCGAGGTGATTAGTTTCCATCGGCTTTTTGACACAAAATGAATAATGCAGTTAAAAATGCAAAAATTGAGCCACTACCGATAAAACAAGGAAGATAAAAATAATAAACTTAAGTTGCTGTAAATAAAAAGCCCTATATCTTGTTTCAAAAATATAGGGCTTAAGTAATACGTTATTTATTGGCTTGAGTTATTTATATAACAACTAACTGTCCGTTAATTGCGCCGGCTTCTTTTAGTGCTTCTAAAATAGCCATTAGATCACCAGGCGCTGCGCCTACTTCGTTAATTGCGCGAACTAAATCGTCAAGGCTTACACCTGGATTAAATACAAAGGCGCGCGAGTCATCTTGATTTACATCAATAATGCTCTGCTGCGTGACAACAGTATCACCGTTTGCTAGCGGGTTTGGTTGTGACACGTTTTGTTGTTCTGCAATTGTTACTGTTAAGCCACCGTGAGTTATAGCCGCAGGCTGAAGCTTAACGTTTTTACCAATCACAATTGTACCTGTGCGCGAGTTAACTATAATTTTAGCGGCCATATCAGCCGGCTTAAATTCTAAGTTTTCGAGTGTTGATAAGTACGATACACGCTGGGATGCATCGCGTGGAGCTATAACACGAATAGAAACAGAATCTATTGCTTGTGCGCTATTTGGGCCAACTAAGTCATTAATTGTTTTTTCTAGGCGTTTTGCCGTTGTAAAGTCTGGGCGGTTTAAATTAAAAGTAATGTAATCGCCTTGCATAAATGGGCTTTCCACGGCGCGCTCAACTGTAGCGCCATTTGGTATACGACCAACTGTAGGGGTGTTAATTACAACTCTACTACCATCAAGGCCTTGTGCGCCTAAGCCACCGACAATTAAACTACCTTGTGCAATTGCGTACACGTTACCGTCTACACCTTTTAAAAAAGTTTGTAGTAAAGTACCGCCACGTAAGCTGCCTGCACTACCAATAGAAGAAACCGTTATATCTATTGTTTGCCCAGGCTTTCTAAATGCAGGTAGTTCTGCATGCACCGCCACAGCAGCAACATTTTTAATTTTAGGACTTTGAGTTGAAGGTAGCGTAATACCAAAGCTGTTCAACATGCCTCTAAAACTTTGTTGTGTATATGAGTTTTGCTCGCCAGTGCCCGGTAAACCAACCACTAAGCCATAACCAACTAGCTGGTTAGAGCGTACGCCTTCAACCATAGACACATCTTTTATGCGCTCAGCACTGGCAGTAAAATGCCAACCTAATAACACAACTAAACATAAAGCTTTAAGGCTATTCATGTTGTTACCCTCTAAAATGGAAACAGCGAACTGCTAAAGAAACGTGTAAGCCAACCAGGACTTTGCGCCTCTTGCGTTTGCCCTTTACCTGAGTATTGAATACGTGCATTAGCAATGCGGTTTGATTCAACCGTATTATCGGCGCTTACGTCTTGAGGGCGTACTAGCCCTTCTAAACGAATAAACTCTTCGCCGGTATTAAGCGTTAGCCATTTTTCGCCGCGTATAACTAAATTACCGTTAGGTAAAACGCGCATTACATTAACCGAAATATCGCCCACTAAGCTGTTTGACTGGTTTGATTTTGAATCACCCGTAAACGACGAATCACTACCAATACCAAACTGGATACTATCGCCACCTATATTTACAGGTAGACCACCTAAGCCAATCACTGGGTCTAAGCTTGCGTCAGTTTCTTTGTCTGTTTCTGTTTTAGCGGCTTTTGTTGCTTGAGTAGACTCTTGCAATTTAACCGTAATTATATCGCCAGTACGTAGCGCTTTTTTATCAGAATATAAGTCGTTTGATGTATGAGTATTAAACAATGAACCTGTGGCTACCAGCGGCTCTAAAATAGGCTCGGGGTACATAGGTGCGTAGTAAGGGTCGTCCTGCACTACCTCACTATTTTGCGTAGACATACAGCCACTTAAAAATAATGTGCCCGCTGCAAATAAAATAATATTACGCATAATTCCCCCTATTCTATTAAAGCTGTTGATTGATATAACTCATCATTTCGTCAACGGCCGAAATTACTTTTGAGTTCATTTCGTAAATACGCTGAGTTTCTATTAGATTTACCAGCTCTTCAGTCACATTTACGTTAGATGTTTCGAGTGAGCCTTGAATAATACTACCTAACCCTTCAACACCAGGATTACCTTGTACAGGTGCACCACTTACAGCGGTTTCGGTATAAAGGTTTTGGCCAATTGGCTCAAGACCCGATGGATTAATAAAGTCACTAATAGTCAGCTGACCAATTACAACGTTATCGGCTTGGCCTGCAACACGTACAGATACTTCGCCGTCTTGCGAAACCGTAATTGATTGCGCGTCATCTGGTACATTCATTTCTGGCTGAATCACATAACCTGCGCCCGATGTCACAATTCGTCCATCGCCATCAGTAGTAAACTGACCATTGCGCGAGTAAGCAATATTGCCATCTGGTTGCAGTACTTCAAAAAAACCTTCGCCAGAAATCATCCAATCTAGTGAGTTTTCGGTGGTCAACATGTTGCCTTGCGTAAACTCTTTTTGGTTAGCTACAACTTTAGCACCCGCACCTAACATTAAGCCCGACGGCATTTCGGTATCTTGCGATGAACGACCACCCGGTTGATTAATATTTTGATAAAGTAAATCTTCAAATATAGCGCGGCTTTTTTTGTAACCTACGGTACTCGCATTCGCTAAATTATTTGAGATAACCGATATATCGGTTTGTTGAGCGTCTAGCCCCGTTTTACTGATCCACAATGCTGGATTCATAATCGTGTCCTCACTTTAAAGTTAAACTATGCGTAATAACTGATCTTGACGCTCGTCAATTTCTTCAGCTGTTTTCATTAATTTCACTTGTAATTCAAATTGGCGCTGGTGGCTTATCATGTCGACCATTTCGTGAACCGGATTCACATTCGACATTTCAAGCGAACCACTTAAAACTTTTACATTGGCAGAGGTATCTACTGTTACATTTGCTTTTGGTCTAAATAAACCGTCGTTACCTTTTTCGAGCTGTGAGCTATTTGCTTCTACCACTCTAAGCGTGTCGATTTCTTCTAAAAAGTTAGCAGGAGCGCCTTGTGGTCGAACTTGAATAGCGCCATCTTGGCTAAACCCTATTTTTTCGACTGGGACGGGTAAAATTACAGGTCCCCCTTCGCCAATAACTTGACGACCATGGCTGGTTACAAGCATGCCTTGAGCAGTAATGTTTAACGTACCCACTTTTGTGTAAGCTTCATTACCGGAGGCATCTTGCACAGCAAGCCATGCGTTATCGCTCATTGCGATATCTAAGTCTCGCCCGGTTTGAACAATGCCACCCGATACCATGTTTGAACCCGGACGCTCTTGCATTGAAAATACACGTGTAGGCAAACCTTCGCCAAACGCTTGCATAGAACGCGCCTGGGCAAAGTCAGCTTTAAATCCTGTTGTATTTGCATTCGCCAAATTATTGGCTTTTAAAGCAAGCCCTTGTAGGCTTTGCTTAGCGCCAGAGGCCGCAATGTAGACCATTTTGTCCATAGTATCGACTCACATAAAAAATCTCTGAACTTACAAATGCAAAATAGGTGCCAGATTAAATTTGACGCAACATTGAGAGGTATTTAGAAGGGCTTACAAAGAGGACTTATAAAAAAGGCTGCAAAAATGCAGCCTAATATATTTAATGGGGTTTAGCTTATCGAATCTGCAAAATACTTTGCTGAATAGTTGAGTTAACTTCAAGCGCACGTGAGTTTGCTTGGTAATTACGCTGTGCAGTAATTAAGTCTACAAGCTCGTTTGTAAGGTTAGTATTTGATTGCTCAAGCGCTGATGAGTTAATTCCACCAAACGTACCCGAACCGGCTTCACCCGCTACAGGTTCACCTGAATCAATACTTTGCTTCCAGCTTGTATCACCCACTTGTGATAACCCTTGTGAATTTGGAAAACGTACCATAGCCACTTGGCCTAGGAATGTTGAGTCACCGTTACTGTAAGAAGCGACAATTTTACCGTCTGTTCCTATATCAATTCCGGCTAAACGACCTACTGTTGAGCCATCTTGATCGAGTGCTTTTACTTCAAAACCACTTGAATACTGAGTTGGGATACGTCCTGCCGTGTTATTTTCATCGCGCCAGTTAAGCTCAATACCAGTACCTGGGAAAGTTGCACCATTGTCTAGTAATGTTGATAAACCAGCACCAGAACCCGCTGGTAGTAATATTTCATCAAAAGTAGTTGTATTTGTATTTGCCACACCACCTGTTGTTGATGGTAAACCACTTGAGTCAAAACCTAGGGTGGTCAGTGGTGTATAAGGTGTCGTTGTTTGTTCTCCACCAGTTGTGCCATCAACTACTTTGCCATCGAGAGTTGCATATACTTTCCAACTGTTATCTATACCACCTGCTGCGGCATCATCTTCTTTAGCAAAAAAGTATTGTAAAATATGTGGTTCACCTAGTGAATCATATACCGTTGTTGACGTAGATGAGTTATAAGTACCACTAGAAGCAGGGTCAAAATCTAGACCTGTTGGATCCGCCGTTGCATCTAAGTTAAACGACAAAAATACATTTTCGGTTGCGCGAGGAGAACCAGACGAATCAGGGATTTGAATTGGATCAGTTGTGCTCAAACTTACCGACGTTGTATCACCTGTAGATGAGTCAACAGGGAATGCTTGTAAAAAGTTACCTTTTGCGTCAACCATAAAGTTATCTTGGTTAAGCTTAAATGCACCTGCACGTGTATATGTTAAATCTTGCGAAGATAAATCGTCAGTCATCGCAAAATAACCTTCACCAGTGATTGCTAAATCAAGTGAGTTATTTGTAAATTGTAGTGAGCCTTGATGAAACTGCTGCGCAACCATGGTTGTTTGCACACCGTCACCATTTTTAGTCTTACCAGAGCTAAATACTGACGATGCATAAACATCGGCAAACTCAGCGCGTGACTCTTTAAAACCTGTGGTATTAACGTTTGCAATATTATTTGCAGTTACGTCTAAATCTTTTTGTGCGGCAGCTAAGCCAGTTAATGCAATATTGAAGCTCATAATTCACCTCTAACCTGTTAATATTTAGCCTGCTGACAGGCGAAGTATAATTAAAATTTATTACGCGATTTCTGCGACGTCTGTCAACCTAACCGCACCTTCTTTAGTGTTAATAATAATGCCACTTGAGCCATTAATATTAACGCTTTCAATGTTCTTAAATGTAGCAATGGGTAAGCTTGAAAATTCACCGTCAGTACTTCCTTCTGCGGTTACTGAGTATTCACCTTCAGGTAAACGCTCACCAGCTTCATTTTTGCCATCCCACGCAAAACGTACCGCACCTGCTGGCTGAGAACCCATATCAATAGTTCTTACTAGCTGACCTGATGCATCAGTAACTTTAATTTTTAAGTTATCAACGGCTTCTTCTGCCACTGCAGAGCCTCTGGCATCACCTGTTTCATTTAAATCCAGGGTGTTTGACTCTAGTAAAGCTTGTTTGCCTACAAGTGTAGATGCTTGCAGTGCTGAATTAGATGTCATTGAAGAGGCTAAAGATTCAAAGTTAGTATTTAAATCTGTAATCCCTTGCGCCATCGTAAAGCTGGTCATTTGAGCAATCATTTGGTCATTATCCGCAGGGTTACTGGGATCCTGATACGATAATTGCTGAGTTAACAAAGAGAAAAAGTCTTCTTGTGTTAACGCATCACTCTCATTATCACTGGTAGCAACTTGTTGCTCTTGCCAGCGTATAGAGTCTAAATAGGATGAAGATGTACTAATATCGTTACTCATAACCTACCCTCGGTTACCGCTGCCCTAGCAACAGTGTTTTACTTAGCATTTGCTTAGCTGCATCAGCAACTTGCACGTTTGTTTGGTAAGAACGAGAGGCAGAAATCATATTTGCCATCTCCTCTACAACATTAACGTTGGGTTTATAGATATAGCCATTTTCATCCGCACTTGGATGGTTTGGGTTATATTCAATTTGTAATGGTGCATCGCTTTCAACAATGCCCAAAACTTTAACACCAACTGCGGAGCCCTGCTGGTTACTTACTGATGCTGAAGCCTTTGTTAGCTCAGCCGCAAATACAGGTTGGCGCGCTCGGTACGTTTTGTCTTGAGATGAACTAATGGTATTAGCATTAGAAATATTACTAGCTGTAGTATTTAAGCGAACGTTTTGTGCGCTCATACCCGAACCTGCAATATCGAAAACATTATATAAACTCATAATTTTTATCCTTGACTACCGAGAGCTTTATTCAGGCCTTTAAATTTGCCACTTAAAAATTGCAAGCTGGCCTGATACTCCATAGCATTCTGTGTATACAAGTTTCGTTCCACTTGTATATCAACCGAGTTACCATCACCAGTATCTGATTGATTTGGCAAACGAAATGATTCTGAACTGCCCATACTATGAGTACCTCCACCAATGTGTTTATCATTAGTTCTTACCATAGTATTGCCGCTTTGCTGGGTTGACCTTGCCGCTTTTAATGCAGAGGCAAAATCAATATCTTTTGCTTTATAGCCAGGCGTATCAGCGTTAGCTATATTAGTTGCAATTAATTCTGCTCGCTGTGAACGGATCAACATGGCTTGCGGATGCACACCTAATGCTTTATCAAAACTGATAGCCATAACCTTCTCCAAAAAATTGACTTACCCATTAATAAAGCAAAAAATAAGCCATTAATATTAGGGAGTGCTATATTTTTATAAGGCTATGTATCTAAATAGAAAAACGACGCTAGGTGCGTCGTTTTAGGGAAGGAAGTTAGCTTAATTACTTCTTTTGGTAAATAATACCAGGGTTGCACCTAACCATATCAAATTCAGTGCTTAGCCCAGTTAGGGACTCTGACGCGCCTAAAAATAGGTAACCGTTTGGATTTAACGCTTGTGCAAACTGGTTAATAATTTTAGCTTTTATTTCAGGCGCAAAATAAATTAGTACATTTCGGCAAAAAATAATATCAAACTTGCCCATTAACGCGTAAGAATCAAGCAGATTTAAATGCCTAAAACTAACTTGTTTTTTTATTGTATCGTTTACTTGCGCCATACCGTTGCCGCTGTCTTTAAAAAACTTTTTACGACGCTCTGCAGATAACCCTCTGGCGAGTGCCAGCGCGTCGTACTCTGCATTTTTACACATATCAAGCATGGTATTAGATATGTCGGTACCGATAATTTGTGCCCCCATACGAAGCACACCTGGTTGCTTAGCACTAAATTCAGCAACCGACATAGCTATTGAATAAGGTTCTTGGCCTGACGAACTGGCAGCAGACCAAATTTTTAAAGGTCTTCTTAAATCTTTAAATTCAGGGAAAAGCTTGTTTTGGAGCAACTCAAATGGGTATTGATCTCTAAACCACAAAGTTTCGTTGGTGGTCATTGCATCAACAACAGCGGCTCTTAATTGCCGCTCGTGAGGCCCGAGAGTTTTACTAACCAATTCCGATAAAGATCCCACATTAAATCGAGTCATTAACGGAGCAAGTCGGCTTTTAACTAAATACTGTTTATTTTCACCTAAAACAATGCCGCATTGCTGCTCTAAAAACGAACGAAACTGGTCGTATTCACTTTGCTGCAAATCTTTATTATTCAAGTTAGTAGCACCTATTTTTGTTAATCACAATGAACCCACTTTTTAACCGCTGTTGCTAATTCATCTGGGTTAAATTTAGCAATAAAGTCATCTGCCCCTACTTTTTCAATCATCGCTTGGTTGAAAACACCACTCAAAGAGGTATGCAAAATAACATGCAAAGGTGCAAGTTTGGGATCTGCTTTTATTTCAGCTGTTAAGGTATAGCCGTCCATTTCTGGCATTTCAACGTCTGAGATAAGTAATGCTACTCGCTCTGTAATATCATTTTTACAATCAAGCTCTGCTATTTCTTTAAGCCTAATTAAAGCTTCCTTACCATTTTTAGCAAGCTCTGTTTGAACACCTAGCGGCTCTAAGGCTCGTTTAACTTGATTACGCGCAACTGCAGAGTCATCTGCAATAAATACGATACGTTCGCCTAAATCTCTTTGAATATCGCCACTTTGTGCAACTTCAGCACTTACTTCTGTGTTTACTGGACAAATTTCGTTGAGAATTTTTTCTACATCGAGAATCTCGACTAATTCATTTTCGATTTCGGTCACTGCCGTTAAATATGAATAACGTCCGGCGCCTGATGGCGGTGGCATTATTTTTTCCCAATTCATATTTACAATACGTTCAACTCCGCCCACTAAAAACCCTTGTACAGAGCGATTGTATTCAGCAATGATTATGAAGCTGTCTTTAATGTTGTCGATTGGGCGCCCACCTACAGCCATCGATAAGTCGATTACTGAAATAGTTTGACCACGAATATGTGCAACACCACGAATATACGGATTAGATTTTGGCATGCTTGTTAGTGGAGGGCATTGCAGCACTTCTCTCACTTTAAATACATTAATACCAAAACGCTGACGCCCTCTGAGCTTAAATAAAAGTAATTCTAGGCGGTTCTGCCCAACCAACTGTGTGCGTTGGTTTACTGAGTCTAAAATGCCTGCCATTCAAATCTCCTAAAGAAAACAAATAATACGGAACGATAATTGCTTTCTATTTATAAAGCTACATAACATCGCGGGTGCGTCTACTTTTTGACGCAAAATATTTATACCCTGTTTGAAACCATAAGCATAGTCGAAACATTATGAGTTTGTTAAAAAAAATCAGAAGATACAGTGTTTTTTATTTTGTTACTAGCTTGTGCTTTGCATTCCCTCTGCACGCTAAAGTGTTTAGTAAAGATTTATTACAAGACATGGCCGTCACTTACATAGGTAAGCAGGTTGGTACATTACAAAATACTAATATTCAATTAAGTGCACTGCCTTTAGATAGTCGCATCCCTAACCGTGTCTGTAATACTGAGCTTGAATTATCAACATCCGATGAGCCACCATTTAACCGCCAAGTAACCTTACAAGCCAAGTGCAATGATGCGCAAACGTGGGCTCAATACGTTCATGTAAGAGTTGTTGAAATGGCCCCAGTTGTTGTTGCCACTGCTAATTTAACTCGTGGTGAAGTAATAACTAAATCGCATTTAAGTATTGAAATGAAACCAACTCACTTTGTACGAATTCAGTACTTAGATGACCCTACAATGCTAATAGGCAGCAGAAGTAAACGAAATATTAGAAGTGGTATGCCAGTATTACTAAACCAAATTTGTATGGTGTGTAAAGGTGACTCTGTTAATATTTACGCTAATCTCAGAGGCCTTAGAATTAAAACCACAGGTATTGCTTTAGAAGACGGTACTTTGGGCGAACAGATACAAATAAAAAACAAAAAATCAGGTAAAGTTTTAAATGCGCGAGTAGATGGTGTAGAGTCTGTTCAAGTGAATATTTAATTTAGATTTATACTAAAGTATCCCACGTATATGCCGATAACTTGGCATAAGTTGGGTAATATACAGGTTTATTATTATGGTTAATCAAGTTAATGGCAGTAATCAACAAGCTAATGCGCTTACAAACGCTAAACAGCAACAAGTTGATATTAAAAAAGATAACGCTGCAAGTACACAAACAACACAGACTCCTTCGCCTAAAGCGGCGAGCGATTCAGTGAGCCTGACGCCACAAGCACAGCAGTTAAAAACACTGCAAGATAAAGCACAGCAATCATCTGGCTTTGATAGTGAAAAGGTCGCTGAGCTTAAAAAAGCGATTACCGAAGGTAAATACCAAATTGATGCTGAAAAGCTGACTAAAAACTTAGCTGATTTTGAGTTTAATGTATATGGCTGATCACAATAGTTTAATTAGCGTTAAATTAAATGAACAAGTTAAATGCTTGGATTCATTATATGCGTTATTAAACGAAGAGCTTAGTATTATTGCCTCTCGCAGAGGTGAAGGTTTAAAAGAACTTGCCCAACAAAAAATGTCTTTTTTAACTAAGCTTACGCAGCTCGATAAAGAGTTGAATAAACTTTTTGCTGCAAATGATGAAAATGCCCCTGAAGTGACTGAACGAGTAGCGCAAGTTAAAGCGCAGTTAGCGCAGTGCCAAAAACAAAATAAAGTAAACTCACATGCTGCTCGCCAAGCAAACTTAAGTGTAAAACAATTAAAAGATATTTTAATTGGCGCCCCAACGTCAATGACCTACGACCAAGCCGGTAAATCTGTAAATACCGAGAGTAAACTGGTTCGTAATTTAAAAGCGTAAGCCCAAAATTTTACATTAAAAAAGCCTTATTGATTTATCAATAAGGCTTTTTTAATGTCCTTGTCTCGTCCTGAAATGTGTTTACACATTTAGGATTTATTATGACCAAGTCAAATAATATCAATTTGCTTAATAATGTAAGCCCCCTTAAAAAATAATTAAGAGGGCTTTATTGATATTAAATATCCGTTTGATTATTACTACTTTCAATTAAGTGTTTAATCATCTCTTCCGATTGATTTTGTACATCAACCGCAGGTGCTGCTGCATCAATGCTTCCTCCACTTTGAGCTGGAGTATAAGCAATTGCAGAGCCTTCATCCTCAACCAGTGTATTTAGCGCTATAAGCTGCTCTGCATCTTCATCAATGATTACGTCATTAATATTAAGCGGCTCCGCCGAACTCATTTGCACCGTTTGCTCAGGTGTTGATAGACCACTCAAGTTACCTAAATCAATCGTTTCAGTGCTTAATACGTTGCTGCTTGAAACCTCATTAGGGGTTGTATCGCCTAATGAAGATTCTTCACTAAATGATGCAGGGATTGTATCGCCAGAAGCAGCGCTTGCTCCATTAACGTAAATATTTCCCGTACCTTCTATTGCGTTGTCAGTATTTTTGATTAAGTAGTTTCCAACTTCATCTACAGTTACAAAGTAGAATTGCTCTCCTCCACCTATGTTTAGATTGAGTAAATTTAGAAAGCCTCCCCAATTTCCATTGCTATCAGAAGTAAAACTTCCTGCATTATCTAGTACATCTAAATCTAGACCGAGTAAATTAACACCCAATAATGAAGAGCCAATAATATACACTTCAGTATCTGGTTCTGTTGTTCCTTCAACTGATGGGAGTAAAAGACCTAATGCTGATCTAAAATCAGTAACCTCAAAACCTATTGGCGTGGTATCAATAATCAATCCAGATATGCTACCGCTTGAAGTTGTATTGCCTGATGTATCAGTTGCTACGGCTGTTACTGTGTACTCCCCATCTGCTAAATCAGTATCCGGTGAAGCACTCCATTCACCTGATGCATTAACAGTTTTTATTAATACAATACTTTCAGTTGGACCATTAAAGGTAACAGTTACAGACTCACCTGGAGCAGCTGTACCTGTTATAACTGGGCTTTGTTCTGCTGTTAGTTCTAGTCCCGAGTCAATTGTAATACCTGAGTCAATTGCGCTACTTGATGATTGCGTACCAGTATTACCTGCACCATCAGCAATGCCAACATCTACAGTGTAGTTGCCCTCAGGAAGTACTTCTGCTGATGTCACACTCCACGTCCCATCAGCTCCAACTGTTGTTTGAACATTGTGAGTGGCACCAGCTGAATCAGTAAACATAACTATAACCGCTGCACCTGCAAAGCTTCCAGTAACTGACCCCGTAACAGTAGGCGTTGTATCTTGCCCTACCAATATTGGATCTATGACTACAGTTGGCGCTGTGTAGTCTGTGCTTGAAACCATAGTATCGCTTGATGAGTTACCCGCAGCATCACTCACTGTCGCAGTAGCACTAAAACCACCTTCACTAAGCGCGGTGGTAGCTGTTACTGACCATGTGCCATTTCCTGAAACTTGAGCGGTAATAGTTTGTAAATCGTTATTAGCATCAGTAATAACAACACTCACATTTGTACCTGCTGGTGCATCACTTATACCTGTTATAGTCGGTAGCGGGTTATTGGTTACAGATAATTGATCAACTTCAACTGTTGGTGGTGTTAAATCAATTATTCCACCAAGACTTGTAGAGCTTGAAAGCCCTAAGTCTTCAACTGTAGCACTTACAGTAAAGGCGCCTTCAGCTAATGGTGTTGTAGGTATTAGAGTCCACATACCTGCTATAGCCGTTGTATTATAAGTGGTAGCGGTACCGTCACTGTCAGTAATAACGACTTCTACATTACCGTTTATTACATCGGTAGTACCACTAATAGTAGGGGTTGTATCGCTTGTATCTATTATTGGATTGATTAGTAGGCTCGGTAAAGTGGTACTAACAGTGCCAGTTTGCGTTACTGTGGCTATATTTCCAGCATCATCAATACTAATAGCTTCTATGGTTAAATCGCCCTCAGCAAGTAAAGGGGTAACAACAAACCACGTGCCATCTCCTAATACCGTTGTGGTAACTTCATAAAGTGTGTTTGTAGAGTCGGTAACATTAACCGTAATTAAGCTACCTATTTCTTCGTCACTGGTGCCAGTAATAGTAGGCGTTAATGTATTAAGTACACCAAAGGCGTCTATCTCTAACGCTGGTGGAATGGTGTCTATAGTTACTTGTTTAATGGCTGACTGCCCAATATTACCTGCGGCATCAGTAATACTCGCATACACATCATAAACACCATCTGATAAGCTGGTGGTTACTAAAGACCAAGTGCCATCACTCCCAACTACAGCATCAAATACTGTTTCATCACCATTGCTACCAATAACTGTTACGTCAATGTCTGTACCGGGTGTTTCTTCCGATGTACCTGAAATTGTTAATATATCAGTGTTGCTAATGCTCAGTGGTAAAATTCCAACCACTGGCACTAGCGTATCAACGACGAATTCAAGCGTATCAGTAACTACGTTTTCTGCTTCATCTGTAATGCTTACATTAGCCACATGTTGCCCTTCAGTTAGTACATCTACCTCGAGTGAAAATAGCCCTGCTGCATTAACCGTAGTGGTTAAAACTGAACCACCATCAAGTTGTATTTCAACAACACCATTAATTAAATCACTGGTACCTTGGATAATTGGCGTTGAATCCGATGTTGTACCAATAACCTGTAAGCCAAGTGTTGGCGATATTGTATCTACAACTCCGTCAAGTAGTTGCGTGGTAGTAATGCCGACCTCACTTAATACGTCAACTGTTATGCTAAATGTACCTTCAGCCAATGATTGAGGTACCTGTACTACCCACGTATTGTCATCTTGTACTATTGCAGTAAGCTCTTGTACTACATTTTCGCTATCCACCACTCTAACTAGCACTTCAGTGCCTGGTGCTTGGTCGGTCGTACCACTAATTATTGGTAAATCGCCTTCTCCAGTTACAAAGTCAACCACCGCATTCAGTACTGGGGTTGAAGCGTCTACATCAGCCGTAGTTATAGTGGTTGTATTACCAGCATCATCAGTTGCAGAAGCTTCAACAACCGATAAGCCAATAATATTAACCGCTAGGCCTAATAACACCCAATCGCCATTTGCATCTGTGGTTACATCGTATGTTAAATCGAGTAAATCACCTGCAAGCTCTAGAGTAACCGTAACGGTTTTACCTTCGCCCAAATCAGATGTACCAGATAAAGAAACCAACTGACCTAATAGGAAGGAAGGCACAATTGTTAGCTCTGGTCCCACAGTATCAACCTCACCACCGGTTTTATTGTCGACCGAAGTATTGCCCGCAGCATCGCTAATAGTTGCACTAACACTGTAAACCCCCTCTGCTAAAATATTATCAGCAGCCGCTTGCCAGTCTCCATTACCATCGGTTTGAACGGTCATTTGATGAGAAACTCCAGCAGAATCAGTAAAGGTAACTATAACGTTTGTATTTGCTTCGTTAGATGTGCCTGTAATTAATGGAGTGCTATCTTGAGTCAGTATTAATGAACTTTGATTAATACTAATCTCAGGAGCAATTGTATCAATGGTTGCTGTATTTGTTGCGTCCCCGGTATTACCAGCGCTATCAGTAACAAATGCTTCAACTGAATAATCTCCTTGTGAAAGAGAACTACTTGCCTCTACAGACCATATACCACCCGTTTGAACAGTTGTATTTACAGTATGCTTATTCCCGAGTGCATCGGTAAATACCACAGCAACTGCATCCCCCACATTAGCACCTGTCACGCTCCCTGAAATACTTGGAGTTAGATCGGTACTTCCAACAATATCGTTAATAGTCACAACAGGTGCTGTTATATCAACTTCCCCTGTAATACTTGTGTTTACAGGATTACCTGCAGTATCTGTTGTTGAAGCTAAAACCGTGTAAGTGCCCTCGCTCAACTCTGTACTTGCAGCGACTGACCATGTGCCATTTGCACCAACAGTAGCATTAACCGTTTGCTCTACACCTAAGCTATCTGTAATTAAAATAGCGACTATGGCGCCTTGTGGAGCTGTAGTTGTGCCTGAAATTGTTGGCGTTGTATCATTTGAAATTGTAAGCGGTGTGATATTAAGGGCTGGTGGAGTTAAATCAATGACACCGCTACCTGTTGTATTACTCGTTAAGCCTCCTTCAGTTACACTTGCCGAAACAGTAAATTCACCTTCAGGTAGAATATCTGTCGCGTCAACACTCCAAATCCCACCTACCACAGTTGTAGTTACAGTATATGAAACGTTATTAACGTCAGTTATAACAACCGTGATTTCTGTGTTATCTGCCGCACTACTTGTGCCTGATATTGCTGGTGTTTGATCGTTTGTATCAATAATTGTATTAATATTAATTGTAGGCGCATTGGTATTTAACATTGCGGTACTATTTGCAACTGATTCATTCCCTGCGGCATCAGTAACACTTGCAGAAACTGCGACTTCACCATCAGTCAGTGCATCTGTAATATCTACAGTCCAAGCACCACCTGCACCAACAACAGTTGTGTAAGTCTCGGTACTATCTCCATCGGTCACAGTTACTGTAATACTCGTGTTTTCAGGTTCATTGGATGTGCCTAAAATAGTTGGCGTGCTGTCATTAATTGTACCTAATGCGTTTATAGTAATACTTGGTGCTTGAGTATCAATAAAGCTCGAGCCTGTATCCACTCCTTGATTGCCAGCATCATCGGTAATACTTACCTCTACATCATAATTACCATCAGGCAAACTTGGCGCTGTAACTTGCCAATCGCCGTTAGCATCAACTATTGCAGTTAAAGTATGTATATCACCGTTGCTATCTGTAATAACAATATCGACCACCGTATCCTGTGGTTCAGTTGAAGTACCATTTATAACTGGTGTCTCAGTGTTAAATACAGTTATGTCATTAAGTACAATAACAGGTACTTGGGTATCAATTGTTAAATCAATAGTCGTGCTGCTGGTATTATTAGCGTCATCGGTAACATTTACTTGAGCCGTATAATCACCATCAACAAGTGCTACGGGGACATCTACTTGCCAATTGCCATCAGTACCCACTGTTGCTGTTAGTGTTTGACCGCCGATAAGAATGGTTACATCAGCACCAATCTCATTACTCGTGCCTGAAATTGTAGGGGTTGTATCTATTGTCGCGTTAACTTCGTTCACAATTAATGTAGGAGCAACGCTATCTATTTCACCTTGAGCCTGCTGCGTTGTTAAATTACCAACACTGTCTCTAACCTCTGCAACAACGGTATATTGACCTTGCGCTAGCTCTGCAGGTACAGCAACAGACCAGTCGCCACCGGCTTGAACTGTCGCAGTAAACGCTTGGCTTTCTCCTTCACTATCAGTCACGGTTATATTAATTACAGTGCCTTGCCCCATATCGGTGGTGCCGCTAATTACTGGCGTACTGTCATTAGATAAAGCATCAACACTAACGGTTAATTCTGGTGCTACGTTATCAAAATCAAGTGTATTGATTGTTCTGACATTACCAGCGGCATCCGTTGCACTGGCAGTCACATAGGCAAGGTTTAGTAAAGGTACTGTTATGTTTGCAAGCCCCCAGGTACCATCAGGATTTGTCGTTGCTGTATAAGTTGCGCCAACTAACCCACCAACTAGGTACTCTGTAATAGTGATTACAGAGCCTCCCGGTAAATCAGAATCCCCCGAAAGAGAAACTAAATTACCTAATAAAAACGATGGAATAATTTCAAGTTCAGGAGCAGTTACATCCACTTCGCCACTGTCAGTGCCGGTACCTGTGTTGCCCGCTGCATCAGTGATGCTGGCGCTAACGCTATAATTCCCTTCGGCTAATGTGCCTGTTGGTGTCGCACTCCAGTTACCATTGGCATCGGTTTGTACATCAATGCTTTGAGTGGCATTTGCTGCATCTGT
>NZ_JACJEP010000003.1:0-273117 GCF_014164135.1 Pseudoalteromonas sp. SG45-1
GATTATATCAACGGATATTACAACAACGTTAGGCCGCATCATTATAATGCCGGTTTAGCGCCAAATGAATCTGAGGTTAGATATCAAGATTCTAAAACTGTGGCCAAATTTTATTGACCACTACAGGCTGAAGCTTGAAATTGCTGTTCTAGCTCAGTGCATTCCATTGTATTGATTGGAGATATCAATACGATCTGCCCAGGTTTTGCATAGCCATCAACAATGTGTGAGTTTACAAATTTAAAGTGTTTGAATGTCTTTTCAGAGGGAGTGTTATAGAGTGCGATTATTAAAGCATCGATACTCATTCGCTTTTCTACAATATGAATAGCGTAGTCGTTTGGTACTAAGAATTGGTTAGTCATGTCCGCTCCTTGCGTTATTAATTTTCCCTAAAAAAGCATACTACAGCATGTAGTAATTTGTGCTGTCTCAATGCTTACATATATTGAAAAGTGAATCAATAAAACATTTCTAAGCTCATGAGAAGTACAATTTATAAAAAACTATATTAACTTAAAAAAAGTGGATGAAAGCGCTTCACTGTCATTAAACAATATAATGCACTTCAATATTAAATCGAAGGCTTGCTTGCTCAATGCAATATAAAAAATATTTAAAGCTGTCATCACTCAAAAAGGTATTTTCACGCCCTCTTCCACGGTTCATCACATGATAAAATGCGTTCTCGTACTCTATTCGCAGCGGCCTAGACATAGTAATTCACTCAATGAGTAGTAAACTATAAATCTAGACCTTTGATGTCTGAACCCCTTTAGTCCTAATCGGTGAGCCTACTGGTATTCTAATTACGTCATTTTATCTAGCGTAACCTCAGAAGCTTGGTCAGAACTTCTTTCTACATTGGCAAAATCGTCAGCTAATAATAGTTCTTCATCTTCAATTAAGTTATCACGTTGGATGGATAGCTTATCTAAAAGGAAGTTGTGCTTAATCTCAAAGTCTGTAAATAACTCCTCCCAAAGAACAACATAAACATCGTACTTACCTCTATATGCTAGGTACTTTTCTCCAAAATGTTTTAAATTATCTATTTGCTCTTCAATGAATTCACTACCATCATATCTATTTCCTATTAAATAGAATTTCCAGCTCTCTTGATTAGTATTAAACCCATCTGTAGATTTAATTTGGTGGTAATAATTAAAAACTTGGTCTATTTCTTTTTTCCAAGCTTCACATTAGTAGGGTGCTTTAATTCAACCACTATATTTTCTATTTTGTCATTATAAATAGTTCTAGTAGTTAAGAATAAATCCATTTCTTTTAATTTATGCTCACCTTCGACTAGCTCTTTAGAAGTTTCTTCAGGCTTCTCACCTCTTAATAAATAAGAGTATCTATCTAGTGCTTCTTGAAACTTTGGTTCAGCTGCTGTGACTAATCTCAAGTGTTCTCCAAGTAGCCAATAACACTTTTCCATTTTATTTTGTAAATGAGGAACTTCTTTAGCATATAACGAATTATCAAAAACAAGTTTATTTAAATCTTCAACAGATCTTTTTCTATCAACAATTAAATCTATTGACTCAATAATGTTGCCTAATTTAGTAACATTTAATTGTTTAGCAAATTGCTCTCTTTGAGCAGAGTCTATATCAATAACACTCTCCAGAATCTTAAAGAGATTCTCAAGTTCACCACCGTCTAATATTAAATTAAGGAATCCTACAAAAGTTTTCTTTTGAGTTTTATTTAGTTCCTTAAATATTGCGGGTTCAATCTCATATAAAGACTGAACAGTTGATTTAAGATCCTGAGCTTTTAACACTTGATACTTGTCACTTGAGTTGAAAGTAGGGAAAATACCATTCTTTTCATAATCTTCTACAAGTTCTTTAGCAAATTGATGCAGTAGAGGTGTTCTTTTTCCTCTAACAAAACTGTCTAACTCTCTTATTAATTCTTTGAACTCTTCATCAGTGGCTGACGTATTAAAATGATCTTGAGTCCCATTCTGCTTACCAACGATAAAGTTATCAAAGTAATCACTTTGGATTGTTAATGAGTGATGGAAACTGTCACCCTTTCGATTGAATTTAGTTGTTTGGAAATGCTTAGTTAAACCAGTAGATGATGTAAAAACATACCTAGATGGTTGGTTATTAGGGGCTGATTTCCAACGAATGTAATTAATATTAAATTTATAATCTGAAATGCATATTTCTTTAAAATCACGTTCTCCAACTAAGGCATCATAATCTAGAGGAACGCCATTTATTATTATGCTAAATCCTAAACTGTTATTTAGTTCCAAAAACCAGCAAAACTCTTTCTTTAAAAATTTTATGACATGTGATTCGAAGTACAGTTTAGAAAATTTCGCATCAAATCCGTGAAATGTAACTACGGTTTTACTTGTAGAGCTTGGAGAGTTTATTGGTGAGGATTCATTATAATCGTCTAGAGTATCACTATCGACTTTAATGGAATACTCTTGGTAAGTATTACCTTTTTTATATGTTGTAGTCCAAATAGCATTAGCAGAAAAATGATAAAATGTTAAACGCCCTAAACCATTCTTACCATGAAGTAGAGATGAACTGTTCGAGCTCAGTAGATCTTTTTTTTCTGACTTTAAGACTGGTTTAAACTTATCTTTTAACAAAGAAAAATCGATACCTGAACCATTATCAGAAATACTTAAAGAATTAATATTGCCAACGTCTTCATCAAAAGAAAAGTCTACTAATATCTGACTTGCGCCAGCATCAAAGCCATTCCAGATATATTCAGAAATTGCCTTAAATGATTTATATGATTTTAAACGATTTTTAATTCCTTTAGTATCAACTTCGACTTTTGCCACAATTCAGCTTCCCTACAATATTTTGAATCTATCTAATCATATTTTACCCAATAAATTAAGTGTTTATAACAAAATAAGATGCAAATGCAGAGAATCAGATCTTGTTTCTTGCCAAGACTAAACACCAATCTCAAGTTTAACACCCTCCCCCGTCATCACGCCTTGAGAATAAGCAATTGATGAGTAATGCATTTCATGGATGAAATGAAAGCCATGCTTGCACATGGATGTGCTTTCATGGCGTTTACGTTCACATCAATTGTGTTTTGAAGGATTAAGCGTGATGCTCGGGGCGCCGTGGGGTTCCAAGGGGCGGTCGGCGGCAGCCGCCCCTTGGTTGCCGCCAGCAATCTGGCAAAAAAACTTGAATAAGGTTTCTAATGTAGGTCGCGGATTTATCCCGATAAAAGTTAGCAAGTTAGCAATAAAAACCATCAGCCAAGGTGATACAACTTTTTGGGCTAAAGCCCAACCTACAAATTACACACGCCAGCAAACTTAGCGCCTACGGTGGTTAACTCTATCTACTGGTGTTAAATCATTCGTGGCTGAAGCCGACTCCTACAGCAATATTGAACCTCGGTGTAGCGTGAAGCGCCTCTGTGATCTCTGTGGTGAAATTCACTTATCGCCCTAAAGGACGACCTACAATTTTAACTAACCCTTTGGGTTTCGTTGCTCTCTACCCAACGTTCATATAATTTATGGCTTATCACCACGCACAAAAAAGCCGTTGCATTGCTGCAACGGCTTTTAAATTTTATAAATTCCCAATCTTTATTTGGAAATTTTAAAAATTACTAATCGCGATATGTCTCTACCGCTGGGCATGAACATACTAAGTTACGGTCACCGTATACATCATCTATACGTGTAACGGTTGGCCAGAACTTGTTTTTAGCCACTGCAGGTACTGGGAATGCAGCGTAAAAACGGTCGTACGCGCGGTCCCATTCGTTACCTAATACGTCGCCTTGTGTATGCGGTGCAAACACTAGCGGGTTGTTTTCGATTGACCATTCGCCAGAGATTACTTTTTCAATTTCGCCTTTAATTGACACCATAGCTTCGATAAAGCGATCAATCTCACCTTTTGATTCAGACTCAGTTGGCTCAATCATTAATGTGCCAGCTACTGGGAACGACATTGTTGGTGAATGGAAGCCGTAGTCTTGCAAGCGCTTAGCTACGTCCATTTCAGTAATGCCTGATAGCTCTTTAAGCGGGCGTAAGTCAACAATACATTCATGAGCAACACGGTTGTTACGACCACGGTATAAAATTGGGAAGTGCTTGCTTAGCTCATGCGTTAAGTAGTTAGCATTAACAATTGCCATTTCAGTAGCTTGCTTTAAGCCCTCTGAACCCATCATGGTGATGTAAGCCCATGAAATAGGTAAAATAGCGGCTGAGCCGTAAGGCGCTGCCGATACTGCACCGTTACCAATGTTAGTACCTGGTACGTTAATTACGCTGTGGTTTGGCATAAACGGCGCAAGGTGCGATTTAACACCAATTGGGCCAACACCTGGACCACCGCCACCGTGTGGAATACAAAACGTTTTATGCAAGTTTAAGTGCGATACGTCTGAGCCAATAAAGCCTGGGCTTGTTACACCAACTTGCGCGTTCATGTTTGCGCCGTCCATGTAAACTTGGCCGCCGTGCTCATGAATAATGTCACAAATTTCGCGAATTGTTTCTTCGTATACGCCATGCGTAGACGGGTATGTGATCATAATACACGATAAGTTTTCAGACACTTCCTCAGCTTTCGCTTTAAGGTCAACCATGTCTACGTTACCGTTTTTATCGCAGTTAACTACCACAATTTTCATGCTCGCCATTTGCGCTGATGCAGGGTTAGTACCGTGCGCAGAGCTTGGGATTAAACATACATTACGGTGTGCGTCGCCGCGTGATTCGTGGTATTTACGAATCGCGATTAAGCCTGCGTATTCACCTTGCGCGCCAGAGTTTGGCTGTAGTGATACTGCATCGTAACCGGTAATGTTTACTAACCAGTCGTGTAGCTCGCCAATCATAATTTGGTAACCCTCTGCTTGATCTAGCGGGCAGAATGGGTGAAGGTTTGCAAACTCAGGCCACGTAATTGGGATCATCTCAGCAGTCGCGTTTAGTTTCATGGTACATGAGCCTAACGAGATCATTGAGTGATTAAGCGATAAGTCTTTGCTTTCTAGTCGCTTAATGTAGCGAAGCATGTCTGTTTCGCTGTGGTAGCTGTTAAAGTTTGGATGCGTTAGTACTTCGTCGTCACGTACTAAACTTGCAGGGATTGACTCGCTGCCATTTGCTTCAACGTCGGCTGCAATAGCGTCAACACTGAGGCCATGGCCTTCGCCTAAAATAATATCGAATAACTCAGCGATATCTGCACGTGTTGTAGTCTCTGATACCGAAATTGAATACTCGCCTTCGTGGTTTGTTGCAAAGTTTACGCCTTTTGCAATTGCACGCGCTATTACGTCGTCTTTGCTATCGCTTACTACTGTTAGCGTATCAAACCAAGTGCTGTGCTTAAGTGCGATGCCTTTAGCTTTAAGGCCACTTGCTAAAATATCAGCAAAGCGATGTATACGCTGCGCGATAGTTTTTAAGCCTTGTGGGCCGTGGTACACCGCGTAAAACGCTGCCATGTTGGCAAGTAATACTTGCGCTGTACAAATGTTTGAATTGGCTTTGTCGCGGCGAATGTGTTGTTCGCGCGTTTGCATTGCCATACGTAGTGCGTCGTTACCTAAACGGTCTTTAGATACACCAATAATACGACCTGGTAATGAACGTTTGTATGCGTCACGTGTTGCAAAAAATGCAGCGTGTGGACCGCCGTAACCCATAGGTACGCCAAAACGTTGAGCCGAACCAAGTACTACGTCTGCACCTAGTTTACCCGGCGCTTTTAACAGTAATAAACTCATTATGTCGGCAGCAACACAGGCAATCGCCTTTTTGCTTTGTACGCCAGCAATTAGGTCAGTTATGTCTACCACTTCGCCCGATGTAGTTGGGTATTGGAACAATGCGCCAAAAATGTCGTGGTTTACGGCATCTTCTGCTTTACCTACAATTATTTCAAATCCAAACTGCTCGGCACGCGTTGTTACTACGTCGATTGTTTGTGTGTGTACGTCGTCGGCAATAAAAAAGGCATTGGCTTTTTTAGCTTTTGATACGCGTTTTGCAAGGCCCATAGCCTCTGCAGCCGCTGTTGATTCGTCAAGTAGTGACGCACTTGCTAAATCAAGACCGGTTAAATCTAGGGTCATAGTTTGGAAGTTTAATAATGATTCTAAACGCCCTTGAGCAATCTCTGGCTGATACGGTGTGTACGCTGTATACCAACCTGGATTTTCTAGTACGTTACGTAAAATTACGTGCGGTACGTTAGTTGGGTGGTAGCCTTGGCCAATGTACGATTTGAAAACTTTATTTTTGCTTGCTACTGATTTTAAGTAGCTTAGTGTTTCAACTTCAGTACGGCTTTGTCCAACTGTTAACGGTTGCTCTAGACGAATGCTAGCCGGTACAGTTTGGTCAATGAGCTCTTGCACACTCGATACTTCTAAAGCACTTAGCATATCGCTTACTTGTGCTGGGCTTGGCCCAATATGGCGGCGAATAAAATCTTGCTTTTGCTCTAGTTCTTCAAGAGATTTGGCGTTTGACATGTGTCCAGATTCCTATGATCCAAAAAATGTGGCTACTGCTGATGGGTAAACAGCAATAACTTAAAATTCTTATAATTTAACAGCTTACTTTGTATGGAAAAGTTAACTGTAAAATCATAAAAGCCCCGATATCTAAATAAAACACACGGGGCTTTTAGTTATCTACAAAGAATAATTATTCTTCGTCGATAGTGTGCGAGTAACCTTCAGCGTCTAATAAGTTGTCTAGTTCAGACTCGTCAGATGCTTTAATACGGAATAACCAACCGTCGCCGTAAGCGTCGTTGTTTACTGTTTCTGGTGAGTCTTCAAGTTCTTCGTTAATAGCAACAATTTCGCCACTGATAGGTGCGTAAATGTCTGATGCTGCTTTAACTGACTCTGCTACTGCACAGTCTTCGCCAGCGTCTACTTCGTCGCCAACTTCTGGTAATTCAACAAATACCATGTCGCCAAGAAGTTCTTGTGCATGCTCAGAAATACCAACAGTAAATGTACCGTCGCCTTCGTCACGAACCCACTCGTGTGAAGGTGCGTATTTTAACTCGCTAGGAATGTTGCTCATTTTATTTGTCCTTTGGTTTATATTGGGAGGATATCAATCACTGTAATTACACTGATTGATATAACCAAATTATTTAAATTATTGATTTACCGTTACGTACAAAGCTAGGCTTTACTACTTTAACGTTTACTAATTTTTTACGCATTTCTACTTGAGCTGTATCGCCTGTTGAACGTGGTACACGTGCAAGGGCTACACTAAAACCAAGTGTCGGTGAAAAAGTACCAGAAGTAATAATACCTATCCCACCATCAACAATTACTTTAGAACCGCTACGCAAAACGCCTTTTTCTTCAAACACTAAGCCAACTAGTTTGTCAGTGCTTTTTTCTGCGCGTTGCTTAACAAGTACGTCACGACCAATAAAGTCACGATCTTCTGGTTCCCATGCAATGGTCCATGCCATGTTAGCTGCAAGTGGTGATACGCTTTCGTCCATATCTAGGCCGTAAAGGTTCATACCTGCTTCTAAACGTAGCGTGTCGCGTGCACCTAAACCAGCAGGCTTAACACCTGCGTCTAGCAGTTGTTGCCATAAATCGGCTGCTTGGTCGTTCGGTACTACTATTTCGTAACCGTCTTCGCCAGTATAACCCGTTGTGGCAATAAATAAATCACCTACTTGAACACCAAAAAATGGCTTCATACCTTCAACAGCGGCTTGTTGCTCAGCATTTAAAAGAGTAGCTGTTTTTGCTTTAGCGTTAGGGCCTTGCACTGCAATCATTGCAAACTCTGGGCGCTCTGTAACAGTTACGTCAAAGTCGCTCGATACGTTAGCTAAATGCGCTAGGTCTTTTTCACGCGTCGCTGAGTTAACAACTAGGCGGTAAAACGTTTCACTAAAGAAATAAATAATTAAGTCGTCTATTACACCGCCCTGCTCGTTAAGCATGCCTGTGTAAAGCGCTTTGCCTGGTACGGTTAATTTTGCAACGTCGTTAGCTACTAGCTTACGTAAAAATGCTTTTGCTTGAGGCCCTTCAATATCAACAATAGTCATGTGTGATACGTCAAACATACCAGCGTCGGTACGTACGCTATTGTGTTCTTCTATTTGTGAGCCGTAGTTGATTGGCATTTCCCAGCCATGAAAATCAACCATTTTTGCGCCCGCTTCTAGGTGCTTAGCATGTAGTACAGTTTTAGAAGTCATAACATTCCTTCACGTTTAAATTAACCCTGTTTAGGGCGTGGCTTAAATAGATATAAAAACAGATAAACATTGTTATGCTCGCCTGTTGTTTTTATTCGTTATGCGGCTTCACTATGCATAAGTGCAAAGCCTTGCGCTTGCATGTAGCTTTGCCATTTTTGTAATTCTTGTTGTTTAGCTACTAATACAAAGTGTTGTTCGTCGTTTTTATCAATGGCGGTAATAAATACATCACCGCTTTGTGCACCGTAGCAAAGTTGCGCGTCAGAAAGGCGCAAACCTGGTGTTAATTTAAAAGCATTAACTAGGGTATCAAATGCGTTGTCGCCACTTAAAATAAAGCTTGCTAGGTCGGTGCGTACTACATAATCAATATCAAAACGTAATTGCTGCTCGTTTATAAGCGCTTGTAGTTGAAGGCTTGCGTTGTGTGGTAGTACGAATCTAAAGGCGGTTTCGCTAAAGTAATAAACAGCAAAACTGTAGTCAGAATTATAGTCGCCATCAAGCGTGCCTTTTAAGCCTAAACCGCTGGCGGTAAGCTTAGTTAAATCAAGGCCTAAAATAGTGCTTAAAAATACACTGGTTTCGGTTCCGCTAAAATCCATTACAACGTGATTGTTGTTAGTTTGCAAAGCGTTAGTAACCGCACTACTTGCGTTGCTGTGGCGGGCAAACATTATTGGGTTAAAAGTCATAACAAACACCTGTGTATTTTCGATTACAAAAGTATATTGCCCACGTCTATCAACAACAAATTGTAATTATTTATCAATTGATAAATAATACTTATATATATGGCTATATAAATTGTAATTTTAAATATGAAAAACATATCAACAGACGGTTTACGTACTTTTGTAATGGTAGTTGAAATAGGTGGCTTTGCTAAAGCAGGCGATTTACTTGGCCTTTCGCAACCTGCTGTAAGTTTGCAAATCAAGCGCTTAGAAGACGTGCTTGGCTATAAACTATTTAAAAAACAAGGGCAGCGCCAAGTATTAAACCAGTACGGCGAGCTATTATTGCCTATGGCAAAACAAATGATGCAACACAACGATGCTATTTTGCAGCAGTTCACCTCAGAAAACATTGCAGGTAAAGTGCGCTTGGGTATTCCGAGCGAATTTGCAGCGCGTATTTTACCCTCAATTATTGGCGACTTTGTGGCGCTCTACCCTGAGGTGTCGTTAGAGGTTAAGTCGCGTTTAAGTAAGCATTTGCTTTCGGCTTCTCGCCAAGACCAGTTTGATTTAGTACTTGCGCTAAATGAGCGACTCAACTCTGATAAGTTTCCTATTTTTACGCAAGACGAACTAGTGTGGGTAGGCGACCTGTCACTTGCGCATAATGAGGTGGTTACCCTAGTTACCGCACCAGAGGGATGTATTTATCGTCGCCGTGCTACTGATGCATTAAAAAGTGCAGGCATTAAATACCGAATAGTTTATAGCAACGCCGATTTAACCGGCCTTATTGCTGCATTAAAAGAAGGCTTAGGTATTACGGTACTTGCCAAAAGTACAGTACCGAGTGAGCTTAACTATCAGGTTCAAACCAAGCATTTACCAGCTCTTGGTAATATTGGTATTAGCTTGGTTAAAAGTTCGGGTGAGTCGGAAAATGCGGTAGATAAACTCGCTGAATTTATAGCTCTACGCTTGGGCTAGCGCTTACGTAGCACATATAATTCGTTCAGCCTTTATAGTTAGTAAAACAATTACAAAACAATACAAAAGAAACAATTTAGTTAATTAAGTTGCATAAGCAGGTGTTTTTAGTTCTATTAAACTGAATAATTAAATAGTTAATAACATTGATTCGCATTCGTTAACGTGTTCAAATTGCGCCAATTAAGATAATTGACATGATTAGGAACACAATGAACCCTAAGTTTTTAGTATCTACTTTAGCAACTGCGGTTGCTTTGTCTTTTAGTGCTACTGCAATAGCAAAAGACACCAGCAATAAAGAACAACGCTTTGAACAAATTACTGTTATTGGCTCTCAGCAAGCAATTAACGATATTCCTGGTTCAGCTACGTTTATTTCTGAAGAAGATCTGCAAAAATTCCAGTTTACCGATATTTCTCGCGTTTTAGCGTCTGTTCCGGGCGTTTACGTGCAAGAAGAAGACGGTTATGGCCTTCGTCCTAATATTGGTATGCGCGGTACAGGTACTGGCCGTAACGATAAAATATCAGTAATGGAAGACGGTGTATTAGTTGCACCAGCACCATATTCAGCACCTTCTGCATACTACTTCCCTACTATGGGTCGTATGGAATCTATTGAAGTATTAAAAGGCGCAGCCTCAGTTAAGTACGGCCCGCGTACTACAGGTGGTGTTTTAAACTTACTTTCGCGCAGCTTACCAACTGAGCCAAATAGCTCAAAAGGTATGGTAGATGCAGCCCTTGGTAGCGACGGTTACTACAAAGGCCACGCTTACTTTGGTAAAGAAAAAAATAACACAGCGGGTTTAATTGAAGTATTTACTTACGGCGCAGACGGCTTTAAAGAGCTGCCAGTAGGCAATGACAACACCGGCTTTGAAAAAACAGATTTACTATTAAAGTTTGGCCATACGTTTGGTCAAAACGATGCGCATAATCTTGAGCTAAAAATTAAGTACTCTGACGAAACATCAGACGAAACATACATGGGCTTAACTGACGAAGACTATCAAGAAAGTCCTTACCGTCGTTATGCTGCATCGCAAAACGATGAAATGAATACTCGCCATAACGCATACCAACTTAACTACGCGTACCGTTTTGGTGATGGCTATGAATTTTTAGCAACGGCTTACTTAAACGATTTTCATCGTAACTGGTATAAAGCCAGCAGCGTAGGTTTAAGTACTCTTGAGCAGTACAGCGATTTTGAAGCAAACCCAACAAGCGAAGGCATTGAAGGTATTGGTGTTAAAGCTAATAACCGCGACTACCAAGCTAAAGGTATTCAGTCTGAATTACATATTCCTGCAGGCGATCACTATGTGACTGTTGGCGTACGTTACCACGAAGACGAAATGGATCGTTTTCAGTGGGAAGACAAATACACACTTAATCAAGACCTAAGCTTAACGCTTACAGAGCAAGGCGTTCCGGGCTCTGATAGCAACCGCGTAGATAGTGCAGAAGCAAGCACCTTGTTTATTCAAGACGAGTGGACAATTGATGCATTAGTAGTAAGTGCAGGTCTTCGTTATGAAGACATTACGATTACGCGTGAAGAGTGGTCTAAATCAGATCCAACACGCAGCAACGGTTTAACTAAAGATGTGTCGAACGACACTGAAATTTTAGTGCCGTCACTAGGTGCTACATACACGCTTAACGAAAACGTAACGCTACTTGCGGGCATTCAAAAAGGGTATGCACCAGCAGCACCTGGTAATGCAGACCAAGAAGAAGAAGAAAGTGTAAACATTGAGTTTGGCTCTCGCTTTAATATGGATGGCTTTAGCGGTGAAGTAATTGCTTTTTACTCAGATTACGACAACATGCACGGTAACTGTACTGCAGCGGTTGGTTGTAGCGACGACAACATTGGCGACCAATACAACTACGGTGAAGTAGAAGTAGCAGGCTTTGAATTTAGTGCAGCACGTAAGTTTGCAACTGATACAGCTATGTTCCCAGTTAAATTAACGTACACCTACACAGACTCTGAGTTTAAAAACGATTTTGATTCAGAAATTTGGGGCGCGGTAGAAAAAGGCGATGCAATGCCTTACGTACCAGAAAGCCAAGTAGCGTTATCGTTAGGTGCTGAGTTTTCTACGTTTGTAGTTAACAGCCAAATACGTTACGTATCTGATGCGCATGCTAACTTAACGCAGTCGGGCTTAAACGCAATTGATAGCCGCGTAGTATGGGATTTAGCTGCTAAATACTTAATCGATGAAAATCAAAAAGTATACCTAAGCGTTGATAACTTGTTTGATAAAACATACGTTGCTAACCGTTCAAACGGTGGCATTCAGCCAGGTAAGCCGCGTACGGTACAGATGGGCTACACATACTCATTCTAACGAGTTAAATAGCTCTCTAGCTGCGTTAAAAATAACTCATATAAGAACAACTATATTTCGTTATTTTTGCCTTGCTATAGAGTTATTTTCCTATAGCTATAATAGAGCATCAATTCAGTACAATTGGTGCAAAGTTAAAGCGGAAATTACAGACACAAAAAAGCCGAGATTGAATTTCAATCTCGGCTTTTTAATACATAAAACTTATCGTTTTATATATTAGTTATTTGCGTTACGTTGGCGTAATACTTCAAACAAACAAATACCCGTGGCTACCGATACGTTTAAGCTTGAAACAGTACCCGCCATTGGGATTTTAACAAGCATATCGCAATGCTCACGCGTTAAGCGTCGCATGCCCTCGCCTTCTGCGCCCATAACAATAGCCATTGGCCCTGTTAAGCTTGCGTCAAATACGTGGTTATCAGTTTCGCCAGCGGTACCTACAACCCATACGCCTGCATCTTTAATTTCGCGAAGCGTACGCGCAAGGTTAGTCACTTGAATAAGCGGAACTGTTTCGGCTGCGCCACATGCAACTTTACGTGCGGTACCGTTAAGCTTAGCCGACTTATCTTTAGGTACAATCACAGCGTGAACACCTGCCGCGTCTGCACTACGTAGGCATGCGCCTAAGTTATGCGGATCGGTAATACCATCAAGCACAAGTAAAAACGGTGTGTCTTCACGAGCGATTATCGCATCAAGATCTTTTTCATTAAACGTTGGCGCTGCTTTTACGTTAGCAATAATACCTTGATGCTGCTCACCTTTTGATTTGCTATCAAGGGCTTTACGCTGCATAAACTGTACTGAAATACCAAATTTACGTGCTTCATCAATAATCGGAGTTGAGCGTTTGTCGTCACGACCTTTAAGGGCGTAAATTTCTACAAAGCGCTCTGGTTCGCTTTCTAAAATTGCTTCAACAGAATGAAAGCCAAAAATTAATTCATTACTCACGTATTGTCTGCTCCTGGGCTAGTACGTTTGCGGGCATTTTTGCCTGCTCTTTTAGGCTTTTTAACGGCCTTCTTCTTTGGTTTTTTCTTTACGGCAGAGTCTGCTGCTTTTTTATCTGCAGGTTTTGTTGCAGACTTATTTGCAGGCTTGCCTTTATCTTTATTTGCTGGCTTTTTTTTACCTTTTGGTTTGTCATCGCTGTGCGACTTTTTACCTGGTACTTTGCCTGCTTTTAATTGCGAACGCACACTTGCTGGCGCATGCTCAGACTTACCTGAACCTTTTTTTGGTGCACGACGACGTGAGTATCTGTCTTGTGCAACATCGCCTTTAAGCGTTAAGTTTATACGGCGATCGTCTAAACTAACCGACGCAACTTTTACTGTTACTTTATCGCCAAGGCGATAAACTTTGTGAGAGTGCTCACCTATAAGGGTGTGTTTTGCAGCATCATGCGCAAAAAACTCGTCGCCTAAATTAGTAACGTGTATAAGCCCATCAATTTGTAAATCATCTAAACGAATAAACAAACCAAAGTTAGTGACCGATGAAATAACACCATCAAACTCTTCACCTACATGGTCTTGCATAAACTCACATTTAAGCCAATCAGCTACTTCGCGAGTTGCATCGTCAGCACGACGCTCTGTTGTAGAACACTGCTCACCTAGTTGATCAACTTCATCGTCGGTATAAGCGTATTCGCCAGACGTTTGCTGACCTTGTGCTTTTATTACGGCTTTAATAGCACGATGCACTACTAAATCTGGGTAACGACGTATTGGCGATGTAAAATGCGCGTAAGCCGATAACGCTAAACCAAAGTGACCAATGTTATCTGGCTGATATACAGCTTGTTTCATTGAACGCAGTAACATAGTTTGAATAAGTTCAGCTTCTGGGCGGTCACCTAGTCGCGCTAATACTTGCGTTATTTCTTTTGGTGTTGGCTCGTCGCTTAATGTACTTTCAATACCTAACTCGCCTAAAAACTTAGTAAAGTTACCTAGTTTTTCTTGGTCTGGTTCGTCATGCACGCGATAAAGCGCGCTTGCTTCGTGCTTTTCAAGAATTTTAGCCGCTGATACGTTGGCTAAAATCATACATTCTTCAATGAGTTTGTGCGCGTCGTTACGAATAACAGGCACTATTGATTCTATTTTACGCTGAGCGTTAAATACAAAACGTGTTTCTAGGGTTTCAAACTCTATGGCACCACGGTCTTGGCGTGCAGCTTTAAGTGCCATGTACATTTGCTGTAAATCAGTTAAATGTGGCACAACGGCTGAGTATTCTTCGCGTAGTTTTTCGTCGTTTTGTAAAATGGCATTTACTTTGGTGTAAGTTAAACGTGCATGCGAGTTCATTATCGCTTCGTAAAACTTATAACCGGAAAGTTTACCCGCGCTCGACACGGTCATTTCGGCAACCATACATAAGCGATCTACTTTTGGATTAAGCGAACATAATCCGTTAGAAAGCACTTTTGGTAGCATCGGAATTACTTGCTCAGGAAAATACACTGAGTTACCACGCAAAATTGCTTCTTTGTTAAGCGGCGTGTTCATTCCTACGTAATGCGATACATCGGCAATGGCAACCCATAAGCGCCAGCCACCTGATTTTTTAGGTTCACAGTATACGGCGTCATCAAAGTCGCGTGCATCTTCGCCATCAATAGTTACAAGTGGCAAATCACGTAAATCTACGCGACCTTGTTTGTCAGCTTCTTCAACAAATTCACCTAGGTGAGCAACTTGTGCTTCAACTTCTTCTGGCCATACATGTGGAATATCGTGATTGCGCAGTGCAACTTCAATTTCCATACCTGGGGCTAAATGCTCACCAAGTACATCTATAACTTTACCTACCGCGTTCATGTTACGGCTTGGATTTTGCGTAATTTTAACCTGCACCATTTGGTTATGGCGGGCACCGTTTTCGTTGCCTGGTAAAATCATTATATCTTGCGTTATGCGCGGGTCTTCAGCGACTACCACAGCAACACCGTGCTCAACAAAGTAACGGCCAACAATTGGCGCGCGCTCGTTAGTAAGCACTTTTATAATACGTGCATCGCATTTTGAGCCAGAACCACGTTTAGTGCCTTTAGCTAGTACAATGTCGCCATGTAACACCATATTCATTTGGTGCTTAGCAATAAACCAATCTTTACTCTCGCCTTCAACTTCTAAAAAGCCGAAACCGTCTCTGTGGCCTATTACTTTGCCTTTGGTTAAACCGGCTTCGTCAATTAGGGCGTAGCATTTAAATTTATTGAAATACAGCTGTCCGTCACGCTCCATAGCGCGAAGGCGGCGTTTAAATGCTATTTGGCGTTCGTCATCGTTTACTGCTAGTTCTTCACATAATTGCGCGTAGTTAGCAGGCTTTGAACGCTCTTGAAGGTGAGTAAGTATAAACTCACGACTAGGGACTGGGTTTTCGTACTTTTCTTGTTCTCGACTGAGATTTGGATCTTGGTTTGACATTCACTATCTTGTTAGTTGGTTATGTAGGTATTTTAACCCATATAGTTATAATGAGACAGGTAAAAGCTATTAAACTTTTAAGAAAGCACTTTTACCTTGCTGTTTACCTTGCTGTATAGTTTAAAAATCTAGCGCAATGGGGCTTAACGATCCCTTAACTGCAAAGTGTTTAGTCATCTCGTAGCAATGCTAAAATCTATACTATTTTTTTTGTAGGTTTTTCCACAGCAGTTTACTTATATTATCAATAAAGCTTGGGTCTTCTTCTTTCATTGTAAGTAAAATCTGCTTATTCATTTGTGTTTTATTTTGAGCGTAAATCCAACGATTTTTATTAAATTGCTGGGCAAACTCAAGTGCACCCGCTTGTAGTTCGTCGTTATTTGCAAACACAGCTTCAACTACTTTGTTCTCTAGCAACTGCTGTGCACCAACCCGCTCTCCTGACATAGCTAGACGATTAAAGAAAGTTTGCGAAATAGCTTTATTAATTATAGGAAACATCGATGGAACAAACGGCACCATTACATCCACTTCAGGAAAACAAAAAAAGCCTTTGTCTGATTTCATAAATCTAAAGTCGCACGCACACGCAAGTACAGAACCATTACCATAGGTATGCCCGTTTAACGCAGCAATAATAGGCATAGGAAAAGTAACTATACGTTTAAATAAGTCACTTATTTGAATCATAAAGTCTGAAATTGCTGCAGGTAAAATACTTGGATTAGACATCCATTGAAGGTCGATACCCAATGACCAGTTTTTATCACTTGAAGACGTTAAAATAACTGACTTAATATTTTGTTCTGCTTCAATGTGGTCTAGGTGTAAATTAAACTCAGCCAAAAACGCTGGGTTGTGGCGGTTTTCAGCAGTATTCATGGTGAGTATAGCGATATTATTTTTGGTTGTTAGTTCTATTAAATTTGCCATTAAAACCTCTTTTAGCGCTTTTTAAGCCAATTTTAAGCGCTGTTCGTTACTTTTACATATCATAGTAATACTTTGCTTATAATTTATAAACCCACTAATTAAAGCCACCCTTTTTGTTTAGCTATACGCGCAGCATCTATGCGGTTAGTGGCGTTTAATTTTGCAATGGCATCAGATAGGTAGTTACGCGTAGTCCCTTCGCTAATAAATAGCTGCTTGGCTATGTCGCTTGTTTTAAGGCCATCGCTTGCAAGTTTAAGGGCTTTTCGTTCTTTATCCGTAAGTGGATCTGCGTCGTCTAATGCATTAATAGCAAGCTCTGGGTCAATTACCTTTTGTCCCTGCATTACTTTTTTAAGCGCATTTATTAACTCTTCACTTGGTGCTTCTTTTAAAATAAAACCTTTTACGCCAGTCGTAAGCGCTCGCCTAATATAACCCGCACGAGAAAATGTAGTCATAATAACCATTTTTATAGCAGGAAATTTAGCGGCTATTTTTTCGCTAAGCTCTATACCATTCATGGTTGGCATTTCTATATCGGTTAAAATTATATCGGGATGCAAATCACTATCAAGCGCCTCAATTGCATTAAGTGCATCTTGCCCGTTACTTGCTTGACCAATAATCTCAATATTAAAATCAAGCCCTAACAATGCTGCTACTGCGTCGCGTACAAGCGCCTGATCTTCCACTAAATATACTCTGATCATTATAAATCCTTAGCTGTAATTGGAAGCACTACTTTTAAAGTAAAATTATCGCCACAGGCAAATACTGCACTGCCATTTAGTTGCTCTGCTCGCTCTTTAATACCATTTAGGCCATTGCCCGAATTCAATGTACTGCACGGACCATGGTCAATTACGGTTATAAGTAACTGCTGCGCTGTTTGTTCTATATTTATTTCGCAATTTTTTGTATTGCTATGGCGTAATAAGTTAGTAACTGCCTCTTTAATTACAAGGCCTGCTATACCCTCTACTTTAGCGGGCAGAGCATTTAAAACCACATTAAATGAAACGTTAAATCCTTGCTCTATTAACCTTTGCTTTAACTGTGCTACTTGGCTGACAAGATTAAGCTGTTTTAAATCACTTACGGCGCTTCTTACATCGCTAAGTAACTGCCTTGCCAAATCGGCCACTTGTGCAATTTCGCTATTTGCTTGAGCGTAGCGCTCTCCTTGGTTTAATTTATTAGCAAGCTCAGCTTTTAAAGCAATAGATGAAAGTGAATGACCTAAAATATCATGCAAGTCGCGAGCTATTCGTTCTCGCTCTGCAATAGCTGCTAATTGCTCTAGTTGGTTAGCGCTTTCTTGTTCGCGCTTTTTGTATAAGCTTTCTCTTTTTGCTGCAATACCGTAACTAAATAATGTGGCGCATAGAATCAAAGCAACGCCTAAAAAGTATTGAACCTTACCTATATCTCCAATATATGTGCTTAATAAAACCGTGAATATAATTGCGATCGCAGCATAAATCCTTTGACGGGAGCTGTAAGAGTAGCCTGCTATATAGGCTACGAAACCAAATAAAGTAGGCGTACCTGTGGTGTAAAAAGTAGCGCAAAAACAAATTAAGAGCATGGCTACAAATAACTTAGTCACCCCTGCGCTTTTACAGTTTATTGCTTTTACATACAAAAGAATAAAAGCAATATAGAAGGCTAAAGACATAACAATTTGGTTAACTGTAAAGCTCGCAAAATTAATTATTAGCGGGAGTAAATAAAAGCCGGTAAAAATTAAATGTCCATATTTCCAAAAACCTTTATCACTTTGTTGAGAAAAGCTGCTTAACGAGCTCATACTAATACCTCTGGCATATTATTTTTACTTATAGCACTATTTTTATTAATAAATATAAATAACATAAAAATGCATACCAGCATAAAGCAATCTGCGTACGTAATAGTAAAACTTAATGCCTCTAGCACTTCATTAATAGTTAAGCTGATTAAAATTAAAGAATTCATAATTACCTCCTGTTGAGTAAGGTAACTATGCCCGCGTACAAAAATAATAAGAGTGTGAAGTGTCATCAACTTTAATGACTTTTGTCATGCGGTAAAAAATTCATCTTAAGAATTTTTAAGCAATGTTAATATATTCAAAAAGTACAACAAGGAAACTAAATGCAGCCTCAGCAACAAAGTTTAATTTATTTACACATAGCGGTATTACTTTTTGGCGGGACCGCTCTATTTGCCAAACTTATTGGTTTAAATGCTTTAGATATTACCGTTTACAGAACTGCAATTGCAGGAATGGCTATTTTAGCCATGCTTTATTTTCAAAAAAAACAAATTAAACTCAACAAACCTAAAGACTATCTTATTGCGTTATTTTTAGGTGTTGCGGTGGGTATTCACTGGGTTACCTATTTTGCTGGTATGCAAATGGCCGGTATAACTATTGGAATGCTGGCATTTTTTAGCTACCCCGTAATGACGGTGTTTTTAGAACCCTTATTTAATAAAAGCAGGCCAAAAGCAAAAGATATAATAAGTGCAGCGGTGGTTGTTTTAGGTATTTACTTATTAGTACCAAGTGCAAACTTGGGCGATGATGTAACCCTAGGTGTAATAACAGGTGTGATATCAGCATTGTTTTTTTCAATAAGAAACATTACTCATAAGCGCTACTTTAGCCAATATGGCGGGCCGCAAACGATGTTTTATCAAACCTTAGTGGCAAGCATTATGTTGTGTGCATTTATAGAAGTACCAGTGTATGAGGTTAGTAATCATGACCTGATTTTAATTGCTGTAGCGGGTGTTATATTTACAGCTACACCGCACTCGTTATTTGCAGCAAGTTTAAAGCATCTATCAGCGGCAACTGCGGGGTTAATTTCTTGCTTGCAGCCACTTTATGGCACCATACTGGCTATAGTAATTATTCATGAACGTCCTACTGTTATGACGTTAGTTGGTGGAGCACTCATAGTGAGTGCCGCTTGTTTTGAAACGTGGTCAATCACTAAAAAGGCTCGACAATGAAAGTATTTGCACACCGTGGTGCCAGTGGGGATTTTCCTGAAAACACCAAAAGCGCTATTTTAGAAGCGTTAAAAGTAGGTGTTGATGGTATTGAAGTAGATATTCAAAGTTCCTTCGATGATTACATGGTAATACACGATTCATGGCTTGATAGAACCACCAGCGGTAAAGGCAGGGTGAGTAACTTTACCGCTCATGAGCTCTCTAAGCTTGATGCTGGAAATGGTGAAAAAATTCCTACTCTTCAGCAGCTGTTTGATTGGAATAACAATAAATCTTTATTAAATATTGAGCTTAAACACACGTTTGCACTAGAAAGGTTTGTGGCTCAATTAGAACAAAACATTGAAGCTAAAAAAATATCGAAAACCAATATTTTAGTATCATCGTTTGATCATCATCAACTACAGTGGCTTAAAAACAAGCTACCATGGCTTAAAATAGGCGCCCTTACTTCTTCTATTCCAATTAACTATGCAAAGTTTGCTAGTGATTTAAACGCTTATAGCGTACATGCAGATAAAACCTTTATAAATAAGGCCTTTGCAGAGGATGCAAAAAAAAGAGGCCTAAAGATTTATGCTTATACAGTCGATAGGGAAGAAGATATAGCGCTAATGCTTGAGTATGGCATAGACGGAATTTTTACAAATTACCCAGCGCGAACCAAAGCTTACTTGTTGTCGTTACAAAAAGGCTAACTTACATTCCCCTCACTTAAATAACAATCGTAGGGCTTGAGCATAATGAGTGGTTTCATGAAAATTTATAACTATATAGAGCAAACATTCTTTTTTACGTTAACCCGTAAAATAGTCGGTAATTTAAGTTTTGTATTATTGTTCCAAGCAATTACGTTATTTTGGCTGCATCAGAGTTTAAGCGAACAACAGCAAAGTACAGGGCTATTTTGGCTGCTTACGCTTGTGATTATATCTGGTTTTATTTTTACTCTTTTTTATATGCGTTTTTTAATTGTTCGCCCTGTTACTGCTATGCGCGATACTTTGATAGAAATAAACCAACAAGATGCAAATTTAGCAGCAAAACTTCCCCACTTTTCGTATGACGAATTTAAAGATTTAAGTTCACAATACAATATATTTACTGCCCATTTAAGTGAGTTACTCAGCACAACATATAACAGTGCTCAAGCGAGTGCACACAGCAATACACAAGTCACTGAATCAATGAAAAATACTGAGCAATCAAGTGAGCAACAAATACAGCTAAGCCACAGTATTATTAATGCCAGTATGCAAATAACCCAAAGCTTACAAGACATAGTAAATAATACAGATAGCGTACATAACGTTAATAATGAACACCTTAACTTTGTAAAACTATCTGCGTCAGAACTCGCTGCTTTAGTAGAGCAGGTAAAACTTATTACTAATATGCTAGGTAGCTTTTCAAATACAATTGCGGGACTAAAAGAGAACAGTGAAAACATTCGTAGTATTTTAAAAATGGTTGAAGAGTTTTCTGATCAAACTAATTTGTTAGCCCTCAACGCCGCAATAGAAGCAGCTAGAGCGGGTGAAGCTGGCAGAGGATTTGCCGTAGTTGCAGACGAAGTACGCACGCTTTCAATAAAGGTAAGTGGCGCAACTAGGCAGATTAGCGACTTTATAAGTCAGATGAATGATTTGGTAAACGAGACAAATAAAGAGTCAGAGCAATTAATGACTCACTCTAATAACGCACAAAGCTCAATTAGTGCAACCTGTGATGGCTTTACTAAAATGCTTAGTGAGTTTGAGCACAACCAGCAGCAGCTGCAACAAATAGCCAGTGCTGTACATTTGCTTGAGGGCACACAAAGTACGACTCACCAATCGGTAGAGCAAATCGTAGCTTTAGGGGAGCAAGCTAAACAACAAATAGATACGGCATTAGCCGATAGCGAGCAATCTCAACAGCTTAGCTTGCAAACCCAACAACAGTTAAAGCGCTTTGTGCACTAAGAAGCGTTTTCGGGCTCAGAGAAATATGGTAAATTACGCAGCTATTAATTTAAGTGTGTAAAGCGTGTGAGCAACCCTACCCCAGACTATGAAAAATTAGCCCTACAAATAAAAACCTGGGGGCAAGAGCTTGGCTTTAGCGAAGTGGGCATTACTGATATTGACTTATCTAAGCACGAAGCCCAATTGCAACGTTGGCTTGATGCAGGCTACCACGGCTCGATGGATTATATGGCTGCCCACGGTATGAAACGCGCCCGCCCTGCTGAATTAGTGCCTGGTACACAGCGTGTTATATCCGTAAAAATGAATTATCTCCCTCCCGATGCTGGCTTTGCAAAAACCTTAAAAAATAAAGAAAAAGCATATATAAGCCGCTATGCATTAGGTCGCGATTACCATAAATTAATGCGTAATCGTTTAAAAAAACTCGGCCAAAAAATAGAGCAAGAAATTGGCGAGTATGGCTTTAGACCCTTTGTAGATTCAGCCCCTGTACTTGAGCGTCAACTTGCCGAAAAAGCCGGCTTAGGGTGGCGTGGTAAGCATTCGTTATTAATTAACCAAGAAGCTGGATCGTGGTTTTTTTTAGGCGAGCTATTTATTGATTTACCTCTACCAATTGATGCAGAAAACACCTTTGAAGGCTGCGGTAAATGCGTTGCTTGTATTACTCTTTGCCCAACAGGTGCAATTGTAGAGCCCTACGTTGTTGATGCACGTAAATGTATATCGTATTTAACCATAGAACACCAAGGGCCAATACCAGAGCAGTACCGAACTTTATTAGGCAATCGTGTTTATGGTTGTGATGATTGTCAGTTGGTATGTCCTTGGAATCGTTATGGACAAATAACTGACGAAAATGATTTTCATCCTCGCACTCAATTAAAAGATAAAGATTTACTTGAGCTGTTTGCTTGGGATGAGCCTACATTTTTAAAAAACACCGAAGGCAGCCCTATTCGTCGCATTGGCCACGAACGTTGGTTACGTAATTTAGCAGTTGGTTTAGGTAATGCAGAGTTCAGCCCCGCTATTATTAATGCCCTACAAGATAAAAGCCAAATATGCAGCGAACTTGTTTTAGAGCATATTGAATGGGCACTTGCTCAGCAAAACGATAAACAACGATTACAAATTCGTAAAACAGCTAGGTTAATTAGAATTGTAGAAAAAGGCTTACCAAGGGATGCATAGCACCGCTTAAGTAAACCTTTATATTGCGAAGTAACTAGTTTTTCAAAAGTAACGATAGATCTTGTTCTATCTCTGTAAAGGCTGCTTTGACTTGTTTAACAGACTCTTCTCTTGCTACTGAGTTTTGGATAGTTTCATCTACTTTTTTATAAATAAACACCTCCTGATCTTCATCCAGTCCCATTGATGGGATACGTTCTTCGAGCTCTTCTTGTAACTGTTTAAACACTTTTTCGTTGTTTTGACGGTTTTCATTCAACAAGCTAATTAAGCTATGAAACTTACTATGAACAGTACTTGCTACGGCATTAAGTTTCGCTCGTTGTGATTCAAGCATTTTCTTGGTCATAATGGCGCGTAGCTGCTGTTCGGTAACACTGACAATAAAACATACGTGGTCGCGTATACGACCATGCTTATCAGGGTCATGATCGGGCATATTTAAAATGAGTAAGCTAATCAATTCATAGTTAACTAAAATTCGGTGCGAAAACTCATGTAAGCGCCCTTTGTTTTTCAGCATTTCAAATAGCTCCACCACAATAGGTGAACACACGCCGTTTAGCGCAAAGTGGCTAATTTCATTATTTTCTCTAAATTCTACATTGCTTTGTAAATCAAAAGACTGCAGACAATCTACAAGCGCTTTACCTAGCTCTTGAGGATCGTTAATAAAGCCTATGTTTTCAACGTAGTTAACTATTTGCCCCATTTCACTGCTATTGGCCATTGCATTAAATGCAGTTGATGTTGCATCTTCAACTTGCTTTTCTAGACTTTGCTTTTCAACGAGTACTTGATTTAAATTTTTAAGCTTAGATTTAAGTTCGTCATGGCCAAAAGGTTTTACAATATAATCTTCTGCGCCAACAGAATAGCCTTCCATGCGTTCTTCAACAGTGCCGCGAGCAGAAACAAACATAACAATAATGTGTGCGGTATTTGGATTTGCTTTAAGTGCTTTACATACTTCATAGCCGTTCATTTGCGGCATACTTACGTCGAGTAATATAACCTGAGGCATATAACCTTCAACCATGTTTAAACACTCAGGACCATTTGTTGCTACTTGTAATTCAAAATCAAGCTCCTCTAAAATTTCCTCAATAATTTCAAGGTTAAAGGGTTCGTCATCAACGGCAAGTATTTTAGTTAAGGCCATAATTTATCATCCATTCAAATTCTTTAAAAAGTTACTTGGTATGCCAAAAAACAATTAATTAGTGTGTTGTATTAACTGATCTTCAGCTAAATGCTCGTCTAAGTTTATTTCTAATGGCACTTGTATAGATATAGTTGCACCACCATTTTCGTTGTTACGTGCAGTGATTTCACCTTGGTGTAAAGATACAAACTCTCTACACAATGCAAGGCCTAACCCTGTGCCACCAGCACCACTATTTGTTTTACTGCTTTGCACAAACTTAGTAAAAATATGCTCCAACTCATCTTCTGGTATACCGACCCCATTATCGGTAACCTCTATAGTAGCAAGCTTATTATCTGACTCTAAATTTACCCGTATTTTACTTTTAGGTTCGCTAAATTTAAGTGCGTTACCTAGTACGTTTCGAAGTAACTGGTTTATTTGCTCTTCATCACATTGTGCAATTACAGGTAATGGCTGTGCGGTAAATATAATCTCAATTTCTTTTTCCATTGCCGTACCAGACACATCATCAATACTTGTTTTAATAATATTCGCTAAATTATAGGGACGAGGGTTAAATGGAAACTTGCCTACATCTAGCTTAGATAGGTCGAGTAAATTATTTAGTAACGACAGTAAACGCTCACCACTACTCTCTATTCGCGATAAATACTTAATGAGTTTTTCTTTTGCAAAATCTCCCGCTTCTAATTTACTTAAACCAAAACGAGAAAAGCTTAAAATAGAGTGCATAGGTGTTCGAAGTTCATGCGACATGTTTGCTAAAAATTCTGATTTACTTAAGTTTGCAGCCTCAGCCACATTTTTAGCATGCTCGAGTTGTGAAGTACGCGCTCTTACTTGCTCTTCAAGAACATCTTTTGCTTCAAGTAATAAATCCTCTTTTTGCTTAAGATGGGTTACATTTTTAAATATGACCGCAAGTGCTATTTCGCCATGGTGATCTATCTCATTAAAAGAGCCAACTAAGGGTATATAACCTCCTGCTGTTTTAGATAAACGTAAATCGCAGCTAAATTGTCGATTACTATTTAATGTCGAAATCTTATCTTTAATACCTAAAATTGAATCATCATCTAAAAAATCAAATACTGATTTACCTTCGAGTTCATTAAACGGTAAGTTAAATAGTCTCAAGCAAGCATCATTAGCTTCTATCACTCTACCGCACTTTTCAAATAACATAATTGCATCGGGCGTATGTTTATAAATAACCTGAAGTAGGCTGTCTTTTTCAATTAGGGCATCAACCGTATCTTGTAGCCTTTCTACAAGCTCTGCGTTATGACGTTTTAATAACTCTGTTTGCCATAATTTATGTATTGATTGTAATAGTGAGCTATCGTTTAAAGGTTTAATAAGTACGTCTTCTACACCTTGACGAATTGCGTCGATCATTGAAACTTGATCAGGGCGTGAGGTAAATAACAAACAACGACAATGCGGTTGGGTTACTTTTAAATTTGAAAAAATTCCTAAACCTGTTCCGTCATCTAAAATAAAATCGCTTATCAGTATATCTATTTGCTTTTCTTTACTAATTTCTAAAGCTTCTGCGGAGGTTGTTGCAGTATGAGTCTCGATATGAGCACCGATTAAGCTATTTTTCATTTTTTCGAGACGTTCAGGAACATGGTCGACGAGTAAAATAGTAGGTAATTGCAAAATATGGTTAGAGCCTAATTCTAATAGGCTCTCTAAAAGAGAAGTAATTTCTTTATTAGAAAAAAATGGGTAGACCACGGTTGCGTCAGGCGCAATATGATTTAGCTCGCTAAACGCAGTTAGTTGTTCACCGCTTTGTGCTTTTGGCGCAAGCAGCATAAAGCGCTCTTGCGCTACTTCGCTTACAAGCGGTTTTATAGAATCAACAGGCACACCATGGGCAACAACAACTAAGTCGTAATCGCCTATATTGGTATACATGTCTAGCATGCTGAAATGAATTAATTCGACCTCACACCCTATTAATTCTAAAAGCACTTTCACACGCATCGCGATGACACTACTACTATCAATAATTAATATTTTTCGAATCATCAAGCCACACTTCAAATTAATAAACTTAATATCCTAATAGCGTAGTCTATTTTTATTTAATTGGCATAAAGCCCTATCGTTATTTTGTAAAAAAATATTACAAGCTTTCAAAAAACAGTTTATTTAAGATGCTTTCCAAAAATAGTCAGGCTGTAGGGCTTGTTATCCATTATGGCAACGCTTGGTAACTCGCCCCATATTTCAAAATCAAAATGCTTAAATAATTTAACACTGGGTAAATTATGACTAAAAATAAAACCAAGCAATACTTTAATATTTAATTGCTTAGCTTGTGTTTGAGCAAATATCATTAGCTTTTTACCAAGCCCTTTACCTTGTGCTTTACGGGTAATGTAAATGCTCATCTCTACTGTGCCATCGTAAGCAGGACGCCCATAAAACGATTTATAACTTACCCAAGCAAGTACTTGGTTATTTTCGCAGTAAACATAAATAGGCCTTTTATCGTTATGGCTATTAAACCAGTCACGCTTTTCGTCAACAGTAACTTCTTCGGTATCTGCAGTTACCATTCGCCCTGCAATGGTTTCGTTATAAATGGCTACAATTTCATTAAGATCATCAATAGTTGCTAAACGGGTTGTCATAGGTCATTCAAAGGTTGATCAATTTGTTTCATATTAGCGTATGATTATCCAATCAAACAATTGAAAAGTTTAGGTAATGTAATGCTAAAAAAAATTATAATAGGATTAATGGCTTTATTTATTAATGCCCCACTCCACGCTGAAACATCATCAACTATTAACCAAACCTCTACCCAAGACTGTCAAGATTTTACCAATGTCGATGTTCGAAAGCTTCGCTCAAAAGAATCTATTAATTTATGCCAATTTAAAAATAAGCCTTTATTAATAGTAAACACGGCAAGCAACTGTGGTTTTACACCCCAATTTAAAGGCCTTGAAGCGCTATATCAACGATACAAAGAACAAGGTTTAGTCGTATTAGGGTTCCCTTCTGATGATTTTTTTCAAGAAGAGGATAGTGAAAAAGAAACTGCAAAAGTATGCTTTGTAAATTATGGTGTAACCTTTCCTATGTTTGCTACAAGCGAAGTGCGTGGTAGTAAAGCGAATCCAATTTTTAAATATTTGAATGAGCAAACTAGCTCTCCAAATTGGAACTTTTATAAGTACTTAGTGTCTGCTGATCGTGAGACGGTTTTACGGTTTAACAGCAAAGCAGCACCTGATTCAGAACAAATGATTGCTGCAATTGAAACTGTGCTTTCTGATAAATAAGTTTATACTGGTACAATTAGTTGAAACTAACTAGAATGATATTTTAATTCGGTTAAAAAAACACCACACTATACTCGGGAGATTTTATGACAGTAGCAAGCGCACGACATATACTTGTAGACAGTGAAGCACAATGCTTAGACTTAAAAACAAAAATTGAGCAAGGCGAAGACTTTGCTGAATTAGCCAAAGCGCATTCAAACTGCCCATCAGGTCAAGATGGCGGTGCTCTTGGTGAGTTTGGTCCTGGTATGATGGTTCCAGAGTTTGATAAAGTTGTGTTTTCAGCTCCAATTAACCAAGTACAAGGCCCTGTGCAAACTCAATTTGGTTATCATTTACTTGAAGTTACTAGCCGTTCAGAATAAATTTAACTGTATCGTAAGTAACGTTTTATAAAAGCCGCTTATGCGGCTTTTTTATGGAGTAATTATGCAATTAATTGGTTCTGTACCTTCACCTTACGTGCGCCGAATTAGAATTTGGGCACAACAAAACAACTGTAAACTAGAGCTTGTGAGTCTTGATATATTTTCTGAGCAAGATCGCCCTACTATGGCCAGTAAAAATCCAGCTCGAAAGATTCCCATTCTGGTAGATGGCGACTTAACACTTAGTGACTCTAATTCTATATTGCGCTATTTACTTGAAAAAACAGGTCAACCAAAACTAACGTGGCCGCAAGAGCACTTACTTACGACTATAAATGCCTGTAACGATTCGCTAGTAGAAATGCTGCTATGTGAACGCTCTGGATTTGACACCAAAAGCGATAAACTCTTTTTTAATTTGCAAAACGAACGAATTGAACAAACATTAAGCTTTTTAAATACCCATTTAAGCGATGAAGAATTTAAAAGCTGTGAATACCTCAACATCAGTTTATACTGCCTGCTTGATTGGATTTGCTTTCGTGAATTAACTGACTTTAGTCAGTATTCAGAGCTTGTTGCTTTTCATAAGCAATATGGCAAGCGTCAAGCAGCAATAGATACTAATCCTCGTCACTAATTTAAAAAGGTAAACACATGAGCGATATCGAAATTGAATCACAACTAGTTAACTTTGTAGAAAAAGTACGTGTTAGCGAAGTAATTTGGGCACTTGGTGCAGAAGATAATGGCTTTGTAGTGTGCGATTCTAACCAATTTGACGAAACTGACGTACTACTGCTTTGGGAAAGTGAAGAAGCAGCTAAAGCGCAATGTAAAGAAGAGTGGAAAGACTACAGCCCTGTAGAAATAAATCTTGATGAATTTTTAGATGCATGGGTTGAAGATTTAAATGAAGATAACGCACTTGTTGGCATTAACTGGAATGATGACCAAGTATGTACAGAGATTGAACCTACTGGTTTAGCTCGCGCATTAAGTGAATAATACTTTATACGCTTTATTTTAAGAGCGGATAAAACCCGACTAGCATCTACTGCTAGTTGGGTATAAAATAAAACACATCATTATTTTCAAGGTATTACGTTGAAAACCCATCTTGGTCGCCGGCCCTTTTCAGCCATGGAACTGCACACTCTTTATAATGGATATATATACGGTGATTTTAAAGTTGCACGTGAGCAACCAAAACACTGGCATTTTTGGCTTCCTCTAATTGCATACTACAGTGGTGCATATAGCGATGAAATTGGCTATCTAACGCTTGATGATCTGTCCCTTGAAAAAGATGTCTTATGTTTTAATTTTCATACTCACGGTAAGATAAAACCTCGCTTAGTTCCAGTGCATCAGGCACTTATAGATGCCGGGTTTAATGAATATTTAGCATTCATAAAATCACAAAATCAACAACGATTAATGTTCGACTTACCCGCTAAAACTGGCAGATACAGTGAAAAAGTCCGTATTTGGTTTTCAGGTGAAGGTGAGCGAGCCGGCTATTTACAAAAGTGTGATATACCAAACGTTGATCAACTCGGTATGAAAACAGCCATAAGCAGCCTTCGTCTTAACTTTGAGCAACAAGTGCGTATACATGCTCTGCAAGCCAACTCTAAAGACGCCTTTAATTATCTCATGGGATTTAACGAATACCCACATAATGAATTTAAGGACGTGCTTTTATTAAATAACGTGATCCAAAAAATACGTATTATTAACTCACACCTGCATTGGCAGCGTTTTATAACACGCGAAAGCCACTGACAAACTTTGTTACTATTTCCCCTTAAAGTCATCGTTATAATCAATTACTCTATTAAAAAAAACTGTTAGGATATCTAACCCCCTAATAATATGAGCATAAAAAAGCCTATTTAGGGTAGTTTCTAACAACAACAATCTAGGGATCACTATGTTTCTTAAAAGCCTCTTAACAGTGAGCGTTGCTTTGGCAATGGGTGCTGCAAACGCTAACGAATTCGTTATTGAAAAACTCGCAAAACCAAGTTCACAACAGGTATCGTTAACACTCGATCCGAGCCAAGATACATTCACAGGGATGACTGAGATTTCCCTAGAAGTACTAAAACCAACAAAATACATTGAATTAAATGGCGTAGCTTACGCTGTTAAAATGGCGCAACTGCTTGGCGACGAAAACTGTGACTTAAACAACGAAATGCTTAAAACAGGTAAAGTTAAATTTAGCTGTGATGAGCAAATTCAACCAGGTAAATACACCCTTAAAGTTGATTTTTCAGCGCCATATAACCGTCAAAGTGTTGGTTTATACAAAACGTTAGACCAAGGCACACCTTACTTATTTACTCAATTTGAAATGAGTGATGCACGCCGTGCATTTCCTGTTTTTGATGAGCCAAGTTACAAAATTCCATTTCAGTTAACGATTACCGCGCCTACATCACAAAAAGTATATTCAAATACGCCAGAACTAAAAACAACGGTTGATGGCGATATGACCACACACTTTTTTGATAAAACGCCGCCAATTCCTTCATACTTAGTCGCGATGGCTGTTGGCCCATTTGAAGAATTAGATATTAAAGGCATGCCAATTCCTGGTCGTGTAATTACCCCTCAAGGTAAAATTCACTTAGCCCAATACGCAAAAGAAAACATGCCAAAAGTACTAGGCGCACTTGAAGCGTATTTTGGTATTCCTTACGTTTACAAAAAATTAGACTCAGTAGCGGTACCAGAGTTTCCATTTGGCGCAATGGAAAACTCAGGCTTAGTAACCTACCGAGAAGATATTTTATTAGTTGATTTAGCTGCAGCAACACGCAGTAAAAAACAGCGTAATGTATCAATTATTGCTCATGAACTTGCTCACCAATGGTACGGTAATTTAGTAACCATGAAATGGTGGAACGACTTATGGTTAAACGAAGCATTTGCTAGCTGGATGGCTGCAAAAATTACTAAACAGCTTAACCCTGAGTTTGAATCGCACTTAGACCTGCCACAAAACAACGTAATGGCACTTGATGCACGCCTAAGCACCAAGCCTATTCGTAAGCCAATTAAAACTGAAGCCGACATTATGGACGGTTTAGGTCTTGCTTACAGTAAAGGCAGCTCAGTACTTGCTATGGTTGAAAACTGGATTGGCGAAGATGCATTTCAAAAAGGTATTCAAAGCTACTTAAAAGAGTTTTCATATAAAAATGCTGAAGCGGCCGACTTATGGAAAGCACTTGGTAAAGCGTCAAATAAAGACGTAGCGAGTGTTTTAAAATCGTTTATTGAGCAATCTTCTTTCCCACTAGTTAAAGTAACTCAACAAGGTAGCAAAGTAACTATTTCACAAAGCCGCTTTGTAAACGCAGGCGTTGATGCGCCAGAGCAGTTATGGAATGTACCGGTGGCAATTAAATATGGTGCTGGCGATAAAGTGAAAACAGCAAACGTATTACTTAATAAACAAAGCCAAACACTAGATTTAGACTTTGAACCAGAGTGGATTTATCCCGACCAAGGTGCATTAGGCTACTACCGCTGGGTAATGGATGATGCACAATTTAGCGCACTTGTTAAAAAGGCGCCAAGCGTACTGAGTGACCGTGAACGCTTAGCGTTACTATCTGCTACTGATGCGCTACTTGATGCTGGTGTTATATCTGCTGCTAAGTTAATGCAAACACTTGAAGTGTTCGTAAGCGATAGCCACCCTCGCGTAGCAAATACCGCACTAGGTTACTTAGTGTCGCAACAGCGCACTTTTAAAGACGATAGCAATAAAGACCTATGGCCTGAATTTATTCGCGGTGCAGTAACGCCTGCTGCTAAAAAATATGGTTTAGAAGCAAAAGCGGGTGAAGATGGTGCTATTGCACAACTTCGTGCAGCCGTTGTATCACGCTTAGGTTTTGATGGTGAAGATCAAAACGTCATCAATAAAGCCAAAGAACAAACGCAGGTTTATTTAAATGATCCACAAAAGGTAGACCCATACTTAGCGGGTACGTACTTAACTCTTGCTGCTTTTCATGGTGACAAAGCGCTGCTTGATCAATTCATGACAACGTTTAAAACGACTAAAGATCCGCAAGTACGCACAAACATGCTTGCAGCTATGGGCTTTTTTGGTAAACCTGAGTTACAAAAAGCGGTATTAGCTTATAGCTTAACGGATGAAGTAACGGCATCTGACATGCGTACTATTTTGTCAGGTCAAAGTTACACAGATGAGCGCCAAGCATTATTTATTGATTGGGTTTACAGTAACTACGATAAAGTAACAGCAAGCTTACCGCCGTTCTTTATACCTAACTTGCCGTACTTTACAACTGCAAGCTGTGATGCAGAAAGTTTAGCGACAACAAAAACCTTCTTTAACGAAAAAGTAGCTGATGTAGCTGGTTACGCTCGTACATTAAGTAAGCTTGAAGAAAGCACAAACGATTGTATCACGCTTAAAACACGTGAACTTGAATCGGTTAATAGCTTTTTAAAAAGTAAGTAATTATTAGGTTTATTGAGCTATAAAAATACAAAAGCCGCTGAAAATAAATTCAGCGGCTTTTTACGTTTATATTTTTGCTTTATTAATTACCAATAATCATAGTTAGCTTGGCTATAAAATCTTTGGCTGCTTGCTCAGAATTTATTTTAAACGCAACACCGTAGTGAATAGGTTGAGCGCTTTTAAAAATGCGCGTAGGAAAGCGTGTCATCTCACTGCTATGGAAGTACCCTTGCGCACGCGTCACGCCATCAATATCATTAAAATCATCGCTAAACACTTCAAATGCTGGGCGAATTACTATTTTACCCTTGCCGCTTTCGCTGTGGGTATAAAATGCTTCTTTAGAGTTTACTAACATGTACTCTGCAATATTTTTAATCTTAAAATTACTTCTGCACTGTAATTTAATGAGCTGTTCTGTCAGCTCGTCTGCACTATAAGCCACGTGTAATCCCTATTAGTTAATTTGCGTATTAGATTAACGCATACACACAATAAAATCTGAATTTATTTGTCTGCTTCACTTTGTTATATCACATACAAAAGCGAGTTTTTCATTGTTGTAACTCATTCTTGTTATATTTGTTTCGCAGTAGGTGCTTAAATTAAGCCATTGCGATACTTCATCACTTCCATCAAGTTTACGCTGATAAACGCGGTTTTTAATAGCATAAGCAATGGTCGCATTATCTTTTAAAATAAAATCTTGAACTTGAGCCGGTAACCTTAATAGATCTTCAACTTGTTTATCTTGTGGATTAAAACTCGCTAAAATGTGTTGCTCGTTTTTAGTGTAACTAAATAAAAATGCAGCCATTGAGTTGTTATAAATAAGCGTTCGGCCAATATTACTGGCAGCTATTTCCCCCTTCGCTTGTGCAACAGAAGTATATTGGAGCGTGTGAGGCTTTCCTAAAATAAACATCACTAAATCATTTTGGACACCCCATGCATGGTATCCAACAGGTTCAATCCAATCAAAAATACGACGTGGCGCATCTTCATTTTTGAGTGGGTATTGCCACAATTTTTGCTTACCGTCAGCTTCTACAACAATCGCTGATATCGCATCACCACTTGGCATAACTGTTGGTGAGTATTCGCTTACGGGAGAGTTAGTTATATTGGTAACTTTTTTTGACGTGAAATCATAATAAGCAATATCAGTTTGGCTTTGCCCTTTATTAATTACTTCATGAGTAAAGTATAAACCTGTACTTGTTAAGTGCGGTTGGTTGTTATAACTATTTTTATCGCTCACAATACTAACTTGTACCCCGAAAGGTGTATTTAAATCAGCAAGTAATACTTGGCTTTTTGGCATGCTAGCCTGCACCACTATCGGGCTCAGCGCTGCTATAGAAAATAATCCAAGTAATGGTTTAATAAGTTTCATGCTTTCTCTCGTTTTAATTTTAAGCACCTCATGATAACGTTATTTGCTGATGGCGTCACTTGAGCTAAGTCAGTCAACTCTTAAGATACCCAAACGACTTAAAATAATGTTAAGTTTAGTCTGGTTATAAAACCTGGTCCTAAAAAAGAGAATTAACATGTCAGCTAAAAATCCTATTATTGCGATTACGGGTTCATCTGGTGCGGGTACAACCACCACAACGAATGCAATTAAACATATTTTCCGTAGCCTTAATATTCAAGCGGCTTTTGTCGAAGGAGATAGCTTTCATCGTTACACTCGCCCCGAAATGGATAAAAAAGTTCGAGAAGCACAACAAGAAGGTAAACATATTAGTTACTTTGGCCGAGAGGCCAATGACTTTGGCGCTTTAAAAACGCTGTTCGAAAACTATAGCGAAACAGGTCAAGGAAAGTTACGCCGCTACTTACATACCTTTGATGAAGCCGTTCCGTACAATCAATTACCAGGTACATTTACACCTTGGCAAGATCTTGACCATAATACTGACATTTTGTTTTATGAAGGGTTACACGGTGGTGTAGTTGATCAAGATGTAGACGTTGCAAAGCATGTCGATTTATTAATAGGCATGGTTCCAATTATTAACCTTGAATGGATTCAAAAATTAATACGCGATACATCCGAACGAGGCCATTCTCGCGAAGCGGTTATGGGCTCTATTGTGCGCAGTATGGATGACTATATAAATCATATTACCCCGCAGTTTTCTCGTACCCATATTAATTTTCAACGCGTGCCGACCGTTGATACATCAAACCCATTTAGCGCCAAAGATATTCCATCTCTTGATGAAAGCTTTGTAGTTATTCGCTTTAGGGGGATTGATGATGTTGATTTTCCTTATTATTTACGGATGATCGAAGGCAGTTTTATGTCTCGTATTAATACGCTTGTAGTACCAGGGGGCAAAATGGGCTTAGCTATGGAGCTGGTTCTTACTCCACTTATTAAAGATATTATTTTGAAAAAGCGTGCACTGGAAAACTTAGCACCTTTGGATATACCTATTTAACTCCTCTTCTAAGATTGAGCTCTCTCACGTACACTGCTGATTTTAGTAACAATAAGGGACATTGTGTTGTACTCATTAAAAATTATTGTGGGTTCTAAAAACCCTGTAAAAATTAACGCTGCTAAACATATTTTTGCAATGTATTTCCCTGAACATGAAATTGATTGCCAAGGTGTTGATGCTCCATCCAATGTGCCAGATCAACCTATTGGCGAAGAAGAAACACGTGTTGGCGCACAAAACCGTGTTAATTATTGCAAAGAGCATTACCAAGCTCACTACTACGTGGCAATGGAAGGCGGTGCAGAGCAATTTAGCTATGGTGCAGCAACCTTTGCTTACGTAGTTATTGATAATGCCTTAAATCAGGTTGTAGGGCGCAGCAGCAACCTCCCCTTGCCTCAAGTGCTTTATAACGCATTACTTAATGGCGAAGAGCTTGGCGATGTAATGGACAAAGCATTTAATACCACCAACGTTAAACAAAAAGGGGGCGCTATTGGGTTACTTACAAACAATCATGCCACGCGCGAAAGCACCTATACACAAGCACTCACTTTAGCTATGGCGCCCTTTCTACACGTAGATCTCTACAGCCAAACAAATTAATTTAGGAAGTTTAATGAAATACAACTATGTATTGTTTGATGCAGACGAAACCTTATTTAGGTTTGATATTTTAGCGGGCATGACTCGCATGTTTAAAGCTTACAACGTAGATTTTAGCCAAGACGACTATATTCATTATCAAAAAACCAATAAGCAGCTGTGGGTTGATTATCAAAATGGCACTATTAGCGCAGATTACTTACAAGTAACACGCTTTAATGAATGGGCTTCAAAACTTAATGTGCCCGCAAAAGAGCTAAACGATGCTTTTTTAGATGCTATGGCGCAAATTTGCGAGCCATTACCTGGTGCTATTGAGCTTTTAAATAAACTTAAGCCAAATGCTCGATTAGGTATTATTACTAACGGATTTGCCCGCTTACAAACCGTACGCCTTGAGCATACTGGCTTAAAAGATATGTTTGAATGGTTAGTAATATCTGAACTTGTGGGTATAGCAAAACCAAATAAAGCGATTTTTGAGCACACATTTGAGCTAATGGGTAACCCAGATAAAAGCGAGATACTTATGGTGGGTGATACTGCTGCAAGCGACATACTTGGCGGCAACAATGCAGGTATTGATACTTGCTGGTTACAACACCCTGGTGAGCAATTAGCCGATGGAATAAAACCAACCTATACAGTAACTCATTTAAATCAGTTACAAGCTCTTTTAGAGTTATAATAGAGTAAATTTTACGCAAAAAAAATGACGCTAATTAGCGTCATTTTTTATAACTGTTTGTGAGCTGTTCTTTTACTGCTTTTAGGCTGGAGCTAACTCAAGACCGGGTGCAGGCATCGTCACAGGCGTTTCAAATGTTGCCCACTCCCATGCTGACTCTGTAGCCATAATTTTACGTAGTAATTTATTATTTAAATCATGACCCGATTTAAATGCAGTTACTTTACCCAAAAGGTTATGACCTGTCATAAACATGTCACCAACACAGTCTAATATCTTGTGCTTAACAAACTCATCGCTATAACGTAAGCCATTAGGATTTAAAACTTTGAATTCATCAAGTACCACAGCACTATCCATGCTACCACCTAGCGCTAGGTTGTTTGCATGCATGTATTCAATATCTTTCATAAATCCAAAAGTACGCGCACGGCTAATTTCTTCAATAAAGCTTTGCGTTGTTATATCCAACCCAATACGTTGGCGACTTTCATTGATAGCTGGGTGGTTAAATGCAATCTCAAAGTCGATATGAAAACCATCATATGGTTCAACTTCAGCCCACTTACCATCTTCTTCAATGCGTACTTTTTCTTTAATACGGATAAAGCGTTTAGCAACGTTTTGTTCTTCAATTCCGCCTTTTTGTAACAGATATATGAATGGTAATGCACTACCATCCATAATCGGCACTTCTGAGTTGTCCAATTCTACAATTAGATTATCAATGCCCATTGCAGCAACAGCTGCAATAAGATGCTCAGTAGTTGATAAGCGAACACCATCTTTGTTAATTAAACAGGTACACAACTGCGTATCACCAACGGCTTCAGGTGTTGTTTCAAAATCAACAACCGGATCAAGGTCGACACGACGAAATACAATCCCAGTATTTGCGCTCGCAGGTCGGAGAGTTATTGTGACCTTCTCACCTTTATGAAGTCCAATTCCTATGGCTTTGACTACTTGTGCAATCGTACGCTGTTTAATCATAGGTATGCTCACTTTTAAATCAGTTACAGTTAGACGGCGGATTTTAACATAAATCCTTTTGCCTTTCAATATTTGTACATATTTCAAACAAAAGTATTATTAAATGTTAATCTGCCTGCTTACGTAAAAAAGCGGGAATATCAAAATAATCACCACCTTCTGATTTATCTGCTTTTTTACTATTTTGCGCTGAAGAACTTGAACTCGTTGAAGGCGCTTTTTCTTTGCTTTGCGCTTGCTCTTTAGTCGTATTTTCTTCAGCGTTTGTATCTTGGCTTGCAAAACTTGGTACGTACATGCTGCTCGTTTGGTTTGATGTGCTTGCAACATCAGAACCTGATGCTTTTTTAAAGCCGTTATCAACAATACCAAACTGTGGACGACGATCGCCGCCTAAACCAGTTGCAACAACCGTTACACGTAGCTCATCAGTCATTTCTGGATCGATTACCGCACCAACAACAACCGTTGCGTTTTCTGACGCAAGTGCTTTAACGTGATTACCAACAATTTCAAATTCTTCAATCGCAATGTCCATACCAGCGGTAATATTAACTAAGATACCTTTAGCACCTGTTAAATCAACGTCTTCTAGTAGTGGGCTTGAGATAGCTGCTTCTGCAGCTTCTTGTGCACGATCAGGACCTGACGCAGACGCCGTTCCCATCATTGCAGTACCCATTGCAGACATTACTGTTCTAACATCGGCGAAATCCACGTTAATTAAACCAGAACGTGTAATTAGCTCTGCTATACCTTGTACCGCACCAAATAATACGTCATTAGCTTTAGCGAAGGCATCTAGAAGTGTAGTCCCTTTCCCTAAAACTTTAAGCAATTTATTGTTAGGAATTGTAATAAGTGAATCTACAATTTCTGACAATTCATTAATGCCTTGTTCAGCGGCTGCTGCACGTTTTTTACCTTCAAAATCAAAAGGACGTGTTACAACTGCAACGGTTAAAATACCGAGTTCTTTAGCAATTTTAGCAACTACCGGTGCAGCACCAGTACCTGTACCACCGCCCATACCGGCTGCAATAAATACCATATCGGCGCCTTCAAGGCTGGCACGAATTGTATCTGCATCTTCTTCAGCCGACTTACGGCCTACTTCAGGGTTTGCGCCCGCACCTAACCCAGAGGTTATTTGCGTGCCTAGTTGAACTGTAATATCGGCAGCAGAGTTACGTAATGCTTGCGCATCCGTATTAGCGGCTATAAAACGCACGCCTTCTATTTGTTGTTTTACCATGTGCTCAACAGCGTTACCGCCACCACCGCCCACGCCGATTACTTTTATTACAGCTTCTTCGCTGTGTTGTTCCATTATATCAAACATGTTTACTCTCCGACTTGAGTCTTAAAACTCGCCTTGGAACCATTTAGTAATGCGGTTCCACCAATTATTGTTATCCTCTACTTTCGACTTTTGTGCATTCATCGATTGCATGGTACGCCCGTATTGTAACAAACCAACAGCGGTTGCGTACGAAGGATCATCTACATAGTCTGTCAAACCAACCATCCCGATTGGTTTGCCTATTCTTACTGGCATTTGGAAGATGTCTTCTGCCACTTCCATAGCGCCAGTCATTTTAGCAGTTCCGCCTGTTATAACGAGACCTGCCGCAATTTGGTCTTCTAAGCCTGAACGACGAATTTCTTCCATCGCAAGCTCAAATAATTCTCTAAAACGAGGCTCTACCACCTCAGATAATGTATGGCGCGACATCAACCTTGCTGGTCGCCCGCCTACACTTGGTACTTCAATTGTGTCTTCGCTACTTGCCATTTGGCTACTAGCACATGCGTATTGTACTTTGAGTGACTCTGCATGTGATATAGGTGTGCGAAATATTTTTGCAATATCACCAGTAACTTGGTTACCCGCTACAGGTATAACGGCAGAGTGACGAAGTGCGCCATTAATATAAATGGTGATATCCATAGTACCGCCACCAATATCAAGTACTGCAACACCTAGCTCTTTTTCGTCATCTGTTAGTACAGAATAGCAAGACGCAAGGGCAGTAAAGATAAGTTGATCGACTTCAAGACCACAGCGTTCTACACATTTTTCGATATTTTTTGCCATGTCGTTTGAGCACGTAATGATATGTGCACGCGCTTCCATACGAACGCCGCTCATGCCTAGTGGGTTTTTAATGCCCTCTTGCATATCGATGCTGTATTCTTGCGGCAATGCATGCAGCATTTTACGCTCTGCTGAAATAGGCACAGAACGCGCAATATGTATTACGTTTTCAATATCTTCGTCAGTGACTTCGGTGTTATTGATTGCCACCACACCACTTTCGTTTTGGCATTGTATATGCTTGCCAGAAATACCCAAATACACAGAGCTTATACGACAATCAGCCATTAACTCGGCCTCGTCTATTGCTCGTCGAATAGACTCAGACACTAAGTTTAAATCGTTAACGCCGCCTTTATCCATACCATGAGATACTTGGCTGCCCACACCAACAATGCTGAGCTTGTTATCTGCGGTGATTTCACCTACCGTGGCAACCACTTTCGAGGTGCCAACGTCTAATCCTATTACTAGGTTTCTTTCTGCTGACTTAGTCATGCCTTACTCTTATTTTGTAATTGTTCTTCTTGCATTGGCTTAAAGCTTACTGCAAGGCCGGTATCATACCGTAAATCGATTGTATCTACTTGTGCATCTGCACGTTGTTCCATTCGTGGATAAACGTCTATAAAACGTTGTACACGCTTGGCTTTATCTTTACGCCCTAAATTTAAGCGAATCCCGTTATCTAGCCAAAGTTGCCACGAAAAACGCTCCGATAATGCCAAACTTGTTAATGTTAAACCATTAACTCTGAGCATTTCATCAAATTGCTTAAAAGCAACCCACGCCTCTTCTTCGCTACCTTCTGGGCCATATAACTGCGGTAAGTTATCATCTAACTTATCGCTGCTGGCTTGAAATGCTTGGCCACTTTGGTTGAGCAACAAGTCGCTATTCCAGTGAGCAACTACTTCATGTTCAACTACATACACCTGTATAGTATCAGGCCATTGTTTACGTACCGAAGCGGTAGCAACCCAAGGCAAGTCTTGAACTAGCTGCTGCACGTGCTTAACATCAAGTTCAAAAAAACTACTTAAATCGGCTTTTTTAATTGCTTTTATAATTGCCGTTTCATCTGTGTATTTGGGATGTCCTTGCACTGTAAGGTGCTTAATTTGAGCATCTTTATTTTCAACTAACCAATCAGATACAACTGTGGTTATTTGTACTAAGCCTATAACCACAACCAGAAAAAAACTCACTCCAAAAATCAGCGACCAATTTAAGTTAAGTTGCTGTTTTAGTTGTTGAGCTTTTTCTAAAAGGGGATGCATATTAAAGCGTTTGCTCTAAAATGCGAACAACTAATTGCTCAAAAGTTGCCCCGTTCGCTTTTGCAGCCATCGGTACTAGTGACTTTTCAGTCATGCCTGGTACTGTATTTACTTCAAGCAGGTAAAAATTCCCTTGCTCGTCTTGCATAGCATCAACACGACCCCAACCACTTGCACCCACTAAATCAAACGCATCTAGCGATATGGCTTGTAAGTACTTAGTATCTTGCTCTGATAAATCTGCAGGGCAATGATACTGGGTTGTATTTGATTGATACTTAGCTTGGTAATCGTAAAAGCCATTAGGTGTCGTCATCTCAATGACTGGTTGTACATCGTCGCCAAGCACCGTGATTGTAAATTCACGACCAGTGATCCACTGCTCTACAAGTACTTGGTTATCAAACTTAAATGCATTAGCTAGTGCATCTTCAAGCTCTTGTGTTGTACTTGCTTGCGCCATACCTATGCTTGAACCTTCATGCGATGGCTTAACCATGACCTTTTTAAATTCATCCATAATGGCTGCAGCATCAAAGCCTTTTTTAGCATCAACTACGGTATAAGGTGCAGTGCTTAAACCCGCTGATTTAAATAAGTGCTTACAACGTACTTTATCCATAGCAAGTGCTGAACCTAGTACATTACTGCCCGTGTAAGGCAAGTCCATAAATTCAAGTGCTCCCTGCACTGTGCCGTCTTCGCCACCACGGCCATGCAAAGCGATAAAAACGCGATCTACATTTAATTCTTTTAACTCCCACAAAGAACGACTTTGTGGGTCAAATGCAATTGCATCAATACCACTATTTTGCAGCGCATTTAAAACAGCCTGACCCGATCGTAAAGACACTTCACGCTCTGCTGAGTTACCACCTAGCAGTACCGCTACTTTACCAAATTGTGTGTTTACCTGAGTCATACTTCACCTTGCTTAAGTTTTTCTATCGACATACCCGTTGCAGCTAATGTTTTAACTAACTGACCTATATTACCAGCGCCTTGGGTTAATACTAAATCATTGTTTTGTAAATTTGCGGCCAAAACACCTGCAAGCTCAGCATTTGTTGCTACGTGTAGCGGCTCTTTGCCACGTTGACGAAGGCTACGACATAAGCTTTTGCTGTCGGCCCCTACAATAGGATCTTCACCAGCGCTATACACATCAAGCAATAGCAACTGATCTACATCAGCAAGTACTTTTACAAAATCTTCGTATAAGTCGCGTGTACGAGAAAATCTATGAGGTTGATATACCATTACTAAACGCTTATCAGGCCAACCTTCACGTACTGCTGCAATTGTTGCTGCAACCTCTGAAGGGTGATGCCCGTAGTCATCAACTAACATCACATTGCCCCGCTCGTTTTCAAATTCACCATAGTGCTGAAAACGACGGCCAATGCCTTCAAACTTCTGCAGCGCTTCTAAAATTGCATGATTCGCAATGTTTTGATCTTTTGCCACAGCAATCGCAGCGGTTGCATTAAGTGCGTTGTGTCTACCTGGCATATTCAACGTGGCAGTTAAACACTCACCTTGCTTGTTAGTTACTGTAAATGTGCACGTATTAGCTGATTGGCTAAAGTCGCTCATGCGATAATCAGCATCCTTCGATTCGCCATACGTAATAACTGGGCGACCAAAGCGCGGGATAAGCTCAGCTGCAACTTCAGAGTCAATACATACAACAGCTAAACCATAAAACGGCAAGTTATGAATGAAATCGACATACGTGTCTTTCATTTTTTCAAGACTGCCGCCATAAGTATCCATGTGATCTTCTTCAATATTTGTGATGACCGAGACCATTGGCTGCAAGTGTAAAAACGACGCATCGCTTTCATCAGCTTCTGCTATTAAAAAATCACTTTTACCTACTTTTGCGTTACTACCTGCGCTATTTAACAAGCCACCAATAATAAAAGTTGGATCGAGCCCTGCTTGTCCATAAATACTTGCAATTAGGCTTGTTGTCGTTGTTTTACCATGCGTTCCCGCAATCGCTATACCGTGGCGAAAACGCATTAGCTCTGCGAGCATTTCTGCGCGGCGCACAACAGGGATTCTTGCGGCTTTAGCTGCAATAATTTCAGGATTTGTTTCATCAATCGCGCTTGAAACAACCACTACATTGGCATCTTTCACGTTATTTTCATGATGGCCAATAAATACCTCAGCACCGGCTTTAATTAAGCGATCTGTCATAGCGCTATGAGCAATGTCAGAACCTGTAATACGGTAGCCTTCAAAAGCGAGTACTTCAGCAATACCGCCCATACCGGCTCCACCAATACCAATAAAGTGAATGGTTTCTATTCGGCGCATTGCTGGGCGCGTGTGTTTTTCTTGTACTGACGTTTCTTTCACTTATTTTCTCTTATTTGTTACTTGCTCACAGTGCGTTGCTACGCTTGCTGTGGCATCTAAAATGGCTTGTTTTTTTGCATTTGTAGCCATTTCAGTAATTAATGAAGGTTGGGCTAAATATGGGCTTAATAGTTCAACAATTGATTGTTTATTAAACTGCCCTTGTCGCATTAATAATGCGCCATTAGCCATCACTAAATATTGTGCGTTTGCTGTTTGATGGTCGTCCACGGCATGTGGAAAAGGAACAAAAACAGCCATTTTACCTGCTGCTGCAATTTCGCTAACAGTTAATGCACCAGCGCGGCAAACAACAATATCAGCCCAGCTATACGCCGCGTCCATATCATCAATAAATTCAGCTATTTTTGTATTACCATCCGCAAAGCCATGCATTTTATAAGCTGTTTCTACAGTAGATAAATGACCTTTACCTGTTTGATGCCATACGCTTATAGGAGCTGTATTATTTAGTACTTTAAATGCTTCTGGTAATGTTTGATTAAGCACTTGTGCACCGAGCGAGCCGCCCACTACTAAAATATTAATAGGGCTTGATACATCGCGTTTGGCTATATTCATAACGCTTTGGCGAACTGGGTTACCTACTAGCTCGGCTTGACCCTGTGCAAAAGCACTTGGAAATGCTGCTAATACACGTGTAGCCACCTTAGCTAGCAGTTTATTGCTCATACCCGCTACAGCGTTTTGCTCGTGAATAATTAACGGAATACCTAAACTCTTTGCGGCAATTCCCGTGGGTCCCGTAACATAACCGCCCATTGCGAGTACTACATCAGGGCGCTGTTCTTTCAATACCTTACGCGCTTGCAATACTGCATTAACTACCATGAATGGGGCTTTAATAAGACGTTTTAATCCGTTACCACGAACACCTTTTACATTAATAAAATCAATATCTATATTATGCTTAGGTACAACGCTTGCTTCCATTCGATCTGGTGTGCCAATCCAGCTAACTTGCCAGCCCTGCTGTTTTAAATAATCAGCCACTGCAATACCAGGAAAAATGTGTCCGCCAGTTCCACCAGCCACTACTACTAATTTTTTACTCATCGCTTGCCTCCACGTGAGGTGGCTTGTTTGGTTGCCATTTTGGTTTCAAAATCAACGCGCAATAAAATGCCCGTGGCAATGGTCATAATTAACAAGCTTGAGCCACCATAAGAAATAAATGGCAGGGTTAAACCCTTAGTTGGCAAAATACCTGCGCTCGCACCTACATTCACCATGGTTTGAAATGCAAACCAAATACCAATGGCAAACGAAAAATAGCCTTCGTATTCTTTGCCACACTTAAGCGCTTGTTGGCCTATTAATAACGCTCTAAATACTAAAGTAGCTAATACCATTAAAATACTTACAACGCCTATTAAACCAAGTTCTTCACCTATTACAGCAAAAATAAAATCGTTATGCGCTTCAGGTAAATATTGCAATTTTTGTACACTATTACCTAAGCCTTGGCCAAACCAACCACCTTGGCTATAAGCCATTAGAGATTGAACCAACTGATAACCTTTACCAAAAGGATCATCCCAAGGGTCTAAAAAGCCGACAACACGCGCCATTCGATATGGTTCAACAATAATCAGTAATACAACCAAACCGACGCCAGTTAGAATAAGTACAAAGAACTGCCATAATTTAGCGCCAGCTAAAAACAGTAAACCAACCGTTGTTACAAACATAACAACCACTGTGCCTAAATCAGGTTGCAGCAAAATAAGCAGCGCATACACTGCAAATACAGCTATTGGCTTTGCAAAGCCTTTAATATTTTCTTGTACTTCTTCGCGTTTTCTTACCAAATAACCCGCAATATAACTAAAAAAGTATAATTTAGCGGCCTCAGCAACCTGAAAACCAACAGGGCCAATAGGTATCCATCGTTTAGCACCATTCACTTCACGCCCAACAATCAATACCGCTATTAACAACACCATGCCTAGTATTAATAAATAAGGGTTGGAACGTTTCCACCAATCCATTGGCACACAAACACTTATCCAAAAAAGCACAAAAGACATTGCCAAAAACATGCTGTGGCGAATAGTAATATGGTATGGGTCATCAAATAACCGCTCAGCGGTCGGCATTGAAGCGCTGGTTACCATGATAAAACCAACACCAATTAACATAATTACGCAGTACAGCAGCGGTACATCATACAACTGACCTGAAGGTTTTGGTGTTAATGCATCTCTTATATCGGCAAAAGCAATCATAGTTGCCCTGCCATAACACATTGAATAAAGTCATCACCGCGCTGCATATAGTTGTTATACATATCAATGCTGGCACATGCAGGTGCTAACAAAACAATATTGCCTGTACTACTAAGTACGTTGGCCAAAGCAACGGCTTCTTCCATATTGTTAGTTAAATAGCTTTTATTGGTAATCGCAGCTAAGTCACTTGCATCTTTACCAAAACAAATTAATGCTTTTACATGCTGTTCTATGTAGGGTTTAAGTGCGTTTAAATCAGCGCCTTTAGCATCGCCACCTGCAATAACAATCAGGTTTTCACCATCACTAGCCAAGCTATCTATTGCAGCAATGGTCGCTCCAACATTCGTTGCCTTTGAATCGTTAAAATACTTTACACCGTTAAGCTCAGCTACAAATTGGCAGCGATGAGCCAACCCATTAAATTGACCTAACGCGTTCTTATATTGATCTTTACTTACTTCAAACGGACTTAAAAGCGCCATTACTGCAAGCGTATTTAAATAATTGTGTTTACCCACTACCGCAAGCGTATCAACAGGTAAAAAGGCATCGCCTTTAAGCATAAAATGAGTTTCGCCATTATGCTGCGCTAAATGGTAATCACCTTGTTGAGCACCAAAGCTGATTAGGGGGGTTGTACCGCGCTCAACTGGATGTGTTTGAATATCGTCTGCATTGACAACAATAAGCTCTGCACCGCCATAAATACTTAGCTTTGAGTCTATATAAGCTTGGTAACTGTCGTATCGGTCAAGGTGATCTTCTGACACATTTAATACCGTTGCACTCACAGGTTTTAAACTCGTTGTGGTATCTAACTGAAAACTAGATAACTCAAGTACATACACATCAAAATCATCGTTGAGTAAATCAAGTACCGCTGTGCCAATATTCCCACCCAAAGCAACTTTATAGCCGGCTTCTTTTAATACTTCATAAGCGAGGGTAACCACGGTTGATTTACCGTTAGAGCCCGTAACAGCAACAACTGGTTTTGTATTAATACGAGCAAATAACTCAACGTCGCCAATCACTTCAACACCTGCGTTAATTGCATTTGCAACAGCTGGTATTTTTAAGCTAAGCCCAGGGCTTATAATAATCATATTGCTTGAACAAAGCTCAGCGTCATCTAAATTACCAAAGTGGGTATCTAGATTTGGCGCATGCTCTTTTAACCAATCAATCCCCGGCGGGGTTGCTCGGCTATCAACGACCTTGGGGGCGAGGCCATGAGATAATAGAAAACGCACAATGCCCAGACCGGTTACACCGAGTCCGAGCACTGTTATTTGTTTGTTTTTTATCTCGTTTAAATACTGCATTTATCGAATCTTTAAAGTAGCTAAGCCAGCAAGCACTAGCACAACAGAAATAATCCAAAAGCGCACAATAACGCGAGGCTCTGGCCAACCTTTTAATTCATAATGATGATGAATCGGCGCCATTCTAAAAATGCGTTGTCCGCGCAATTTATACGACCCCACTTGTAATATTACCGATAGTGCTTCCATTACAAATACACCGCCCATAATAATAAGCAGTAATTCTTGGCGTACTAAAACAGCAATAATACCTAATGCGCCACCAAGTGCTAATGAGCCAACATCGCCCATAAATACTTGTGCTGGGTAAGTGTTAAACCATAAAAAGCCAAGCCCTGCGCCCACAATGGCAGTACACACAACCACAAGCTCACTCGCTAGCGGTAAATGTGGAATATGTAAGTAAGCCGAAAAGTTAATATTACCTGTTAAGTAAGCAATAATTGCCAATGCTGCAGCCACCAAAATAATTGGCACAATCGCCAAGCCATCTAAACCATCTGTCAGGTTTACCGCGTTTGATGTACCTACTATGGCAAAATATGTAAGCACAATATAAAACAAACCTAATTGTGGTAATACGTCTTTAAAAAATGGAACAACAAGAGATGTCTCAGATGCTTGAGCACTGGTAAAGTACAAAGCAGTAGCTACAACTAATGCAATGACCGATTGCCAAAAGTACTTCCACTTAGCAATTAAACCTTTTGGGTCTTTACGAATAACTTTACGGTAATCATCAACAAAGCCAACAATACCTAATGAGCCAATTACAAACAGTGTTGCCCACACATATTTATTTGATAAATCGGCCCAAAGTAGCGTGCTGGTAAAAATAGCCGCTAAAATAAGTAAGCCACCCATAGTCGGTGTACCCGACTTAGACAAATGCGATTGCGGACCATCGTCGCGAACTGTTTGACCTATTTGCATACGTTGCAAACCACGAATTAACTTAGGCCCTAAATAAAGAGACATAATTAACGCAGTTAAAATACCTAAAATGGCACGTAGCGTTAAATACGAAAAAACATGAAAACCACTAAAATACTGTGTTAAATACTCTGCCAGCCAAACTAACATTATGATACTCCATTGATGGCTTGTTGCTGGCCATTAACTAAATCGGTTACTAATAATTCCATGCGAGAACTGCGCGATCCTTTCACTACTATTGTTGTTTTTTTATTCACTTTATTAATACTTTCTTGAATTTTTTGCTGCATCTGTTCGCGGCTCGAAAAGTGGCGATTAGGAAGTTCAAACACATCACTTGCGTATTTACTTAACACGCCTAATGTAAATAACTCATCAATCCCTTGTTCAAGTGCATACTCGCCAACTTCTTGATGATACTTACGTGCATCTTCACCAAGCTCCCCCATATCTCCGAGTGCTAAAATGCGGTGACCTTGCATATCACTTAACAAGTCAATCGCAGCCTTTACCGACTTAACATTGGCATTATAGGTGTCATCAACCACGGTAAGTAAATCAGACACTTCAATTAAATTAACGCGCCCTTTTACATCACCCATTGTGGCAAGTGCATTGGCTATTTCTTCAAGGGTTACATCAAATTCACTGGTCAGCGCCGCAGCGATAAGTGCATTACTAATATTATGCTTACCAGGTAGTGCCAAAGTAACAGGCACTTGCTTGTTTTTAGTGCAAAGCGTAAAGCTTGCACGTGCATTGGCATCAAGCGTGATGTTCTCTGCCCAAATGTCTAGTTTTTCGGTTGTAGAAAAGCGTTTAACATTACGCCCTTCAAGTTTATCTAACCAATACTGGCTAAATTCACTATCGCAATTAACAATGGCAACGCCGTCATCTTTTAGGCCATCAAAAATCTCACCTTTAGCTTTTGCAACGCCCATTAAGCTACCAAAACCTTCCAAGTGAGCTGCTGCAACATTACATACAACGGCCACATCTGGTTTTGTCATTGCCGTTGTGTAAGCAATTTCACCTAAGTGATTTGCACCTAGCTCAATAACAGCAAAACGATGTTGAGGCTCTAAGCGCAATAACGTAAGAGGGACGCCAATATCGTTGTTAAAATTACCTTTAGTAGCTAATACATCACCGTGAACCGACAAAATTGCTGCACACATTTCTTTTACGGTGGTTTTGCCTACACTCCCTGTAATTGCAATTGTTTTAGGCGCCACTTGGGCCATAACAGCGGTGCCAATTGTACCTAGTGCAATACGTGTATCGCTTACTATAAATTGTGGAATATCCACATCAACTTTGTGCTGAACAATAACGCCTATAGCGCCTTTTTGTTTAGCCTCAGCTATAAATTTATGGCCATCAAAATTTGGCCCTTTAAGTGCTAAAAACACTTCGCCATCGCACACTGTGCGAGTATCAGTATTTATATTAAGCACGTGTTGATTATCACCTTGATAATCGGTTGTTAGCACATTAGCTAACCAATCAAAATCCATTGGGATCATTGTGTTATCCCTCTTACTGCTTTTTTTAGTTGTTCTTGTACATAGCGGCGATCGCAAAAGTCGATGCGCTTATCGCCTATAATTTGATAATCTTCGTGGCCTTTACCTGCAATCAAAATAACATCATCAGCTGTAGCGTTTTCTATAGCAAAACGAATTGCAGTTGCTCTATCAGCCTCTAGATGTGCATTTTGAGGATGGGTTAGACCGCCTGCTACATCTGCAATAATGTCATCAGGATTTTCTGTTCGAGGGTTATCGCTGGTAATAATCACTTTATTAGCGTTTTGCTCTGCAGCTTGCGCCATTAATGCGCGCTTACCTTTGTCTCTGTCGCCACCGCAACCAAATACACAACTTACACCACCTGGCACATGCAACTGCAATGCTTGTAATGCAAGTGCAAGTGCATCGGGTGTATGGGCGTAATCAACAACACACGTTGGCATGCCAGCTTGACTAAAAGCTTGCATTCGACCAGCGACTGGCTGTAACTGCGCACAACCAGCAACTAGTTGTTCAAGCGGATAACCTAGCCCTAGTAATGTAGCGAGCGCTGCCGTTAAGTTATATAAGTTGAATTCGCCAAACAGAGGCGATTTAATTGAAATATCACCCCAACTTGTCGACAACTGCGCCGAAATACCTTCACTTGAATATTCAACATCAGAAAAATAAACGTATCGGGCATTCTTAGGAGCTAAGTTTTTGCGGCCATAACAAATTAGGTTATTAAAATCATACTTTTCAAGCCATTGCTCAGCTTGAAAGTCATCTTGATTGAGCACTACAACTTGCGGCTCAAAATCACGGAAAAGCATTAATTTCGCATCACCGTAACTTGCCATATCACCATGGTAATCTAAGTGATCGCGCGAAAGATTAGTAAACACAGCCGCTTTAAACTGACATTTAGCAACGCGTTGTTGCACTAACCCATGAGATGATACTTCCATGGCTACCAGCTTTTTATGCTGCGAATTTAAATCGCTCAAAATATGCTGTAAATCAACTGTTGAAGGCGTAGTGTTTATCAGTGGAATTAAGTTATCAGGATGGCCATAACCTAAAGTGCCTATAATAGCCGACTCAGTACTACAAAATTGTGCTAAGTGGGCAATCATTGCTGTGGTAGTCGATTTACCATTTGTACCTGTTACACCAATTAAATCAAGAGTCTGACTTGGTTGGCTATAAAAGCGACTAGCTAATTCTGGAAGCTTTTTATCAAGCTCTGAGACTAAATACAGTGGCTCAAAACTGCTTTCAAATTCACATAATCTGTCAGCAATGATAGCTATTGCGCCATTTTCAATTGCTTTAGCAATAAATTGTCCGCCATCAAGTGTATGGCCTTTAATAGCAACAAATACATCACCTGGCGTTACTTCACGGCTATCAAGGCGTAAATGCTTTACCAGTTGCGAGGGCGCATCTATTTCGATGTATTTTAAAATATCCTTTAAATCACGCATCGTTATCTTTACCTTGTACGTACGCAACCTCTTCCTTGTCAGGCGCTACGTTTAATATTCTTAATGCGTTAGAGATGATTTCTGCAAATGCAGGGCCAGCGGTGGCACCTCCATAGTACACATCACCACCTGGTTCATTAATCATAACTACCACGGCTAAACGAGGATTACTTGCCGGTGCTACACCTGCAAAGTAACCTACATATTCATCACCATAACCACCTGCTACGGCTTTTTTAGATGTACCTGTTTTACCGGCAGCACGATACCCATCAACTTTTATGTTGCGAGCAGTACCGTCTTTTTCAAATACACTTTCCATCATGTGGACTACGGCTTCTACGTCTTTTTGTTTAAAAATACGTTCGCCTTCAGGTATATTATCTTGCTTTAAAATAGTCAGTGGTCGATTAACTCCACCAGCGCCTAACATGGTATAAAAGCGCGCCATTTGCGCAGTACTTACCGAAATTGCATAACCAAATGATAAAGTGGCAATTTCAAAGTCAGACCAACGACGATTTGGATAAAACAAACCGCTGCTTTCACCTACCATTCCAGTACCGGTGTCACTGCCAAAGCCTACTTTTTGATATAAGCCAACAAGGTAATCTTTAGGCACTAACTGAGTAACCTTCGCAACCCCCATATTTGAGGAGTACTTTAGTATTTCGCGCAGTGTTAGTTCGCCGTGATTACGAGTATCTCTAACTAAACTACCACCTAAACGCATCCAACCTGGGTAGGTATCAATCGTGTCATCTGCCTGAATGGCGCCGTAGTCTAGCCCAGCTAAAATGGCTAGAGGCTTAACAGTTGAGCCTGGTTCAAACAAATCTGTAATTGCGCGATTACGACGCTTATGAGGTGCAGCATCGCTTAAGTTATTTGGATTAAATGAAGGACTATTTACCATTGCCAGCACTTCACCGGTTTTAACATCAACTACCATAGCTGAGCCCGATGTGGCTTTGTAAGTCAGTACAGCTGATTTTACAGCTTTGTAGGCAATAGCTTGAATTCGCTGGTCAATACTTAGTTCTATACTTTCTGGCTCTACGCGCTCACGCTCGTCAAGCACTTCTACTTCACGCCCTTGTGCGTCTTTACGTATAGTGCGGCGGCCTTCCTCGCCCGTTAAAGCGTTTTCGTATAGCTTTTCAATACCTTCAATGCCTTTACCGTCTATATTAGTAAAACCAATAACATGCGCGGTAACCTCACCGGCGGGGTAATAGCGTTTAGATTCATCTAGTAAATGAATACCTGGTAGGCGTAAATCGCCAATATAATTTGCTACAGCAGGAGTAACTTGGCGCTTTAAATAAACAAAGCGACGCGAGGGATCGTTTAATAGTCGAGAGTTAATCTTCTTAGGATCAATGCGCAATACATCAGCAAGCTCACGCCAGCGTAAATCGTTTTTATAATAAAGTGCAGTACGCTTATCAAGCTCAGCGGTATTTTCAGCTAAAGATAAATGATCTTCGCCGCTTTTACGTGCTTGTTTAATTACTTTAGAGACTAGCGACTTGTGCAATGCTTTAGGATCAGCATATACACTTACAACAGGCACACTTACCGCTAACTCTTTACCATTACGGTCAAAAATCATCCCGCGTTGCACATGTAGTTTTTCAACGCGCACGGTACGTTTGTCACTTTCTGAACGTGCTTTATCAGGTTCTATTACTTGTAAATAAGCAGCGCGAGATACGAGTGTTACAAACACCATAAACACAACTGCACACACCAGCATAAAGCGCCATGTGATTAAATTAGTGACTGGTTTTTTGCCTCTATTTCTCATTGTACTATTATTACCTGCTCATCTTGACTCGTAGGTCTTTTCATTTTCAATTGTGATGTAGCTACTTCTTCAATGCGTGCATGTTGCGAATAAAATTCTTCTTCAACAAGTAAGTAGCGCCACTCTAAATCGAGCTCATCGCGTTCTTGTAATAATTGATCTTGCTGTATAAGTTGGCCACGAGCTAAGTGGGTTGTTTGCACAACAGCTAAACTAGAAGCGAATATCACAACCAACAAGGCCGAGGTTAGCTTATTAGCTCCTAGGCCTTTTAATATTTCAAAGAATAAATTAGGTTGCCGATAGCTCGCTTTTTTACTCATCCCAACCTCTGTGCAATCCTAAGTACAGAACTACGAGAACGTGGATTACGCTCTACTTCTGCAGCACTTGGCTTAATAGCTTTACCCACTGCTTTTAACGTCAGATTTTTATTTATTTGTGCGTCAGTTAAAGGCAGACCTCTGGGTAATGCTTCTCCCTTACTCTGTTTTCTAATAAACTGTTTTACAATACGGTCTTCTAAAGAATGAAACGAAATCACCACTAAACGTCCGCCTGGCTTTAGCACTTTAACTGCAGACTGTAGCGCTGTTTGAATCTCTTCAAGCTCGCTATTGATATAAATACGAATCGCCTGAAAAGTACGTGTTGCAGGGTGCTTAAACTTATCTTTTACCGGTACAGCTTCATCAACAAGGTCAGCAAGCTGCTTGGTAGTTGTGATTGGCGTGTGCTCACGAACTTCAAGTACTTTGTGTGCAATGCGTTTACCAAACTTTTCTTCGCCCAATTTTTTAATTACGTGGGTAATATCATCCAACTCAGCCTCTGCTAACCACTGTGCTGCACTGCGACCTGTTGTAGGGTCCATACGCATATCGAGTGGGCCGTCTTTCATAAAACTAAAGCCACGCTCAGCGTCATCTAATTGTGGTGACGAAACACCAATGTCTAATAAAATGCCATCGACTTTACCAATTAGATCGTTTTGCTGTGCTACTTCGTATAGGTTTGAAAAGCGAGTATGTGCAATTGCAAAACGTGGGTCATCAGCAAATTTTTCAGCTGATTGTATTGCTTGTGGATCTTGGTCAATTGCTTGCAGGCGACCTTCATCACCAAGGCGTGCTAAAATTTGCCCAGAGTGGCCACCACGTCCAAATGTACCATCCATGTATATACCGTCTGGCTTAATTGCAAGGGCATCGATGGTCTCATCCATTAATACGGATACGTGTTCAAATTGCGCTGTCATTAGCTATTGTGTGCCTTTTTTTGTGCCGTTAGAGTGTAAAATTATCTAAATCTTGGTTAGGTTCAAAATCACCAAGCCTTTCAAGCTCAGTATCTTGCTGCATTTGCTCGTGCCAACGCGCCTCGTCCCAAATTTCAAACTTATTCATCAAACCAACCAGCATGATTTTTTTGCCAAGAGATGCATGGGCACGTAATGACGGCGCAAGCAAAATTCGACCATTTTTATCAAGTTGATACTCTGTAGCGTTACCTAGCAACATACGTTGCATTCGTCGAGCTCGTGGATTCATATTAGATATTTTCGCTAAACGGCTTTCTATTTCGAGCCACTCAGCCAATGGATATAACCATAAACACGGTTCATTTAATGCGACGGTACAAATAACTGTCCCCTGATCTTCAGACAACAGAGATTCTCGGTACTTTGTCGGTACCGCAAAACGCCCCTTATCATCCAAACTCAGTGAACTCGCGCCACGAAACATAAAAAACCTACTTTGAAATTGTTTTATTCAATTTTTTGTTTATTTTATCCAATGAGATCCACTAAAAACCACTTTTTACCACAGTGCTCCAGTTTAGGGCTTGACAAGCCATTTTGTCAAGTAAGCTGACCAGCTTTAGTGAGTCTCAAAGCTAGAAAAAATAAGGGCTCAAGCGAAGCGTTTGAATTACGTGGGAAAAAGTGGGATTGAGGTAAAGAAAAATATCAGCTTTGCTTTTATAACTTTCTGTTTACATGCATTGCTTACTGAATAACCAATGAATATTTACAATTTTTAAGGCGTTTTTATCCTCTTTGTAAAATTTACCTAGCCGTGTAGTAATAGTTACTGTTTATTTTAAAATACTAATTATCAAAAATTAAAAACAATAAACAAAATACATCAAATTCAGGCAGTTAAAATAAATAACAAGTTTGGTTTAATCATTGCATCATCTAAATCACTATTTAAATTTTTAACTTATTAAGGATTGATTATGGCTACTGCAACGAATACGAAACCAAATACAACTTCAGATGTTAAGCCTGACGTTAAACTAACAAATACTGAGTCTCCTCTTACAGAGAAAGCAACATCAGCGGCGCACGATGCTGTAGATGCACTTTCTAGCAAAGCTGCAACAGCAGAAAGCAGTGTGCGTAAAGGAGCTTCTAGCTCAGCAGATGCATTGAGCGAAAAACAACTTATTGCACGTGAAAAACTAAGCGAATGTACTGCAAAAACTCGTGCTTTTGCTTCTGAAAATCCATTAGCAACTGCGGGTATTGCTTTTGCTGCGGGTATGTTAATCACATCACTACTTCGTCGTAAGTAATTAGTGATGAATAACCCACAAACAACAGCAACCAAGGATGGTAATGCGCAAGACCAAACTACTGAGCAACATAGCCAAAAGGACGATTGGCAAGATCATGTTGCAATGCTTTTAGAGTATTCTAAGCAGCTCAAGGATGATTACCAAACTCAAGGAAAGATCACCCACCAGCTTGCTAAAGCTGAATGGCGGTTATCGCTTAGATCGCTTGCATTGATCACTATATTTTTAGGATGCTTTGCCAGTGGTTTGGTTTTGTTGTGGGCAGGATTTCTAGGTGCTGTTGGATACGGTGTATACGATGTTTTTGGGTCGGTATGGCTAAGTATAGCAACAGCTACTTTACTACAAGTTGCTTGTTTAATATGGCTTTGGAAAAATACAGTTTACTTAAGCAATAAAATTGGCTTTAGTAAAACACTTAAAAGTTTAAAGCAGCTATTTAACTTACAAGGAAATTAGTATGTTAGTTAACTACTTAATTAAAGCACCTAATGAAAACGTTGATGCTCTAAGTAAGCAAATGGATACGCGCAGTGAATTGAAACGCCAACATCATGCAGCGTTCCAATATAGACTAAAGCGTTTTGCCGTAACCAAAGTTGGGCTTTCAAGTGCCTTTATCGCAGGTGCAGCAGTACAAGCGGGTAAAAGCGAAACCAGCTTCGTAAGAAAATACGGCTGGCTAGTGAACTTGATAGCTTAAGCGCTAAACATTTCTACCGTGATCAGATAAGTAATCAATACTTGGACCACTTGGCACAACTTGTGTTGGGTTGATCATTGTGTGACTAAAATAGTAGTGACGCTTAATATGATAAAAATCAACTGTTTCAGCCACTCCTTTAACTTGATATAGCTCCCTAAGGTATCCACTTAATGCAGGATAGCTTTCAATTGTGCGTAAATTACATTTAAAATGGCCAACGTACACACTATCAAACCGAATGAGTGTAGTGAATAGTCGCCAATCTGCCTCGGTGAGGCTATTACCTGTTAAATAACGCTGCTTGCTCAGTATCCCTTCTACTTTATCGAGTGCTTTGAATAAATCGTTAAACGCCTCTTCGTATGCATCTTGAGTTGTTGCGAATCCCGTACGATAAACACCATTATTTATATTTGGATAAATCAACGCATTTAATTCATCAATTTTTGGTCGTAGTGCCTCCGGATAGTAGTCATCGTTATTACCTGTTAACTCATTAAACGCACTATTGAACATACGTATAATATCGGCAGACTCATTACTGACAATTTTATTTAGCTTTTTATCCCACAATACGGGTACTGTAACTCGCCCGGAATACTTAGGATTATTTTTTGTATACACTTGATGTAAGTAGTTACTATTAAATAAAGCATCACCAGTACTGTGGTTTTGCGTATCAAAAGCCCAACCACTATCAAGCATATCAGGGCTAACAACCGACACCGTAATTAAATCTTGCAACCCTTTTAACGCTCTAAATATAAGCGTTCGATGCGCCCAAGGACACGCAAGTGATACATATAAATGATACCTGTTCGCTTGTGCTTTAAAACCAGCCTCGCCCGTTATTCCAGCGCTACCATCAACAGTTACCCAGTGACGTAACTGCGCCGTTTCGCGTTCAAACTTACCGTTACTTGAATCTATGTCGTACCATTTATCTTGCCATTGGCCGTTAACTAATAATCCCATAAAACTCTCCTAAAAATACCGTTATATTTTGCCAAACTCGCCGTTTTGATAATCACGCACTGCTTGCTGTACTTCAGCTTGCGTCGTCATTACAAACGGACCCATATGAGCAATTGGCTGATTAAGTGGATCGCCTGCAAAAACCAAAACGCCAGCGCCTTGTTCAGAGCTAATATTAATATCACTGCCTGGTTCTAAAATAAGTAACTTACCCGCTGGTATTGTTTGATTGTCGCTCATTATTAGTGAGCCGCTATGAATATAAAGCATTACTTTTTGTTGGCTAAGAGGCTCTAAATAAATGCTTTTACCAGCAGGTAATGTAATATCAGCGAGCGCCGCATTAGCAGCTAAACTTTGCAGCTCGCTTGCAAGCGTTTCACTTTCGAACTGCCACGATCCCGCAAGTGCTTTTAACGTCACGCCTTGCGTATTTGTAAAACTAGGAGCTGGGTTTTTAGTCGTATCTTGATAACGTGAATCACGCATTTTTTCTGCGCTTGGCATGTTTATCCAAATTTGAAAGCCATGCAGACCATCTATAGCATCAGCGAGTGGCATTTCACTGTGCATGACGCCGCGCCCTGTGCTCATCCATTGCACATCGCCTGCTTTAATTGCTTCTTTGTTACCCATTTGGTCACGATGCTCAAAGCCACCTTTTAGAATATAAGTAAACGTTTCAATTCCTCGGTGCGGATGCTCTGGAAAGCCTCCCATATAATCTTTTTTGTCGTCTGACTTAAGTTCATCAATCATCAAAAACGGATCTAAATATTTACCATCAAACCCAGGTATACGGCTAATGCTCACGCCATCGCCATCTTGAGTTGCATAAGCTGTAAGTATTTTTGATATTTTCATTTTTTAATTCACTCTAAAGAATAAGTTTATGAGGCTATTAAATCATTCATTAAACAAAACAACTATGTCTTTAAATCGAGCTTAAGGTTCTAAAAAATAGAACGACATTGATTCATTGGTTACATTTTCAACCTTATAATTACTATGGTTATTTGGAGTGAATTTGGCTACAATTGTTATTGCAAAATACGAAACTAAGGAATGGTTATTTTTACTTATTCTCTCAAACATCAGCTTTATCGTTTGCTTATATTGCTAAGTATTCCGGGCACCGCTGTAATTATTTTTACTCTGCTGCTTGAACGCCACCACTCTATTGAGCAAAGTGAAAAAAAAGTAGAAAACATTGCTAAGCAATTAATTTTACAGCAAAAGCACTTAGTCGATGATATTGACCGTTTAGCGCGTTATTTGGCTAAAGAGGAAAGTAAGAAAGAAAATATAGCAACGTCCTGCCCTAATTATTTTAATCAATTTAGAGCTATTTATGCCCATGTTGCCAATATCGGGATTATAGATCCAAATGGCATTGTTATGTGTACAACAAGCGGATTAACCAAAACAATAAGTATTGCAGATCGTGCGTATTTTCAAAATGCCTTAAAAAGTAACCAATTGTCGGTAGGTTATTTTCAGCACGATAGAAACTTGCAAAAAAACACCCTTAACTTTGCGTTGCCTATCATTAATAAAAAAAATGTAATTCAGGGCGTTGTAGTTATCGTTGTTGCGCTTGACTGGTGGAACAATGCTTTTAATAATATTGAACTGCCGACTGGCTCTATTGCTGCAATCGCTGATTCTAATGGAAAAATTTTAGCGCGTTACCCACCAACAACTGCAGCCCTTGGCGATAATATTGCAAAGACTTTATTAGCAACTGATTCTTCGATTGATAATGAGGCATTAACAAAAATAAAATCTATTGAGGGTGAAGATCGAATGCTTCATCACTCTATTATTTATAAAGATCCGAGTAATAACAGCTTAAATATACATATTGCACTTCCTATTACGCATGCTTTAAAGCAAATAAATAATAATTTTTTTATAGCGATTGGTGTGTTTATTTTATCACTGCTAGTGCTATGTTTAATTGCACGTAAGCTGCTTAAAACCAGCATTATCGACCCAATTAATAATCTAACAAATGCAACAAACGTGTTGGCTAAGGGCGAAATGCCGTCACAAAAAACACAGCCAAATAATCCAGAGCTAAATACTCTCTATCAGCGCTTTAAATCAATGGCGCAAACTAGGTTAACAGCTGAAGCTAATTTAAAAAACAAGCACGATGAGCTTACCAGCTTGCTTAATACTCTACCCGACAGTTACGTTAGAATTAACATCCATGGCGATATTCTCAACATAACGGGGCAATTTAAGCCTCAAGTAAACCCAAACAGCACTGCAGTACCTCATTTATCATCAATACTTTCACACAGCAATGTTCAGCTTTTGTTATCGCAGTTATCTAAGCTTGATGTTTCGAGTAATTTAGAATTTACACTCGAAAAATCAGATCCTAAACGCAGCTTTGAAGCGCGTATTAGTGCAATGCAAAGTAAAAATGAATACGTTGTTGTGCTAAGAGATATAACACAACGAAAAATAAATGAAGAAGCACTCCACCTTGCCTCGCTAGTGTATAACAACAGTAGTGAAGGCATGGCAATCACCGATCCAGCGGGTATAATATTTGATGTAAACCCTGCGTTTTGCAAAACGACTTTATATAGTAAAGAAGAAGTTATTGGGCGCTCCTCTTCAATTCTTTCATCAGGAAAACATGATAAGAATTTTTACAATAAAATGTGGTCTGAATTACAGCAAACAGGCCGCTGGCAAGGCGAGGTTATTAACCGTAAAAAGAACGGGCAGCTATACTCTGAGTGGCTCACAATCGATACGGTTTATGATACAAACAACGCACCTATTCGTCGAATCGCGATATTTACAGACCTCACTGAGAAAAAACAAGCCGATGAAACAATTTGGCGACAAGCTCACTATGATCACCTAACTGACTTACCAAATCGTTTAGAGTTAAAGGAGCGATTAAATCAACGATTTTCAAACATTGTTACTCCCGACAATCAATTGGTTGTCATGCTTTTAGATATAGATCACTTTAAAGATATTAATGACACATTAGGCCATCACTATGGTGATAACTTATTAAAACTCGTATCTCAGCGTATAGTCCAGTCGGCAAAAAATGCTGAGTTTGTGGCACGTATTGGTGGTGATGAGTTTGTTATTGTGTTTAATCGTATAAAAAGTACGCGTCATATTAATCAAATTGCCAGTAATATTTTGCTTAGCCTATCGTCGGCTTTGCATCTTGAAAACGAAGAGTTATTTATTAGCGCCAGCATGGGCATAGCATGCGCCCCTAATGATGGTGAAAATACTGAACAGCTTTTAAAAGCAGCCGATCAGGCTATGTATAAAGCAAAAAGTAATGGTCGTAACTGTTTTGAATTTTTCTCTGCTGACATGCGCGAATATGCACACGCGCGCATGGTGCTATTAAAAGACTTACGAAGTGCCATTGAACTTGAACAGTTTGAGTTGTTTTATCAGCCCATTGTTGCTTTGAATGATTTACATATTCATAAAGCTGAAGCACTTATTCGTTGGCAACATCCCGAAAAAGGCCTAATTAGCCCTGTCGCATTTATTCCTCTTGCTGAAGAAACTAGGCAAATAAATGCAATTGGCCAATTTGTATTTGCTCAAACCTTGCAAACGCTTAACGATATAAAAACCCTAACCGATGACACTTTTCAAATAAGTGTAAACGTGTCGCCAGTGCAGTTATCCACGCCAGAGAGTGGTATAGATGAATGGTACGATATGCTAAAAGCTGCAAAATTACCTGCATCCTCAATTGTGGCAGAAATAACTGAAGGCCTAATGATTAACCCCGAAGCATTAACGCAACGTCGCTTAAAAGAAATAGTAAAATCAGGAATGCAGCTTGCCCTTGATGATTTTGGTACAGGATATTCGTCACTCGCTTACTTACAAGAAATGGATACCGATTATTTAAAAATAGATAAACGTTTTGTTGATAATATCCAAGTAGGCAGTCAAGAACTTGCACTGTGTGAAGCTATAATTGTTATGGCGCATCAACTAGGCTTAAAAGTAATCGCCGAAGGAATTGAAACTGAATTACAAATGCAGCTATTACTTGAAGCCGGATGTGATTACGGACAAGGTTATTTATTTTCAAGACCTTTAAATAAAAGCAGTTTTATGGCACTTCTAGCTGATAAAAAAGTCGCTTTATTAAAATAAATAAACAAAAAATCACTGTTACGCAATAAATAATGCGTCTGCGCGGTCAAATTAAGCAATCAGATATAAGTAGTAACAGGATTTAAAAATGGCAAAAGCAACATTAGAGCAATGGCGAATGTTTAAAGCGGTTGTAGATCATGGCGGGTTCGCAGGCGCAAGTGCGGCTGTACATAAAAGTCAGTCAACCGTACACCATGCTGTTCAAAAACTTGAAGCCGCCTTGCAAATTAAGTTGCTTGAAGTAAAAGGTCGTAAAGCATTTTTAACCGATAGCGGTAAACTAATTTTACGCAGAGCTGAATTTTTAATTGAAGAAGCAACTAAAATAGAATCGGTAGCAAGTACACTAAGCGAAGGCGTAGAAAGCACGTTAAAAATAGCTGTTGATGAGGTTTTTCCACACACCATTTTATACCAGGCACTTGCTAACACGAGTGAACTTTACCCGCTTTTAAAGATTGATTTAGTAGAAAGCGTGCTAACCGGTGCAAACGAATTACTACATAACTCAGTGGTTGATTTAGCCATTTCATCAATCCCTATCTATGGAATTAGTTGCAGTACGTTATGCGATATAGAGTTTATAGCCGTTGCGCATAAAGACCATGTATTACACCAACAAACTGAACAACTCAACTTTCGCGATTTAAAGCTACACCGGCAAATAGTAGTTCGCGACTCAGCAACCCACACCAGTCACAATGATGGCTGGTTAGGTGCTGATATGCGCTGGACAGTCAGCCATATACGCAACTCTATTGATATGGTTAGTCAAAATTTGGGTTACGCTTGGCTGCCAAAAACACAAATAGCACATTTAATTGAAAATAAAACGCTCATCCCACTTAATTTAGACCAAGGTACAACCCGTACCCTTAATTTATATTTAATGTGCAACGACAACGACAGGCTTGGTCCTGCAGCACAAGAGTTTAAAGAGCAGCTTACGGCTCTCACTAACTTAGCTAGCTAATAGCTATTCATTTTTTACATCGAGGTGATCTGCCACATAGGCGCCTCGCTGCCCGCGCTCTTTAGCTGGGCCTATAGTACTGTCTTTACCTGTTTGCTGCTCAGTTGCAGCATTAATAACAGCACCTAATGTGATTATATAAGCGCTGATGTACAACCACATCAACATGATCACTACACCACCTAGTGAGCCGTAAGTTTCGTTGTAACTAGAAAAACGCGACACATAAAAAGAAAAACCTATAGATGCCAAAATCCAAAGCACAGTAGCAATAGACGAACCCATCGTGATCCAACGCCATTTGGCCGGTTTACGGTGTGGGGCATAACGATATAAAAGTACCAATGCAAAATTAAAGGTAAAAGCTAATAATGGCCAAGAGATGAGTTTAATTAATAAATCTATACTTTCTTTTAGCCCCACTAAATTAAGCACAATAGGCAAAATACCAATAATTAATAACGCAAAAATTGCGACAACAATCGCCCCTACCGAAAATAAAAAGCGTACTAATTGAGCTTTAAAAAATGAACGTTTTTCATATTCACGATAACTAATATTACACGCAGTAATAAGTGCTTGGCTGCCCTTAGAACTACTCCAAATGGTAAGTATAAGCGTACCAATTGCACTTAAGCTCAAGCTTGCACTTGATGTTTTAGCAAGGCTAGAAACCTGAGATAAAATTAGTTCACTGGTACTTGGTGGGAGCAAAGTAACTATTTTACTTAAATGATCACTAATATCTGCGGGGGATGAAAAGTACGCATACACAGATACCATCGCCGCAATGGCCGGAAAAATAGCAAGTAACGCATAAAATGCCACACCCGCTGCCACTATAGATAAGTTATCTTCACTCATTTGCTTAAAAATGCGCTTAACAATATCCCACCAACCTATAAAAGGGATATGACCAGGCTGCTCAGCTTGCTGTCCTCGTTTAGCTTCTTTCATTCTAAACCTCAATATTTGTATTACATTACTACAGCAAAATGTTTGCCAAGTTAAATAAAGTATTTGGTACTAAACTTGCTGTTACCTAATATTAGCGATTATAAAAACCAAACACGGACGATAAGCCATGCCTAGTAGCCAATCAAACATTATAGCTTTAAACAATACGCCTCCCAGCACGCAAAGTTTTCAAGGCGATGTGTTTACGTGGCAGTTTTTTCATGAACAAGCTGTGCAATTACTTCATGCAACAGCGCAAATATTACCCACACTATTACTCGGTATAATACTTTTAGCATTAAGCTATTTAATTGCAGGGCCACTTTCTCGATTGCTTATAAAGCCTGTTGACTACATGACTGACAGTAAACTAGTTCATCTAGTTGTAAGGCGCAGTATAAGCACTTTAATTATTTTATTTGGCGTGTACTTATTCCTGCGTTTAGCAGGGCTTACCGAGTTTGCTGTCGCCATTATGAGTGGAACGGGACTAATAGGACTTATATTAGGTTTTGCCTTTAGAGACATAGCTGAGAACTTTATCGCTAGTTTATTACTGAGCATACAGAGGCCTTTCAAAATCGACGATGTAATTGAAGTAGACAATCGTTTAGGCGTTGTTAAAAAAGTAACCGCAAGAGCAACCACACTTGTTGATTACGATGGCAATCATATTCAAATACCCAATGCGACGGTATATAAAAATACTATTAAAAACCTGACTGCCAATCCAAAAATGCGCGGAAAAGTAGAAATTGGTATTGGCTATGATAATGATATACGCAGCGCACAAACTCTTGCCCTAGCTATTGCCAATCAACAAAATGCGGTGCTTAGCGATCCACCTGCGCAGGTTTTAATAAAAAACTTAGGCTCATCTACTATTAACTTCGTTTTGTATTTTTGGGTTAATAGCGAGCAACACAGTCCATTAAAAGTAGCTTCCCAGCTTATGCGCGAATTAGTCAATGAGTTCACAAAACAAAACATCAGCATGCCTGATGATGCACGAGAAAGAATTATACTCACCGACCCTAGTGAAAATGTTTCTAATTTAGAGGAAAAACAACCATCGCAAGTGCAAAGCGAAAAAAGTGAAACAGTTGATCAAACTAAAACACTTGATGATGTGAGCAGTGATACCGACGAAATACGTGAACAAGCAGAGCAATCAAGAGACCCAGAACAAGGTAAAAATATTATTTAATAATGCTGAAGTTGTATATATTAGTATTTAGCTCAATATTAATACTCTCGACCCAATAAGCAAAATAAGCAAAATAAGTAATCAACGCTAATATATATTAACGCTGGTTAGGAAGTATCTTATGAAAAGGCAAAAGGCTTTATAGGATATTAATCGACTTTTGCCCTTTGTTTGCGGAGTTTTTCAAGTTAGTTGTCGCATCAAATAAAATTTTATGCCGCCCGCATTGCTTCTTTTTTCTCTGGATTTAAATTTACTTCATTGGTCAGATGCCCACAGCTAGTCTGGTCTAGTTACTACTACAATCCACCAACACCGCCTTGTATCGACCTCTAAACAGTTCACCATCTGTATTATGTGTTCTATTAGAATATTGCGTATAGAGACCATTAATATGTTTCATGGCTCTGCCCATGTTTGCATCAGGGATTTTTATTAGTAGGTGGTAATGATCGGTCATTAAATAATACGAATGCACTTCAATATTAAAACGAAAACTGGCTTCCTCAATGCAGTATAAAAAATGCTTAGAATCGTCATCACTCAAAAAGGTGTTTTCACGCCCTCTTCCGCGATTCATCACATGATAAAACACATTTTCATACTCTATTCGTAGTGGTCTAGCCATAATAATAAACTCAATGAGCAATAAACTATAAATCTAGATCATTGATGTATGAAGGTAAGATTTGACCCTGCCGAATCGCTAAAAAGCAGTTAACACCCTCCTACCTTTATATTAATGACCTTAGCTCAAAGTCATTTTCTTCGCGCCCAGCTTTATCTTTCGCTTTATCTATACATCTTAAGTTTTAACTATTGTACTTTATATAAGCTTGTTTATCATATGAGATCTATTTACAAAGGCATGTGAATATTAAAGTTTGCAAGGGAATCATGTAGCCTCCCCACAAAAAATTCACAGCCTATTTTTAAGGCTTCTTGTTTATGTCATTTTTAACAACACTTAAAAAGTTTGGTAATCATATTGGTGCTTACAAAGTGCACTTGTGCCCTGAGGTAAAAGGCCAAGCTAGTGAAAAAGGCAAACCTTTATCGAATGTAAAAATAGAGAGAGTATTGAATTTTTCTGATGGTAAAAGTGTTGAAGATTTCACTTACACGGATAATAATGGGGGCTTCTCATTACCTGAAATTAATATCCGTTCTAATCAACCAGCAGTCCCACTTGCTGAGATTTTCACTTCTCAAGCTATTTATCTATCCTACAATAATGAAGAATATTGCCTTTGGGGTTCTAGATTATCAGGCGTTAAATATCGAGAGGAATATGCAAGAAAGTTAAGGCAATTAATAGCCGACATCTCTAATGGAAAGGTTCTTTTTAAATTTCAGAATAAGAAAACTGAAGGCTATAAATTTGAGGCTTTAAGTATTTGTCGTTGGTCTGATGATTTTGAAGTAGTGGAACAAAATGCTTATTTTGACCTTTCAGAAATTGAAACGGATAATAATTAATAAATCAAAAACTAAATTATAAGGAAATATTAATGAATGTTTTAAGCCCTGCAATAGCTGCTAATTTTGCAGCTACCTCATACGAAAGCCTTGACAAAAGAGGCTTGAGAGCTAATCCATATTTTGAAAGAATTAGCTCTTTATTTTCATTCGAATCAGAATCTATAAAAGGTGTAAGTGGTTCTATTCTCGAACGAGTTTTTAACCACTCGACCAATTTTGGCTGCATTGCAGAGGGTAAGAAAGGAGCATATGAAGATGAAGATGATTATGTTTTAGCTTTACGAGGCACGGCTAAAGTTCGTGATGTTGTCACTGATTTACATTGTGGCTTAAGTACTTGTAGTAATAATCAACCTGTACATGCAGGCTTTAACCATACATTTAACTCTTTCAAAAATCAGTTAGAACTATACTTTAAAAAAAGCACTAAGAAAAAGTTAAACATTCATGTTGTAGGTCATAGTTTAGGTGGGGCTTTAGCAAACTTAGCTGCTAACTGGCTAAAGCAACGTTTCGGTGCCAATGTAAAATTATATACTTTTGGTGCGCCGCGCGTTGGTTATAATAGCTTTGCTGTAAAAACAGAGTCCGCAACAGATAACAACATCTATCGTTGCGTACATGCCGCAGATCCAGTTCCTTTAGTGCCTGTGTGGCCATTTATGCATACTGAACAAGAATATATTTTACACGGTGCTGCCACTATTACTCCAAAAGCACATAGTATGACTAATGAGACGCCAGGATATTTACATACAGCAAGCAACTTCAAAAGTTACTCTGCTATCAACAAAGGAATGGAAAAACGAATTCAAGAAGAGGTAAGGCTTGATTATGATAGACGGCTCGAATGTAGCCGCACGTCTAAATGGGCTAGGAAAATTGGTGCAGCTTTAATAACTCATTTACGTGATACTGGTAAGCTATATGCGATACAAAATCATTTATCGAACGCTCTCACAGTGTACGATCAGATAGCTAAAGCATTAGCTGATAGCATTGACTTCTCTAAAAACTGTACCAAAGATATAAAAGGGATTTTAGGGCACATACTAACATTTTGTGGCTATCCATTTAAGGTAATTTCTTTTACTTACGCTTCGATTAGACATATTTTACAATTAATGCTTAAAAATATTTTCGCACTTGCGGGTGAAGCGATAGCATTAGCAAAACCTTCCTAAAATGAAATTATACAAAAAAACCGCCAAATGGCGGTTTTTTATTAACAAGTAAAGCTGTTAGTGTTATGTGAAATTTAACAAAAGCCAATGTGCAAAAGCCAACGGGGCCAAATCTTGACTTCATACATCATAATTTCTCACTGCCCGGTTATCACTCTTTGTTGAAATTCTAACGAGTACTGCAAACAGATAGCCAAAAACTAATTACTTGCCTTAATTTACAAGCACAAAAAAGCCCGCAGCGTTAACTGCGGGCTTTCTATTTAATGAGTGAGTCAGCCGGTAAGCCGGGTTTTGTCCTTTCCGAAGAAAGTGATAATCATTCGTCTAGGCCATAAATCGCTCTATGGCTCAAGCAACCTACCCGGTTCCAACGTGGGCCACGCGTTCATTATTTAAAATGATAGAACCCTATTTGGTCTTGCTCCGAGTGGAGTTTACCTTGCAACCGACTATTACTAGCGGCCCGGTGCGCTCTTACCGCACCCTTTCACCCTTACCAACCGAGGTTGGCGGTCTCCTCTCTGCTGCACTTGTCGTGGGCTCACGCCCCCCAGCCGTTAGCTGGCACTCTGCCCTATGGAGCCCGGACTTTCCTCCCCCTGATCATTTTCGTCACAGGCAGCGATCATCTTGGCTGACTCGGCGCGCAGTATACATGAGGCTAATACCAAGCGCAGTAAAATTTACTCTTTTTCTTCAATAATTGTTTTGTATAAAGCGTTTTTCTTCATTCCAAAGTATTCAGCAACAACGCCACAGGCTTTTTTCATTGGCATTTCACTCTCAAGCAGTGCCAGCATTTTGCGCGCTTCTGGTGGAACATCGTCTACTAGTTTTGGTTTGCCCGGCAACATTAATACAATTTCGCCGCGTTGCTTAGTGGGATCATCTGTTAAAAACTGTTTAAGCTCACTTACACTACCATTAAAAAATGTTTCAAAGGTTTTGGTTAGCTCTTTAGCAAACACAACTTGCTGCTCATCACCAAGAGCTAGTGCTAAATCATCAAGGCTTGCCATAATACGGTGCGTACTTTCGTACATTATGCTGGTAATACCTGAGTTAACAGCTTCGGTAAAAAAGTCTTGGCGAGCTTTGCTTTTAGCTGGCGTAAAACCAATAAACTGAAAACGATCGGTTGGTAAGCCTGAACAACATACGGCTGTAATTGCAGCACATGCACCTGGAACAGGTGTAACATGAGCGCCTTGTTCACGACATAGATTTACAACCGCGTAGCCTGGATCACTAATTAGTGGCGTACCAGCGTCAGATACTAAAGCAATATTTAAACCTTGATTAAGTTGATCAATAATTTGTTGTGCTTTTTGCTTTTCGTTGTGGTCGTGTAATGCAAACGTTTTTGCCTTAATTCCAAAGTGGCTAAGTAGCTTGCCGGTATGGCGAGTGTCTTCAGCAGCTATTAAGTCAACTTGCGATAATGTCGCAATGGCACGGTGACTTAAGTCGTCATAATTGCCAATTGGGGTGGCAACAATGTAAAGAGTGCCAATTTTCTGTGAATTCTCCTCATTTAACATTGAGGTCTCCTGCGTCAGTCAGTAATATAAGCAAATCGCGTTAACGTATTGGGAAATCATTGTGCGACTTAAACTAGTTAGTCTATTAATTATATTGTCAGGGTTATCGGCGTGTAGCACAACCGAAAAACCAACTAAAAACAGCGATAACGTAAGTAACCGCACTAATGCACTGCAAAATCAGGCAACCAGTGCGCAATCTATCTATCAATTGGCGCAAAACCGCCAAGGTGCCGATAAAATACAGTTATTGTATAGCGCCCGTGATGCTGCAATTAGTGAGCAAAATTGGCCTTTGTTAGAGAAAATTGGTAATGAGCTTGAATTAACCGCAAGTGTTGATCAAATCCAAAACCGTCTTTATATTGCATTTGCACAAAAACAACAGAATAAGAATGATCAAGCTTTGGTGATTTTACAATCGCTAGACGGACAACTTACTCAACCTGAGCATTTTGCTTGGCATCAGTTTTTAACAGCCAGTATTTATGCATCGCAAAATTTTCCAAAAAAAGCTGCCCCCTATTTCTTTAGAGCTTCTGAAACAGCTACAAAAAACAATATAGAAATCCCTCAGCTCAATCAAAATTTGTGGGATAACTTAAAACAGCTCTCTTCATATGCGCTTGAACGTTTTAACCGTGGTTCGGTTATCCAGCAAGGCTGGGTAAACCTTGGTCTATACTATCAAGTATATGCAAGTAGTGGCGTGGAGCTAGACCAAGCAATTAATAATTGGCGCAGGCGCTATATTGGGCATCCGGCTTTTTCTGTATTACCTGAACAAGACGAAATGCTTACTGAGCTCGCCCCTATTAATATAGAGCGTTTAGTTGTGTTGCTTCCACAATCAGGCCCTAACGAACGCTTAGGTGATGCGCTTAAAGCGGGTGTGTTAGCTGCACTTGATACGCAAACTATCAACGACACTATTTTTATTGATGAAAACCTAAGCACTGAGGAAATCGCAGCGCAACTTGAAGAAATAAAGCCTGATTTTGTAATTGGTCCTCTACTTAAAGCAAATATTGATAAACTAGCCAATGCACAAACTCTTATTGATACTCCGGTACTGCATTTAAACACCTTTGATGGTGAGCGCATTTCGCTTCAGCATTATTACTTTGCATTGAACCCTGAGCACGAAGTACAACAAGCTCTGGAACACTTTTTAACTAAGGGCTATCAAAAGCCTATGCTGCTTGCGCCAAATAATGCAAATGGCCAACGTTTAGTTGATTATTTTAACCTACAGTGGCAACGCTACAGCGAAACCAAGCCACAAATCGGTTTTTATAACGATAAAAAAGATATGCCAAACACAATTACCAGCTTATTAGAAGTTGATAAGTCAAAAGATCGCATACAAACAGTTAAAGCATTATTTAAGCAAGAAGTAGAAAACGAAACGCGTTCACGCAGTGATATAGACGTTATTTATATTTTGGGTGATGCCATAGAAACTCGCTTAATTAAACCTTACCTTGATGTAAACGTCAGTACATTTGCTGATCGCATTCCACTTTATGCAAGCTCTAAAAGTCATAGTAAACAAATTGACAGTACAGACAAAGGCGACTTAGACGGCCTATACTTCACAGAATTACCGTGGATGCTTGATTCACAAATTAAACAACATAATTTACGCCAGCAGTACAACTCTCTATGGCCTGAGCAAATTGATATTAGCCAACGCTTATTTGCAATGGCGTACGATGCTGTATCAATATTACATGACATTAGACAGTTAAGCGTAATGCCAGGCAATCAATATAGTGGTTTAAGTGGTAAGCTATCTGTTAATACCAGCGGCCATATAGAACGTATGCTCGACTGGGCTCAATATACAAACCGTCGCATTAAGCCTGTGCAATTAGAAACACAACGCCCGGTACCATTGTTTATGCAATCAGCGGGTGATATACAAACTATAAATTAAACTTTATTAAGTTAAGGGGGCGGCATGTCGTGGTTTAAAGAGCTGTGGCACAATAGTCGCGAAAAAGGCCTGTATTATGAGCTTGAAGCGCAAAAATACTTAGTTACTCAAGGCTTAACACCCATTGAACGTAATTATTACTGCCCCTTTGGCGAGCTTGATGTCATTATGAAAGAAGGCGACACCCTTGTATTCATTGAGGTCAAGTTTCGCAAAAATAATGCCCGTGGCGGTGCCAACTATGCACTTAGCCCACAAAAACAAGCTCGATTAAAACGTAGTATTTATCATTACTTAGCAGCTAAAAATTTAACTAACCAAGCACTAAGAATTGATTATGTAGCCATTACAGGAGAAGCATCTCCTAATATTAATTGGCTTAAAAATGTATTTTAAACGCAAATACAAAGATAAATTATTGGTAGGCTATGCAAGACACAATTAAAGAAATTTTTACAGAAAGCATTCAAGTTCAAATCGCTGCTGGTGAAGTGCTACCTAGTGCGCTTGAGTCAGCTGCATTTACTATTGCACAAAGTCTGATCAACGGAAATAAACTCATTTGCTGCGGTACTGCAAATTGCCACATGCTCGCCCAGCACATGGCGGGAGTATTGGTTAATCACTATGAAACCGAGCGTCCTTGTTTGCCGGCAATCGCTCTATCGCAAGAAAACGTTAATCTTGGGCAAAGTACTCAGGTAGACGATCACGATACATTTGCTCGCCAAGTCCGCGCTTTTGCTCAGCAAGGTGATTTATTGCTTGTACTGGCTATTAACGGTAACGAAAAACATGTTATTTCTGCCGTTGAAGCTGCACTAACTAAAGATATGAAGGTCATAGTTATGGTTGGTGATGATGGTGGCGAGTTGGTTGGCCTACTTGGCCCTAACGATGTTGAAATTAGATCCCCATCTAAACGCCCTAGCCGCATTATCGAATCCCATTTAGTTAACTTACATTGTTTAAGCGAACTTGTTGATTTAACGCTTTTCCCTCAGGATGAAAATTATGTTTAAACGCTCTCTTATTGTTTTAGGTACTGTTGTATTACTACAAGGCTGCGCAGCTGCTGTTGTTGCAGGTACAGCCAGTGCAGTAACTGCAGCGAACGATCGCCGTACCATTGGCTCTCAAATTGACGATAACAATATTGAAATAAAAGCCAGTATTGCACTTAGCGAAGTAGAACGCCTTGAAAAGTTTGCCAATATAAGCGCTGTAAGCGTTAACGGTATTGTTTTACTTGTAGGCCAAGTATCTAATGAAGAAATGAGAAACGAAGCGCAGCGCACCATTGAGGGCGTTTCAGGTATTCGTAAGATACATAACCAAATTCGTATTGGCTCAAATATTGGTATTACTACACAAACGCATGACTCTTGGTTAACTTCTAAAGTAAAAGCTCAGCTACTAACAGCAAAAGACATTAGCAGTAATAACATTAAAGTAGTTACTGAAAACGCTGAAGTATTTTTAATGGGTTTAGTATCTGACTCTGAGTCTACTCAAGCTGTAAACATTGCCCGAAATGTATCTGGCGTAGAGCGTGTAATTAAAGTATTCGAATATATGTAAAGTAAAATACAGACATAAAAAAACCGCTTATTAAGCGGTTTTTTTTTGCATTTACTTATTATTTAATAACGCGTAAATGAGAGCCTTTTTTCTTCTGTGGCTTTTCTGGTGGTGTTTCATCAATAAATTCAGCTGATGAATCAACACTTTCAAGCTCAGGCACAAAATCGTCTTCGTCCTCTAAAAACTCATCTGCAGTAAAGACTGTTCCTTCGCCATTTTCACGCGCGTATATTGCAAGCACAGCACCTAGAGGCACATACACTTGCATTGGCTGACCACCAAAGCGCGCATTGAAGCTAAGTTGGGTTAAGTCTAACGAAAACTGTGTGACCGCTGATGGACTTATGTTTAAAACAATTTGTCCGTCTTGAACAAACTGTGTTGGCACTTGTACATTTGCAAACCCAGCGTCTACCACTAAATGCGGTGTACACTCGTTATCGACTATCCAATCAAAAAAAGCACGTAATAAATAAGGACGATTAGGCGTCATTATAAACGGATCTCACGCTCAGCTTCAGTTAAAGAGGCTTGGAATGACTCACGTTCAAATAAACGGATCATGTACTCTTTAAGCTCTTTAGAACCTGCACCATTAAGCTCAATACCAAACTCTGGTAAACGCCATAATAGTGGAGCTAAATAACAATCTACTAAGCTAAACTCTTCACTCATAAAGTAAGGTGCTTCGCTAAAAATAGGTGCTACAGCAAGTAATGCTTCTGTTAGCTCTTTACGAGCTTGAGCAGCATCTGACGTGTTGTTACTGATTTTGTCAGCTAGGCTGTACCAGTCAGTATCAATACGATGCATCATTAAGCGGCTACGACCACGCATTACCGGGTAAACAGGCATTAGTGGAGGATGAGGAAAACGCTCATCAAGGTATTCCATGATGATGTTTGCCTGGTATAAACCAAGCTCACGGTCAATCAGTGTTGGCACTGTGCCGTAAGGGTTAATTTCGTGAAGTGCTTCTGGCAAGTTATCTTTTTCAGCCAAATGAATATCTACACTTACACCTTTTTCCGCAAGTACAATACGTACTTGGTGGCTATACATACAGTTAGCACCAGAAAAAAGGGTCATTACAGGGCGCTTATTGGCAGCTACGGCCATGCCTATACCTCCATTAAATAACTAAAACAGCAAAAGGGGCTTAAGCCCCTATTGCAAAATTACCTTTAAAAATGTTCAAGTTAATGAACATCTCTCCAGTATTCTTTCTTAAGCATAAATGCCAAGATAAATAGAATTATTAAGAATCCTATTACCTTAATACCTAGTGCTTCCGATTCAAGACGTGAAGGTTCACCCACGTACTCAAGGAAGTTTGTTAAATCACGAGCCGCTTGGTCGTATTCATCTACGCTTAATTCACCCGTACCATCAGTTTCAGTAGCAATAACTTTGGTCACAGTGTGGCCATGTTCTTCTACTTCTTTAGTGATAGGCGTTGGTAAACCTTGTAGTTCTTGAAGAACATGAGGCATACCTACCGATGGAAAAACAATATTGTTAACTCCAAACGGGCGAGATTCATCTTTATAAAACGATTTTAGGTACGTGTAAATATAATCTGGTGATTTTACACGTGCAATTAGAGTTAAATCCGGCGGAGCCGCACCAAACCATTTTGCTGCATCGTCTTTTGTAATTGCGTTGGTGATATGGCTACCTACTTTAGAGCCGTCAAAAATTAACTGCTCTAAACCAACTTCTGTTGGGATACCGATATCACGAAAAGTACGCTCATAACGTTGATACTGCATTTGGTGACAACCAAGACAGTAGTTCATGAACAACTTTGCACCGCGTTGTAAAGATGGTTGATCAGTAAGGTCGTTATTCGCTTCCATTAAAGGAACCGACGGACCTGCTGCCATAACCATGTTAGGCAACAAGTTTACTGATAAAGCAAATAAACCAATAATAAGCTTCTTCATCATTTCGTTAACCTCTCTGGCAATGGCTTAGTTTTTTCGTTCTTACTGTATACAAACAACAGTACGAAGAACATAAAGTAAGTCACAGTACAGATTTGAGAAATAATCGTTTTCATATCAGTTTGTGGAGTTGCACCCACCCAACCAAGAAGAACGAAAGTTACAACAAAGCCTGCAATGTTCCATTTATGGAAACCACAACGGTAACGAACCGATTTAACTCTACCACGGTCTATCCAAGGTAGTAATGCAAGTACTACAATCGATGCACCCATCGCCGCAACACCGATTAACTTATCAGGGATTGCACGTAAGATTGCATAGAATGGCGTAAAGTACCAAACCGGGAAAATATGCTCAGGTGTTTTAAGTGGGTTAGCTGCCTCGAAGTTTGGACCTTCTAAAAAGAAGCCATTCATCGCCGGCATAAAGAACACAACCCAACAAAACAGTATTAAGAAACCAACCACACCCACAATATCTTTAACTGTGTAGTAAGGGTGGAACGGTATCGCATCAACAATGTCTTTTTTGTTAGTGTAATACTCGTGGAATTTAAATTTAGGCTTATCTTCTTCAGCTACTGAGCCTTTCTTACGTTTAATCTCAATACCTTCAGGGTTATTTGAACCCACTTCGTGTAGAGCAACAATGTGTAAGAAAACTAAGATTACAATAACCAGTGGTAGTGCAATTACATGTAATGCAAAGAAGCGATTAAGCGTTGCACCTGATATTACGTAGTCACCACGGATCCAAAGTGTTAAGTCATCACCAATAACCGGAATAGCACCGAATAATGAAATGATTACTTGTGCGCCCCAGAACGACATTTGGCCCCATGGTAATAAGTATCCCATGAATGCTTCAGCCATTAGCGCTAAGAAAATGAACATACCAAATAACCACAGTAATTCACGCGGTTTTTGGTAAGAACCGTAGATCATGCCACGGAACATATGCATATATACAACGATGAAAAACGCTGATGCACCTGTTGAGTGCAAGTAACGTAGTAACCAGCCATATTCTACATCACGCATGATGTACTCTACCGAGGCAAAAGCACCTTCAGCAGACGGAACAAAGTTCATCGTTAACCAAATACCTGTTAGGATTTGGTTTACTAGTACTAACATGGCTAGTGAGCCAAAAAAGTACCAGAAGTTAAAGTTTTTAGGTGCTGGATACTGTGCAATGTGCATGTTCCAAACACGTGTCATTGGGATTCGGTCGTCTATCCAACCAATAATCTTACCAAACATTAGGCTACCCCTCTTTCTTCGCCCACTAAAATAGTGGTGTCATCTAGAAAAGTATAAGGTGGTATTTCTAAGTTTAATGGTGCAGGTACCGATTGAAATACTCGACCAGCCATATCAAATTTAGAACCGTGGCACGGGCAGTAGAAACCGTCATCAGTCCCTTCTACTTTCTCACCAAAATTACCTTGTAAAAAGCCTGGTGAACATCCTAAATGCGTACAAATACCTACAGCCAAAAATATTTCTGGACGTAATGAACGGTAATCATTTGTTGATGATTCTAATTGTTGTGGCTCTTGCGATTGCGGATCACGAAGTTGACCTTCATGTTCTTTCATCTGCTCAAGCATTTTTGGGGTACGTGATACAACCCATACAGGTTTACCACGCCACTCGACACGTATTAATTGTCCAGGCTCAAGTTTGCTGATATCTACTTCTACAGGCGCACCCGCAGATTTAGCTCGCTCACTTGGATTCCAAGACGCAATAAAAGGAACAGCAGCCCCAGCCGCACCAACACCACCTACAACAGAGGTAGCTATGGTTAAAAAGCGACGTCGGCCATTGTCTACAGGCGCATTGCTCATCCACTTATCTCCACTATGATTCTCAACACTTGCTATATTGAGAACATCAGTTACAGCAGGTTAATTATTCGAAATTTTTAAAATAGAAGCGATCATAATTAAAACCCTTGATTAAAACAAGGTTATTCAAAGCCCTATGCTCGAATAAACCTGACTTGATCAAAAATTTGATTAAGCTAGCTCGAGAATAAAGCCGAACGACTATAATAACGCTTCTGTAAAAACAATATACTGACCGAGATCAACACCACTAAGAGGAAACAGTAAAAACTGTACATAGTGTCGTTAAACTCACTCATTTTACTTCCACGCCAATTGTAGCAAAAAATTCCACCAATTAACTGATGGATTTAAACTAATTACGATAATTATTTAACTTTTTTGCAGCTATCTGAGTGTTTTTTAACTTTCGTTCGATTAATACGCAGTTATTAATAAATTTGATCATCATTAATTACAGCAATACCAAGTATGGCGACCGCTATAAACAAATTTAAATTAAGTAGCAAATGTAAACTTTTTGATTTGAAAACAAAAAACCCAGCATAAGCTGGGTTTTTGAATTCTTGATAACGTATAGATTAACGTTTTGAGAACTGTGGACGCTTACGCGCTTTCTTAAGACCCACTTTCTTACGTTCAACTTTACGTGCATCACGTGTAACAAAACCTGCTTTACGAAGTTGTGGACGTAGTGACTCGTCAAACTCCATAAGTGCACGAGTGATACCGTGACGGATAGCACCAGCTTGACCAGTTGTACCACCACCAGAAACGGTGATGTAAAGGTCAAATTTTTCAGTCATATCAACTAGCTCAAGAGCTTGATGAACAACCATGCGTGCTGTTTCGCGACCAAAATACTCTTCTAGAGAGCGTTTGTTGATTACGATGTTACCAGTGCCTGGGCGTAAGAATACGCGAGCACTTGAACTTTTACGACGACCTGTACCGTAGTATTGATTTGCCATGATGGTGCTCCTTAAATGTCTAGAACCTGAGGCTGTTGTGCAGCATGATTATGCTCAGTACCTGCGTAAACTTTAAGTTTACGGTACATAGCGCGGCCTAAAGGACCACGTGGCAACATGCCTTTTACAGCTTTCTCGATGATCATTTCAGGCTTTGCAGCTTGAAGTTTATCAAAAGTAGTAGACTTAAGGCCACCTGGAAAACCAGAGTGAGCGTAGTACACTTTATCTTTGAATTTGTTACCAGTTACAGTAACTTTTTCAGCGTTGATAACGATGATGTAATCACCAGTATCTACGTGAGGAGTGTATTCAGCTTTATGCTTACCGCGTAGGCGGTGAGCGATTTCAGTAGCGATGCGACCTAAAGTTTTACCTTCAGCGTCAACTACGTACCAGTCACGTTTTACTGTTTCTGGTTTAGCAACAAACGTTTTCATTTATAAAAATCCAATGTTTTTCAATTAAAACCACAAGTAGTTAATATTAACTACTGCTCTAAGTTTGCTATAACCCCTTCGAGTTTTAGACTTTTGCGCCGCTCACAAGTGGCTAGACTATATGAGGACATAGAACGCAACGTGGCAGACGCGGGAGTATACCAGCACTTAAAACACATTGCTACTCGCCGGTTGTTTTTTCCACAAGAAATTTCAGAAATAAGAAGTACTATATATGTACCTCTTTTTTTATAGTTGCCCTATTACACATTTACTTACTTATTTAAACTAAATGCTCTCTAGCTAAATATTCTAAGGATTGCATTTCTTGTAAACGACTAATACAACGCTTAAATTCAAAATTTAAATTACCTTGGGTATAAAGTTCGGTAATAGGTTTTTCAGCCGATATAATTAAAGTTACATGGCGCTCGTAAAATTCATCCACTAAAGCAATAAAACGTCTAGCAGCATCATCATTAGTTTGACCTAGCTGTTTTACGTTAGAAATAATCACCGTATTGTATAAGCGGCTAATCTCCATGTAATCGACCTGGCTACGTGCTGTTTCGCACAATTCACTAAACTCAAACATCACAACGCATTTAGCTACTTTACGCGTTTTGATTTTTCGCCCTTCTATCTCTATCGGCTCATCTAATTGCCCTGGCTCTGGCGATAACTTATCGAAGTACTCAAATAGGTTTTTATCCGCATCTTCATCTAACGGACTATGAAAAATTTCAGCTTGCTCTAAAGTACGTAAGCGATAATCGATACCTGAATCTACATTAACTATCTCGGTATTTTTTTTAACAAGCTCAATAGCTGGCATAAAACGAGCTCGCTGTAAGCCATTTCTGTAAAGTTCATCTGGCACTATATTAGAGGTTGCTACAAGTACTATGCCCCGTGCAAATAGCGCTTCCATTAAGCCACCTAATAGCATGGCATCAGTAATGTCTTGTACAAAAAACTCATCAAAGCAAATAATGTCTGTTTCTGCTTTAAAAGTGTCAGCAATTTTTTCTAATGGATTAGCCGTATTATTTAGCTTTTTAAGCTCGTTATGCACTCGGTGCATAAATCGATGAAAGTGCACACGCATTTTACGTGTGCCCGGTAATGATTCGTAAAAAGTGTCAACTAAATAAGTTTTACCACGCCCTACTCCCCCCCAAAAGTACAAACCTTTTACAGGCGCAGGTTCTTCTTTACTAAATAGCTTAGCAAAAAAGCCTTTTTGTTTTGGCTTTGTCTGAGTTAGGTCATCGTATAGACGTTGTAAATGGCGCACAGCATTTTCTTGTGCTGCGTCGTGTACAAAGTCATCTCGCTTTAAGTCTTGTTGGTATGTTTGCCAAGGAGTCATATCTATTTACAGTTAAAACACAGTTTAATTTGCAAAGCATATTAACACGCATCATAACTCGGGGTATATTACACTTAGTATGATTTATAATTGAATCGGCATTCGTTAGTTATTTTCCCAAAGGGGTAGTTTTTATGGGCACAGTTATGTGGGTAGGTTTGATTGTTATTGTTGCTGTTGTAGCATTTTTTATTGGCGCATTTGTTACTAAAAAACAGTTCAAACAAGATGAATTAAAAGAGCAAGCAGAGCAAGCTGAAAATGCGTTAGAGCAGTATCGCCAAGATGTAGCTGATCATTTAGCGAATACTGGTAAGCTCGTAAATAAAATGAAAGAAAACTATGATCAACTGCTTAGTCACGTTGAAGAAACAAACCAGCTTCTTCTAGAAGATAGAAATAAAGCACCAGCTGAACCATTCTTTTCAAAAGAAACAACAGAACAACTGCAGGCTTCATTAAAAGAGCGTCAATGCGATCGTTCTACAGCCGCAGCACAACCAGCTGATTATGTATCAGGTGAATCAGGTTTATTTGCTGGTCAAAATAAAGTTTCAGAACATTCTAAAGCATCTTGATGAACTTTTTTTTGACCCCATAGTCTTTAGATATAACAGCTTTGTTGTTTTATCTTAATAAACCGAAAAGGGCTGCTGTAAAGTAGCCCTTTTTGTTTTGCTTTATCTTAAGTGGAGTTACCCCTGACTATGAAAATGAAATTATCACTTATCAGCGCAGCTATTTTATCTACAAGCTTGTTAATGAGCCCAGTAGCGTCTTATGCAAAAATGCCAATTGCAGTAAATGGTCAACAACTACCAACTCTTGCCCCCATGCTAGAGAAAATATCTCCAGGTGTTGTAAGTATCCAAGTTTCAGGCTCAAAAGAAGTACGCCGCCGTGCAGATCCGCTTGAATACTTTTTTGGACAGCAACAGCCTCGCAGTCAAAAGCGTCAATTTAGTGGATTAGGCTCTGGGGTGATTATTGATGCTGATGAGGGTTATGTAGTCACTAATAATCACGTAATCCAAGATGCCGAAAAAATGGTAGTAACCCTCGAAGATGGCCGTGAATTTGAAGCAACTAAAATTGGTACTGATACAGAATCAGACATCGCTCTTTTACAAATAGACGCTGATGACTTAACTGAAATAAAACTCGCAAATTCAGACAGTTTACGAGTGGGCGACTTTGCTGTTGCTATTGGTAACCCATTTGGACTTAGCCACACAGTTACATCTGGTATTGTTAGTGCTCTTGGTCGTAGTGGTTTAAATATTGAGGGCTACGAAGATTTCATTCAAACCGATGCTGCTATTAACCAAGGCAACTCTGGTGGTGCATTAGTTAACTTAAACGGTGAATTGATTGGTATTAACACTGCGATTTTAGGTGCTTCTGGCGGTAACGTGGGTATTGGTTTTGCCATTCCATCAAACATGATGAAAAACTTAGTTGATCAAATTGTTGAACACGGTGAAGTACGCCGAGGTTCGCTGGGTATCTCTGGCCGCCCACTTGATGCAGGCCTTGCTAAAGCGCAGCAACTTGACGTTAAACAAGGTGCTTATGTAATGCAAGTAATGGACGACACTGCTGCAAGTAAAGCAGGTATAAAAGCAGGTGACGTAATTGTTAGCATTAATGGCGGTGATATTAGTGGTTTCCACGAGCTGCGCAGCAAAATTGCTACGCTAGGTGAAGGCCGCGAAATAAAACTAGGTATTTACCGCGATGGTAAAATTAAAACGGTAAAAGTAACTCTTGATGGTGCATCAGGTGTTACAGCGACAGGCGAAGAGCTGCATCCTGCGTTCCAAGGCGCGACACTTGAAAACGTGCAAAAAAATAGTAATAAAGGTGTTGAGGTTACGTCTGTAGACCCTCGCTCACCTTCTGCCCGTGTTGGCCTTGAAGAAGGTGATATTATTATGCAAGTGAATCGCCAACGAGTAGAGACTATTCGTGATATGAATAAGATTATCGAAAACACTAAAGGTAATATCGTACTTGGCGTGCAACGTGGTCGTGAGTCTATATTTATTTTAATTCAGTAATAAATAGCACTATTAATGTAATAAAAATAACAGTGGCACTTGCCGCTGTTATTTTTTTTATGTCATCATAAAGAGATTGCTCACTTACATAATAAGAAAACTGTGCTGAAATTAATAAAATTTATTCTTCCCCCTTTATTTGCAGGTCTAAGTATTGCTTTTTTAGTGGTTTTTTTCAGCCCTAATATGCGAGCCGCCTTACTTCCTAATGTTCCCCTTCCAAGCGCGATGAGTGCGAGTCACTTGAGTTTTTCTGATGCAGTTAAACGAGCAGCTCCTTCTGTAGTTACTATTTTTTCAGAAAGCATTTCCAAAGAACCTCGTTATAAAAGAAAAAACACGGTACAAGAGCTAGGCTCTGGCGTCATTATGTCGCAGGACGGTTATATTCTTACTAACTACCATGTTGTGAATAATGCAGACCAAATTATGGTTATCTTAACCGATGGCCGACGATTTTTTGATGTGCAACTAATTGGTTTTGATACCATTACTGATTTAGCCTTACTTAAAATCAATGCAGATCACCTCCCGGTGATTCCCGTAAACGATAGCTATGTATCAAATGTAGGCGATGTTGTACTTGCTATAGGCAACCCGCTTAACTTAGGGCAAACAATCACTCAAGGCATTATTAGTGCAACGGGTAAGCAAAAAATTACAGATAGCCCTTACAATAACTTATTGCAAATGGATGCAGCTATTAACGTGGGCAACTCCGGCGGCGCATTAGTTAACTCCAATGGTGATTTAGTCGGCATTACTTCTGCACAATTTAAAACGCGTGAGAACTTGAATATTCAAGGAATATTTTTTGCGGTTCCTTACTCACTTGCTAAAAAAGTGATGGGTAAACTCATTCGTCACGGTCGGGTTGTGCGCGGCTATTTAGGCTTTGAAGGCACAGCAGTAGATAGTACGGGTAAAGAAGTAAACGACAGCCTAACGCCGGTTACCGGCATGCGCATTACTAATTTAGACCCTTTGGGGCCAGCATGGCAAGCGGGTATTGAAGAGCAAGATATCGTCATTAAAATTGCAGGGCTTTCGGTAGCAAACCCACAAAAAGTGCTTGAAAAAATAGGTAATACGGAGCCCGGTAAAGAAATAGAATTTGAGCTATACAGAGATGGCAAAATAGAAAAAATCATGGTGGTGGTAGCTGAGCTTGAAACAAAGCTCTAATAAAGAGTAATACCAATCGTCAATAAAAAGGTCGGATAGCAATTTGCGTATCCGACCTTTTTTAAATAGCTTAACTAGTTATCTACTTAGCTACTTCTACGTTTAATGTTTGCACCCAACGCACTTAGCTTATCTTCAATGCGCTGATAGCCTCTATCAACGTGATAAATACGGTCAACAACCGTTTCACCCTGTGCCACTATACCCGTTAAAATTAAGCTAGCTGAAGCGCGTAAATCGGTTGCCATCACTTGCGCACCCGTTAAGCTTTCAGTCTCACCACAAATTGCGGTATGCCCTTCTAAACGAATATTAGCGCCCATACGCTGCAACTCTGGTACATGCATAAAACGGTTTTCAAAAATCGTTTCTGTGATCGTTGCACTACCATTTGCTACTACATTCAATGCTGTAAACTGAGCTTGCATATCCGTAGGAAAACCTGGGTGTGGAGCTGTTTTAATATTCACGGCTTTAAGTTCTCGGCCGCGCATATCAAGATAAATACTATCGTTATGTACTTCTAGGTGCGCATTCGTAGCACGTAGCTTTTCAATCACAGGCTCAAGAGAATGAAAGTCTGTATTTTTACAAAGTACTTCACCGCCAGCCATTGCTGCTGCGACTAAAAACGTCCCAGTTTCAATTCGGTCAGGTAAAATACTGTGTTCACAGCCAGCTAAACGCTCAACGCCTTCAACTTCAATGCGGCTAGTACCTGCACCTGTGATTTTAGCGCCCATAGCAATTAGGCAGTTAGCTAAATCAATTATTTCAGGCTCGCGTGCCGCATTATCAAGTATGGTTTTACCATCAGCGAGGGCCGCTGCCATTAATAGGTTTTCGGTAGCACCTACGCTTACCATTTCCATAAAAATTTCAGCGCCTTTTAAGCGACCATTAACCTTGGCATTAATATAACCATTTTCAACGTTTATTTGTGCGCCCATGCGCTCCAAACCTTGAATATGGATATCAACAGGGCGAGCACCAATAGCGCACCCACCAGGTAAAGACACTTGAGCCTCACCAAAACGTGCAACTAGAGGGCCTAATGCAAGCACAGAGGCGCGCATTTGCTTTACTAAGTCGTAAGGCGCTAATGTTTTATTAACCGTTGCACCGTCAATTACTAGCGTATCGCCCTGCCAATTAACATCTGCACCTAAAGTTTTTAATAAGGCTTCAGTAGTCACTATGTCGCGAAGACGCGGTACATTAGTAAATATACTTTTACCATCAGCTAATAGTGAAGCAAATAAGATAGGAAGTGCGGCATTTTTAGCGCCCGAAATAGTCACTTCACCAGCAAGTGAAGTGCCACCTTGAATTACAAATTGATCCATTAGGAGGCCCTAGTTATTGCGGTAAAATGAATTTTTGTTCACGCTTCCACTCTACAGGAGTAAATGCACGAATAGATACTGCGTGAATTGTCCCATCTGAAATTGTATTCATTAATGGACCATAAACTAGCTGCTGCTTTTTAACTCGGCTTAAACCGTCAAAGCATTCGCCTACTGCAACAACTTCATAATGACTACCATTGGCTTTTACATGTACTTCAGCTAATTGAAGTTCTTCGCGTAATAATGTTTCGACTTGGCTAGTTTCCATAACTCTCACTCAAATAGGGTTGTAACCTGACCCAATTGCATTAAATTTTGCAATTGCTCAGGTAGGTTTTGCAATTCAAGGCGAATGCCTTGCTGCTTTAATTCTGCAAAAGAGTGAATTAACCAAGCTAAGCCAGCTGTGTCAACCCTTGATACTCCACTTAGGTCGAAATAGATGATTTTATGCTTAGTTAATAACTTATTGTTCAGAAGCTGTTCATCGCCAATTGAATTTCGAGTAAGCTCACCGCTTACTCCAAAATGTTGTCCATCAACTTGGCTTATTGCCAATTTAGTCATTCGAGTTACTGCCTCTAAACTGAACTGGTAGCTGACTCTTTTGCTCTAAAAGGTTACTTACATTATCAATACCTTGCTGACGCAAAATACCTTGCAGCTCGCTTTGCTTTGCATCCAGTAAACTAATACCTTCGGCAATCATATCGTACGCGCGCCATTCACCGTCGCGGTCTTCGCGTACTTTAAAATCGATTCTGATATCAGGTTTACCGTCTTCAATAATTTTAGTCTTAACAACAACGACGTCTTTACCTTTAAACGCTTGCTCTGCACCAAACTCAACTTTCTGGTTTGTGTATTGAGTAAATACACCTGCATAAGTAGCAACTAAGTACTCTCTAAATACACCAATAAAGCGTTGAATTTCTTTAATTGCTTTGGCCTTTTCAGCCTCGTCGGTAATTGCACGAACTTTAGATACTTCACTGCCAAGTACACGAAGTGCTGCATATTTATAGTCGATATAAGGCATTAATTCTTCTTCAACTATTACGCGAAGGTATTCCTGATCTTTAACAATTAATGGCTGATCTTTTTTAATGCGCGCAAATGTATTATCGGCAACTTGGCGTACCATTTTATTAGGATCGACTAATTTCACATCTGCTGCACTTACGCTTTGAGTTAGCGTCATTGTGCCAATTGCTACAATAGCTAAAAACTTTTTCAACATAATAATTACTCACTACCTTGGTTGAATAAAAACTGCCCGATTAATTCTTCAAGTACAATGGCAGACTTAGTATCAGTGATTGAATCGCCATCACCTAGTGCTTTACTTTCCACACCAAATAAATCGTCAATTGCTTCATCTTGCTTGTTTTCTGTCACTGTTTCGCCTAAACAACGTTGCTTAGCAGAATCTGGAGAAATTACAGGGTGAATACCTAAGTACTGCTCACCTAAAATACCCGACGTTAAAATAGAGATTGAGCTTGTGTCTGAAAAACGACATAAGTACTGTGCGTCAATGGTCATATTAACGACTGGTAAAAACTCTTGTGGGTGAACATAAATTGATTCAACACGGCCAATTACAACACCACCTACTTTTACTGGCGCACGCGCTTTTAACGAGCCGATGTTTTCAAACTTGGCATTAAGCGTATATGTTTCGCCAGAGCCACTAATACCTGAATTGGCAACTTTAAGTGCAAGCATCGCAAAAGCTAAAATGCCAAGTGCTACAAAAAAACCAACTAAAATTTCTAATTTCCGTGAATTCATTATCTATACCCTATTAGCTGGTAAACATTACCGCTGTCAAAATAAAGTCAAAACCTAAAACTGCTAATGACGAATGAACAACCGTTTCGGTGGTTGCTTTGCTGATCCCTTCTGAGGTCGGCACACAGTCATATCCTTTATAAAGCGCAATCCAGGTCACCACTATGGCAAATACAAAGCTTTTAATAATACCGTTTAGTATGTCTTGCTGAAACGACACTTGCGATTGCATGATTGACCAAAAACTACCTGTATCAACTCCCAGCCAATCTACCCCCACTAAATGAGCGCCTATAATTGCTACAGCTGAAAATATCAATGCAAGCAATGGCATGCTTATAAAACCCGCCCAAAAGCGCGGTGCAATAATACGTTTTAGCGGATCGATTGCCATCATCTCAAGTGATGAAAGTTGCTCTGTAGCTTTCATTAAGCCAATTTCAGCGGTCAAAGCGCTACCTGCGCGTCCTGCAAATAATAATGCAGTAACAACCGGGCCTAGTTCTCGCAATAAGCTCAGTGCCACTAACGGCCCTAAACTATCCTCAGCGCCATAACCAACCAATACGGTGTAACCTTGTAAAGCCAACACCATACCGATAAACAAACCCGACACCATAATAATGAGTAACGATTGCGAACCAACCATATAGAGCTGGCGAACAAGTAACGGTGTGCCTTTTTTAAAATTAGGAACATGCGCTAATGCACTAAACAGCATATAAGCAGAACGACCAAGGGCCGCAAAGCGTCCTAGCGTTTTATGCCCTAGCTTTTGAAATAAATCCAACATTATGCTTTTTCTCCAAGTAGTTCGTCTGCATAAGCCTGAGCCGGAAAATGAAATGGTACAGGACCATCCGACAAGCCTTTTAAAAACTGTTGAACTAAAGGAGATTCATGATTACGCATTTCATCTGGAGTACCAGAACCAATTACCCCTTGATCGGCGATAATTATAACGTGTTCGGCAATACTCATTACCTCTGTTACATCGTGCGTCACGATTAAAGACGATAAACCTAATACTTCGTTGAGCGACTTAATTAGCTTAACCAATACGCCCATCGAAATAGGATCTTGCCCTGCAAATGGTTCATCGTACATGATTAGCTCTGGATCAAGTGCTATAGCGCGTGCAAGTGCAGCACGCCTTGCCATACCGCCGGATAACTCAGATGGCATTAAATCTTTAGCGCCACGTAGTCCAACCGCTTGCAGTTTCATTAACACAACTAATCGAATCAGGTCTTCACTTAGCTTTGTGTGCTCTCTTATAGGAAACGCGATATTGTCAAATACCGACATATCAGTAAACAACGCACCACTTTGAAAAAGCATACTCATTTTAGTACGTGCTTCGTATAACTCTTTACGAGACATTTTAGGAATGCTGCCACCTTCAAATAAAATATCACCTGAATCTGGTTTAAGCTGACCACCAATTAAACGCAACATAGTGGTTTTGCCAATTCCGCTTGGCCCCATAATCGCAGTAATTTTACCTTTAGGAACGCTAAAACTCATATTTTTATATATGGTTCTATTGCCTCTCGAAAAGCTAACATCCTTGACTTCTACTATTGATTGCGACAAGTCGCTCTCCATAAAAATGTTCACTAGTGCCCCTATTTTAAAGCTTTTTTGTCAAAGATGGAAAAAACAATTCGTAAGATTTTGTAATACACCCATGAAAAGGATTATAAGACTCGCTCAAAACAGCTTAACCCCGGCTTAAATTTTTAAATTAGCTGTTTAAAAGCAACATTGTTACCTAGTTGACCTTACTCTTTTATTTATACTTTCATCTTGGCTTTTGTTACTATTCGCGCCATCCGTATTTTGTATAACTGGCTTAACACAATGGTTACCTCGTTTGTTATTTTAATTCTTGGTTTTGCAGCTCTTGTTTGGAGTGCCGATAGGTTTGTTTATGGGGCTGCGGCTCTTGCTAAAAACTTTGGTGTACCTACACTTATTGTTGGTTTGACCGTTGTAGCCATGGGCTCTTCAGCCCCTGAAATGATGGTTTCAGCCTCTGCCGCTTTAGCTAACAAAACCGACACAGCCGTTGGCAATGCTGTTGGCTCTAATATTACAAACATTTTACTTGTGTTAGGTATCACTGCTCTATTTCGCCCTCTTTCAGTTTCATCTAGTACGTTAAAACGTGAAATGCCATTAGTGATGCTCGTATCTTTAGCTACTTGGTATGTGTTCTCAGATAACTACTTTTCATTTAGTGAAGGTGTTGCGCTTTTAGTTGGCTTTATCGTATTCATCGGTGGGTTAATCATTGTATCTATGCGTGCAAAAAACCAAGATGACCCATTTGTCTCAGAAGCCTGCGACGATGTACCAAACGACGTACCTACTAAAAAAGCGGTATTTTGGTTAATTGTTGGCATGGTACTCTTGCCGGTTAGTTCTCATTTTTTAATCGGCTCAGCTGTTGATATTGCTAAATACTTCGGCTTAAGCGACTTAGTCATTGGTTTAACAATTATTGCCATTGGTACTAGCTTGCCGGAACTTGCCGCCTCGGTTGCAGGTGTACTTAAAAATGAAGATGATTTAGCACTAGGTAATATTGTTGGATCAAACATATTTAATATTTTAGCTGTATTACCTCTAGCAGGTATTATTAATCCTTCAGCAATTGATCCATCGTTAGTAAGCCGAGATATATTAATTATGATTGGTGCAACACTTGCTCTTATTATTATGTCATTGAACTTTAGAGGCACCCAGCGTATCAATAGGGTAGAAGGCGGCTTATTGCTAATAGCGTTTTTGGGTTACCAAGGGTATATTTTTAGTCAAGTAGGGTAAATGATGGCAACGCTAAACTTTATTGAACAAGGCCTTCGCGTTTTAGATGTTGAGCGCCAAGCACTTAGTGATATTGCACAATATGTAGATGAAAATTTTCATAACGCGTGCCAATTAATGTACGACTGTGAAGGCCGTATTATTGTTATTGGCATGGGAAAATCAGGCCATATTGGCAATAAAATAGCGGCAACCCTTGCAAGTACTGGCAGCCCAGCGTTTTTTGTTCACCCTGGTGAAGCAAGTCATGGTGATTTAGGTATGATCACTAAAAATGACGTGGTTATGCTTATTTCTAATTCAGGGGAAACCAGCGAAGTTTTAAATATCATTCCGGTTTTAAAACGACTTGGTGCCAAAATGATAGCGATGACTGGCAATACACAATCAACCATGGCAACCCTTGCTAATGTACATGTGTGCATTAAAGTAGAAAAAGAAGCTTGTTCATTGGGTCTAGCCCCTACATCAAGTACCACTGCAACGCTTGCGATGGGCGATGCCATGGCAGTTGCATTATTAGAAGCTCGCGGCTTTACAGCTGATGACTTCGCGCTATCTCACCCAGGTGGTAGTTTAGGCAAGCGCTTATTACTTACTTTAAAAGATGTTATGCACAGCGGCGCAAATACGCCTATTATTGATGTTTCACAAACAGTTAAAGATGCTCTAATAGAAATGTCAGCTAAAGGATTAGGTATGACAGCCATTGTTGATGAAAATCAGCAACTCGTAGGGTTATTTACCGATGGTGACTTACGTCGCATTTTAGAACAAAGAATTGATATTCATACAACACAAATAGATGTTGTTATGACTAAGTCATGCACTACAGCTACGCAAGATATTTTAGCCGCTGAAGCGCTCAATATTATGGAACGTAAACGTATAAATGGCCTAATCGTCGTCAATGAGAAAAACCAACCTATTGGCGCATTAAATATGCAAGACCTATTAAAAGCAGGAGTGTTATAAATGCAATTTGAAGAACTCTATCAACCGCTGAGCGATGATGCAAAAGCACGCGCTAAAAAAGTAAAACTACTTATATGCGATATTGATGGTGTATTTTCTGATGGCCGTATTTACCTTGGCAATCAAGGTGAAGAGCTAAAAGCATTTAATACAAAAGATGGTTTTGGCATTAAAGCACTTATAAACAGTGGCTTTGAAGTAGCTGTTATTACTGGTCGTCATTCACAGATAGTACAACAACGTATGAGCAGCTTAACCGTACAGCATATTTATCAAGGCCAAGAAAATAAGCTCATTGCCTATCAAGAATTAAAAGATAAACTCAACCTTAGCGATGAACAAATTGCTTATATTGGTGATGACGGTCCTGACATGCCTGTTATGGAGTTAGTAGGCTTTGCCGTTGCAGTAAATGATGCCCACCCTCTTATTAAGCGTTTGTCACATTATGTAACGCAAATGCCTGGTGGTTTTGGCGCTGTGAGAGAACTCACCGATTTGCTCATGCTTGAAAATGGTAAAGCATTGACTACACAAGGCACTAGTTCATGAATGCAGCGCGCATAATATTAAGCGTTTTATTCATTAGCTGTATGGTTTGGCTTTGGTACCCTTATTTTACACAAACAAATATTGTGCCTCAGGCTGAGCCTGAAGTTGTTGCTAAGCCTGATTACATAGCTATTGAGCTCAAACAAACAGCCTATGATGAGCAAGGTAAAATTAGCCACAAAGTCACTGCGGCTAAAATGGAGCTATACCAGCAATTAGGTTTCACGTTTTTTGAAAAACCCATTTTTACTTTATATAACGAGCAACAAACGTGGCAAATAAATGCAGACGAAGCAACATTATATGAAGATAAACAATTAATTTTAGAAGGTAATGTGGTTGCCAAAAATTTAACCGATAACGCCATGATAGACAAAATCAATGCTGATAATATTCAGGTTGATATAAAGTTATTAACAATGCGTTCGGAGCAACCCGTCATTATCACTGGACCCAATTTAAAAATCACCGGTAAAGGCCTAGAAGCCGACTTGAAAACCGAAGTGATAAAACTAATTAACCATACGCGAACCATATATTATGACCAATAAAATATTAAAATCACTTATAATTCCTACACTTATACTAGCGTTTAATAGTAGTGCTGCAGAGCAAAACACGCAACCTGCTGCCAATCAAATTTCAATAAGTGCCGACAAGCAAGAAGGTCAATTGAAAGCTAATGTGGGTATTTTTGAGAAAAACGTTGAGATTATTCACGGTAATCGCCGCATTACAGCCGATCGCCTCGAAGTACACAAACGTGATGAACTTGGTGATAATAAACAATTATTAATTGCCACAGGTAGCCCTGCGCACTTTGAAGAAAAGCAACCAGACGGCACGACTATGAGCGCCAGTGCTGACGAAGTACGTTATGATGTATCTAAGCGTTTTTTAACGCTTGTTGGTAATGCACAAGTATCGCAAGCCGGACAAAAAATAAATGCTAAAAGCATTACCTACGACATAGAGCAGCAGCTCATCAGTGCCGAAAAAGATGAAAACTCAACTGACCGCGTTCACACAATTTTAGTACCGATCGAAACTAAAAAAAGTAAAAAAGGCGATAAAGGTCAACCATGAGCACATTAAAAGCAGAACTATTGGCAAAAAGCTATAAAGGTCGTGAAGTTGTAAAAAACGTCGGCCTTGAAGTACAAGCTGGCAGTATAGTTGGCTTACTTGGCCCTAACGGTGCTGGTAAAACAACGACTTTTTATATGATTGTAGGGCTTGTTCCTAGCGACAAAGGTAAAATATCTATTGATGATAACGATATTACTCTTTTACCTATGCATAGTCGTGCTAGATTAGGCATAGGCTACTTACCACAAGAGTCATCGATTTTTAGAAAGCTGACTGTTTATCAAAACTTAATGGCCATTTTAGAAACGCGCAAAGAACTAAATAAACAAGCCAGAGAAGACACGCTCAATAACTTATTAGATGAATTTAGCATACAACACATTCGTGATAGCCAAGGTATGGCATTATCGGGGGGAGAACGTCGTCGTGTAGAAATAGCACGAGCGCTGGCAGCAGATCCTAAATTTATATTACTGGATGAACCGTTTGCCGGTGTTGACCCTATTTCGGTATTAGATATAAAGAAAATAATAGAACATCTTAAAAATCGTGGGATTGGTGTATTAATTACCGACCATAACGTAAGAGAGACCCTTGATGTTTGTGAAAAAGCCTACATTGTTTCTCATGGGGAGCTGATTGCATCAGGTACTCCAGAACACGTATTAAATGATAAAACAGTACGCGATGTTTACTTAGGCGAGCAATTTAGGCTGTAACATTTACGCCATGTCTTTAAGCATCTGCTAGTATTAATTATAACAACATAAAAGGATTGTTAGAGATACATGAGGCAATCACTACAGCTGCGCATGGGCCAGCAACTTACAATGACTCCACAGTTGCAACAAGCTATTCGTTTGTTGCAACTCAGTACATTGGATCTCCAGCAAGAAATACAAGAAGCTCTCGACAGTAATCCACTATTAGAGGTTGAAGAGGCAGACTATTCCGAAGACGCTGCTGGTAAAAACGAGCAAAAAGCTGATACCGATGACATAACTGTTAGCGCATCTGCTGATGATGCTCCGAGCGAATACGAACAAGATACTGGTGAAGCACTTGCAAAAGACACGCTAAGTGACGACATGGCTATGGATGTCAGTTGGGATGAGTACATGAGTGCCGCTCCTGCAGCCTCATCAGGTCCAATGCCTGAAGACGAATCAATATACCAAGGCGCCTCTACTGAAACGCTCCATGAGTATTTAATGTGGCAATTACAACTAACGCCATTTAGCCCTACAGACGAAGCTATTGCTATTGCTATTGTAGAAGCTGTCGATGATTCAGGTATTTTAACACTAAGCTGCGAAGAGATTTTAGAAAGCTTTAATCAAGAAAACGAAGATGATAACGAAGTCGAACTTGATGAAATTGAAGCGGTATTAAAACGCATCCAACTGTTTGATCCTGTTGGTATTGCTGCACGTAGTTTACAAGAGTGTTTGTGTATTCAGCTTAATCAATTTGATAAAGAAACACCTTATATTAATGAAACGAAAATGATTTTAACCGAGCATATTGATCTATTAGCAGCTCGCGACTATCGTACATTAATGAAAAAAACTAAGCTCAAAGAAGAAGAGCTTAAAGAAGTAATGACACTAATACATACTCTCAACCCAAAACCTGCAGATACTATTGTAAGGGAAGAATCTGAGTATGTTATTCCTGATGTGTCAGTTAAAAAAATTAAAGGCCGCTGGGTTGTCGAATTAAACCCAGATAGCATGCCTAAAATTCGTGTTAATAGCCAATACGCAGCAATGTCTCGCACTGTAAAATCAAGTGGCGACAGCCAGTTTATTCGCTCACATTTACAAGAAGCTAAATGGTTTATTAAAAGCTTAGAAAGTAGAAACGACACGCTATTAAAAGTTACTAATTGTATTGTTAAGCAACAACAAGGCTTTTTTGAACATGGCCCTGAAGCCATGAAACCAATGGTTTTAAATGATGTTGCTGAAATGGTAGAAATGCACGAATCGACAATTTCTCGCGTAACTACTCAAAAGTACATGCATACACCCCGTGGTATATTTGAGCTTAAATATTTTTTCTCAAGCCATGTAAGTACTGAAAACGGTGGTGAATGTTCATCTACAGCAATACGTGCGCTTATCCGAAAATTAATCGCAGCAGAAAACTCAGCAAAACCATTGAGTGATAGCAAAATAGCGGATATATTGGCTGAGCAAGGAATTAAAGTAGCGAGACGTACAATCGCAAAATACCGCGAATCTCTTGCTATTCCACCGTCAAATCAGCGTAAAAGTCTGATTTAAGACGCTAAACTAAGAGGGTAATGCTTATGCAACTAAACTTAACTGGTCGTCACGTAGAATTAACCGATTCACTAAGAGACTATATTAATACTAAATTTGCGAAGCTTGAAAGACACTCTGATCATATTAATAATGTTCATGTCATTCTCGATGTAGAAAAATTAAATCAAAAAGCAGAAGCCACAATACACGTAAGCGGTGCTGAGCTATTTGCCTCTACAGAACATCAAGATATGTATGCCGCTATTGACTCGTTGATCGACAAGCTCGATCGCCAAGTAATCAAACACAAAGAGAAGCTTGCTCGACACTAATATGATGAAATTAAGTTCACTTATATGCCAGGACTGCAGCAAAGCTGCGGTCCTTTTTAATAGCAAAAAAAGAATTTTAGAGTTCATTAGCGAACTTGCTCACGACAAACTTCCGTATTTACCGCAACAAGATATTCTTAATGCTTTAATGAGCAGAGAGAAATTAGGTAGTACAGGTATAGGACGTGGCATTGCTATTCCTCATGGAAGAATGAGCGGTGCAGAAGAGCCTTTGGCTTTAGTGCTCGTTAGCGAAACTCCAATAAACTTTGATGCAATCGATAATCGCCCTGTTGATATTTTTGTCGCACTCATCATACCAGATGGCGATAACCAGCAGCACTTAAAGACTCTAGCAACCATTGCTGATAAACTAAACAACAAAGATTTTTGTAAACAGTTACGCAGTGCAAAATCTGATACTGAGCTTTACCAAGTTATTGTTGATCAATCATAGTTTTATAAAGGGTGTTAAATGGAGTTAATTATCATAAGCGGCCGTTCTGGTTCTGGAAAGTCGGTTGCTTTGCGCGTTGTAGAAGATTTAGGTTATTATTGCGTAGATAATATTCCAGTAAACCTACTACCTTCATTAGTTCGCAGTGTGTCTGATAGCTACGATAAAATTGCTGTTAGCATAGACGTGCGCAACATCCCTAAAGAACAAGATGAATTTAACGATATTCTTGAATACTTACCAGGCTTTGCAAACCCTACGTTATTTTATTTAGATAGCGACGATCAGACATTGATCAAACGCTTTTCTGAAACACGCAGATTACACCCACTATCAATAGACTCGTTGCCGCTTGATTTAGCCATCAAAAAAGAAAAAGAATTACTTGATGTATTAACCACTCGCGCCGACTTTATGATAGATACGACTGATTTAAGTGTTCATCAACTCGCTGAATCTATTCGTGAAAAGATTTTAGGTAAAAAAGATAAGCAACTGATTGTCACATTTGAATCATTTGGTTTTAAACACGGTATACCAAAAGAAGCAGACTACGTATTTGATGCACGCTTTTTACCAAATCCACACTGGGAACCAGAGTTGAAGCCTTTAAATGGGTTAGATCAACCGGTTAAAGACTATTTAGCTAATCACAGCATAGTGCAAAAATTCACATGGCAAATTCAAACATTTGTACAAACGTGGTTACCGCATTTAGAACGAAATAACCGCAGTTATTTAACCATTGCTATTGGGTGTACAGGTGGGCAACATCGCTCTGTGTATTTAGCGCAAACTATCGGTGAAAGTTTTGCAATGACACATCCCAATGTAAAAATTCGCCATCGCGAACAAGAAAAATAATATAGCTGAATAATCACCTGTTCAGCTTAGGTAGAGTAAGTTATGCATTGTGAAGATACCTTTTTAATAAAAAACAAATTAGGCTTACACGCCAGAGCAGCTACTGTGCTTGCGCAATTAGCAGTACAATTTGATGCGACAATCACATTATTCCAAGATGACAAAGAAGCAGCAGGCGATAGCGTACTTGCATTAATGTTACTTGAAAGTAGCCAAGGAAAAGAAGTTAAAGTTGTTTGTAAAGGCCCTGATTCTGAGCAAGCTTTACACGCTGTTGGAGAATTAATAGCACAACGCTTTAATGAACAAGAATAACCTGTTTTATAAAAACAATATTCGCATTACTAGTGCTTCAATTAAAACAGATATATAAAATAAATAGGTTAGTAACGCCAGTTAACTCACCTCCCCCCATAAAGTAATATAACAATTTATAAAGGACGCCAATGCCAGAAGCTTTTGAACAAGATTATCCACTACAGCAACTAAAGCAGGTGACGAAGTCACTCAATAGTGGTCAATTTGTTCAAGTTAGGCGCATGCTCGCAAAAACGGCTCCTTGTGATACCGCATTATTATTAGAATCATCACCGCATAAAATTCGCCGACTGCTTTGGCAATTGGTCGATCCTGATGTGCAGGGTGATGTTCTTGAAGAATTATCTGAAGATGTTCGTTTAGGCATTATTGCCCAAATGGAACCTAAGCACATTGCCGCCGCAACTGAAGACATGGGCCACGATGACTTAGGTGAAGTATTACGTAGCCTGCCAGATACCGTCTATAAAGACGTTGTTAGCGCGATGGACATTCAAGACCGTGAACGTGCCACGCAAGCACTGTCATATCAAGAGCGTTCAGCAGGTGCGCTAATGAACACCGATACGGTGACCATTCGCCCTGATGTAACACTCGATGTTGTACTTCGTTATATTAGACTGCGTGGTGAGTTACCAGAGGGTACAGATGATTTATATGTTGTTGATAAACATAACTGCTTTATAGGCGCTTTATCGCTGAGTACATTATTAACTAATCCGCCAGAAAAAATTGTCCGCGATTTAATGGATGAAGATTGTGAGTCTATCCCAATCTCAATGGATGAAAGTGAAGTAGCGCAATTATTTGAGCGTCATAATTGGATATCGGCCCCAGTGGTGGACGATAACGACCAACTCCTCGGTCGTGTTACTATCGATGACATCGTTGATGTAATCCGAGAAGATGCCGAGCATAGCTTATTAAGCCTAGCCGGTCTTGATGATGAAGAGGATACATTCGCGCCAGTACTAAAAAGCTCTAAAAAACGCTCAGTTTGGCTAGGAGTTAACTTACTAACCGCACTTGCAGCTGCTTTTGTAGCTAGCTTTTTTGAAGGCACTTTAGATGTGCTCCCTATTTTGGCTGTGCTTAACGGTATTGTCCCTTCTATGGGTGGTGTTGCTGGTAGCCAATCATTAACGCTTGTTATCCGTGGTATTGCAGTAGGTCATATAAACCAAACAAACCAACGTTTCTTGATGATGAAAGAACTGGCCATTGGCGCGCTAAACGGTATTTTGTGGTCACTATTAATTGCGGGTGTTATTGCGCTATGGCAGTGGGACTTTATGCTTGGTGGCGTACTCGCCTTCGCTATGTTTATGAACTTAGTGGTGGCAGGTGTTGCTGGTGCAAGTATTCCAATAATTCTTAAAAGAATGAATATAGACCCTGCTCTTGCAGGGAGTGTGGTGCTAACCACAGTGACTGATATTGTTGGTATATTCGCCTTTTTAGGTACTGCTACATGGTTGCTGATATAAATTAAACGCTTTAAATGTAAAAAACTACAGCAAAAATACTTAGAGTAAATCAGTAGCTATGGCAACGGATACCAAACATAAAAATGACATACCTAAAAAAACGCTAAAACAAAAAAGCGTATCCATATTAAAAAGTCTACTGGTATATGGCTCTATATTTTTCGTCATTTATACCGCCGTCAATTGGTGGCGGCAACCTGTCATGCCAGCAAATCCTCAATTACAATTAATCGACTATAAAGGGCAAAACATTAATTTAGCAGCAATGAGCCAAGATAAACCCACGCTTGTGTATTTTTGGGGAACTTGGTGTCCTATTTGTAGTATTAACTCCCCTGCCATAAACGAACTCGCAAACGAGAATAAATACCCTGTTGTGAGCATCGCGATAAAATCAGGCTCTGATCAAGAGCTGCATGATTATTTAAATGAGCAAGGCTACAGCTTCAGTACTGTTAACGATCAACACGGGGAGATATTTTCCGATTGGCAGGGACAAGTCACGCCATCTTATATAATCTTAAAAGATAATAAAATGACGCAAGGACTCACCGGCATTCAGCCATTATGGTCACTTAAATTGCGTTTGTGGTTATCATCAATGCTTTAAAAAAAAGCTAAACTTAGCACAGGATATCTAAAGAGAGGGGGCTCTAAAACCTCACTCTTTATCACCTACAATAAAATAGATAATAAAGAGCAAGGCTTACTTAATTTGCGTATGAAAAAGCGCGTACCGCAATTAGCCTTATCTATTAGCAAATAAAATTACTAACGTGTACTTTGACGATTACCGCCTACTTTTGGCTTAGTGTTTGCCTTTTTAAATTGGCTAAAACCAGTATGTCGCGTTAGTGCCGGACGCCCACTTTTTTTACCACCTTTACCTGCTTTTTCATCGCGCCCTTCTTCTGGCACTAAACAGTTAGGCCCTTTACCAATTAAATTAGCTTTACCCATTTTACGTAGAGCTTCACGTATCATTGGCCAACCAGCTGCATCGTGGTAGCGTAAAATAGCTTTATGTAATCTACGTTGGCGTGCGCCTTTAGGTACAGGAACAACTTCTGAGTTGTTTTTTATATTACGCAAAGAGTTCATCTCTGTATGGTAAATAGTCGTCGCATTAGCCATAGGTGATGGGTAAAAATTTTGTACCTGATCAAGCTTAAAGTCGTTTGATTTAAGCCATAAAGCCATGTTTACCATGTCTTCATCTTTTGTACCTGGGTGAGCAGATATAAAGTAAGGAATTAAATACTGCTTTTTACCAGCTTCTTTAGAGTACTTATCAAATAGTTCTTTAAATTGATCGTACGCTCCCATACCTGGTTTCATCATTTTTGATAATGGACCATCCTCTGTATGCTCTGGCGCTATTTTTAAGTAACCGCCTACATGATGCGTTACTAATTCTTTAACGTAACGCGGGTCGCGTACAGCTAAATCGTAACGTACACCTGAAGCAATCAATACCTTTTTAATACCCTTAACTTCACGTGCTTTTTTATACAAATCTATTGTTGGCGTATGATCTGTATCCATGTGTTTACAAATATCTGGATACACACATGATAAGCGTCTACAGGTACTCTCGGCCTTTTTACTAGTACAGCGCAGCTTATACATATTCGCCGTTGGGCCACCTAAATCAGAAATAACACCAGTAAAGCCGGGAACTTTATCTCTAATTTGTTCAATTTCTTCAATAATAGATTCTTGCGAACGACTTTGAATAATGCGCCCTTCATGCTCTGTAATTGAGCAAAACGAACAACCACCAAAACAGCCACGCATAATATTAACAGACGTTTTAATCATATCGTAAGCAGGGATTTTAGCATCACCATAACTTGGGTGAGGAATACGCTGATACGGCAAACCAAATACAGCATCCATTTCATGTGTTTCTAATGGATATGCTGGCGGGTTTACCCAAATAGAGCGATCGCCATGTCGTTGGTAAAGCGCCCTTGCACAACCAGGGTTTGTTTCTTGGTGTAAAATGCGCGAGGCATGGGCGTATAGAGGTTTGTTAACACTTACTTGCTCATATGCAGGTAACTTAACATAGGTTTTTTCCCACGGCTTAGGACGTGCAGGCTGAACCATGATTGGTTTTGCCGCTTCTGCTTTTAAATCAATACCCGCTTGTTTAAATTCTGATTTACTACAGCCAACATCATCCGCGCCATATGGGTTTGGAATAGGGTCGATTTTACCAATTTTATCAATAGCGGTAGAATCACTGCCACGCCAACCAGGTAGAGGCTCTTTTCGAATAACAGCCGTGCCGCGAATATCCTGAATCGTATCCATCGTTTCACCCGCCGCAATACGGTGTGCAACTTCAACTAGCGGGCGCTCTGCGTTACCGTAAATTAAAATATCGGCTTTTGCATCAAATAAAATACTACGACGTACTTTTTCCTGCCAATAGTCGTAATGAGCAATACGGCGAAGGCTGGCTTCAATACCGCCAATAACAATTGGGATACCTTTGTATGCTTCACGGCATTTTTGCGAGTAAATCATCACGGCGCGATCTGGGCGCTTACCGCCAACGTTATTAGGCGTGTAAGCATCATCGTGGCGCATGCGTTTTTCCGCTGTATAGCGGTTGATCATCGAATCCATGTTGCCGGCTGTTACACCAAAAAATAAATTCGGTCTGCCGAGCTCCATAAATGCATCTTTAGAGTCCCATGCAGGTTGGGCAATAATCCCCACTCTAAAGCCTTGCGCTTCAAGTACACGGCCAATTACCGCCATCCCAAAACTAGGATGATCAACATACGCATCACCACTAATTATTATTATGTCGCAACTATCCCAGCCAAGTGCATCCATTTCTTCACGTGTAGTTGGTAAAAATGGCGCGGTGCCATAACATTCAGCCCAGTATTTAGGGTATGAAAATAAGGCGCGCTTAGCTTTGAGTGTGCTCATAATTGTGGCCGTAGAATAACAAAAGGCGCGAATTATACCCTACTAAATTCTTTATATATACAAAGTAGTCAAAGCATATCGCGCTTTAAATTCTAAATCGTTCATTAGCTTAAATAATAAGTTAATCTTTTTTTAGCGTTTATTTATAAATTCTATCAATTCATGCTCAGGCATGGGTTTAGCATACATAAAACCTTGTACCTCATCACAGCCTAAGTTTTTTAAGAACTGAGCTTGTTCTTGTGTTTCAACGCCTTCAGCAATCGTTTTTAAACCCAACTTAGCACCAAGAGAAATAACTAAGGCAGCAATAGCGCCAGTGTCATCATTTGGCAGATCTTTAATAAATGCACGATCTATTTTCAATCTATCCAAGGGTAAACTTTGTATATAACTAAGCGATGAAAAGCCAGTCCCAAAGTCATCAATAGCAACTTCCATCCCTAGCTCTTGAAGCTCTCTAAGTGTATTAATAACAGTTTCGAGTTCATCCATTACTACGCTTTCAGTGACTTCTAATTCTATGTTTTTTGGCTTAACGCCATATTTTAATAATGTATTTTTAACTTTTTGAGCATAACCTTTTACTTTAAACTGCGGAACAGACACATTAACCGCAATACAAATTTCGGTGCCCATATTTTCTAGGCGCTTTTGTTGTTGGCAAGCTTGCTCTAAAACCCACTGCCCTATATCAACAATCAAGCCCGCATCTTCTGCAAGTGGAACAAATACCGCTGGCGATATATACGACCCATTACCGGTAGGCCACCTAAGTAATGCCTCACACCCAATTAGAGACAAGTCATCTAATGAAAGTTGAGGTTGATACCATACCTCTAACTTGTTTCGAGCAAAATCATGGCGTAATTGCCTAATAATTCCTATGCGCCAAGCCATTTTATCTTGCATGTCTACACTGTAATAAATTCCCTCTTTGTGTTTTGTTTTTTTAGCTTGATTAAGTGCAATATAAGCAACTTTAAGTGTATCAATCCCGCTACTTTGAAAGTCTTGCTGTTGGCATAAACCCAATCTAAAATCGATAGGCAATGTATGCTCTTCTGCGCAAAATGGAACACCTAACTGCTCATTCAATTTTTTTAAGTCGAGTTCATCACGGCGAATAATAAAACCAAAAACATCAGCACCAATACGAGATAGTAACTTAGCTGTTGGGTAGTTTTCTTTTAACCTTTGCACAATGCCAATTAATACTTTATTGCCGACCTCTTGCCCTAAGCCATTATTAATATCTGCAAAATTAACTATATCAAGTAGTACAAATACATAATCATTCACGTGCGGCTTTTGATAACGCTCTACCCGTTCAATAAAATTGGTACGATTTGAAATACCTGTAAGCACATCTTTATAAGCTGCATCTCTTAACTTTACAAACAGCCTTATATTATCCAGGGCAACACTCACATTTGTTAAGAAGATTTCAGCAAACTGCAATTGTGCTTGCAAAGGAACATGGTCACATTCTATATATAAAGCCGCTTTTCTATGCTTACTTTTTAATACAAATGTTGCACTTGAGTCTGTATGTTGATGCTTTGATAAATCAAAACACAACTCAACTTGTTTAAATACTTTGCTATCAACATTAATTAATTTTTCACCAAAGTAGTCTTCGTAATGCCCACAACCACCTAATACTTGAATAAAGTCATCGCCGTCTAATTTGCTGCACACAAGCCCCCGAGGTGAACACTTTAAAATAATACTCATGTGCTTGATGATTTCTTTGCATAGTTGCTTAATATCAGTAAGCCCTAAAATAGACTTTGATGCAGAAACAATCGTGTTCATTGCATCACTTTGATATTCAAGCTGGCATACCTGCTCGTAAGAGCGAATAGCGGTTATGAGCGATGTTACTAATTTAGAGCGAGTGAGTTCTGTTTTAGTTTTATAATCATTTATATCGTATTCACGTATTACTTTTTCTTCTGGTATATTACCAGCTTGCCCTGTTCTTAAAATAATTCTCACATGTTGATTATTTAATTCGTCACGCACCCTTTTTACAACCTGCAAGCCAGCATCGTCAGTTTCCATAATAACGTCTAAAAAAATAACTGAAATATCGTTATTTTCAGCTAAAATCTCTATTGCTTCAGCTCCCGAATAGGCATCATGAAATCGCAAGCCTGCCCCCAAAAACTCAACCCCAGACAAAGCTAACTTTGTTACAGAGTGGATCTCAGGTTCGTCATCAACAATTAAAATATCCCAAAACTTAGTCGGCTCAATTACTGCATCATCTTCATAGTCTTGTTCAAAAAATAAAAAATCGTTTTGATCTGACGACATTCGCTCTCCTAGGTAGCAATTTATAAATTATTTTTGGTTTATAATCTAATTCATACTATAGTCGATTAATAAAAAGTTGTTGTATTTCAACTCAAAAAACTAATAAAAGGTGTGCTTATTAAACCATTAAAAATATTGATCAAAGGCGTACTGTTATTGCTATTGGTATTAGTACTGGTAGGGCTAATACTTCCTCAAAGTTATAGTGTAAATAAAACAATAGAAATCAATGCAAATATTGACGCAGTAAAACCGCTTATTACTGACTTTAATCAATGGCAAAAATGGTCTCCATGGGAAAAAGTAGACCCAAGTATACGTTTTACCTTGGGCGAACCTAGCTCTGGCCTAGGTGCTCATCAGTCTTGGAAAGGAAAATGGGGGTATGGTGAAATGATCATAACTTCGGTGAATCAAAATAAGGTCAGCTTTAATATACTTTTAAATGCTGAGCATATTATTAGGGGGACTTTTAATTTTAGTGAGCAAAACGGTATCGTCACTTTAATATGTAAGATTAACGGACAAACAACCGCCCCTTTAATATCGGGTTACACCGCAATTTTGAGCGAATATGTGCTCCGGAATACAGTTTCAATGGGGTTAAATAACCTTAAAACTGTTGCTCAGCTTAGTCATTCACAAAGGACAATGCACAGCCATGACAGTCAAGACAGCACAAGCGAGAATTAACCTTGCTAACATTATCGAATCCTTACTTGGTTACCCTATAACAAAAATAGGCAGTAACGGAGTACTGCCTACCCCCGAACAAAATTACGATACTAAAGGCCAAGTTAAGCCGCTTTATCATATCAACAGTGAAAACTCTGTTTTAGCTCGTGCCCAAAAGCGCCAAGATTTACTACTAATAAAACAACAACAAAATATAGAGTCAATTTTAGCAATGGCTATGGGGTTTTGCCCCGATGTAGCAAGTACTAAACAACCTGATGCTGACTGGGTAGAGCATTTTATCGCACTGTGCGAAGATACTTCAAATGCGTCAATGCAAACTTTATGGGCCAAAATTTTAACGGGAGAAACACTCAACCCTGGTACGTTTTCAATTAAAAGCCTGCAAACGTTAAAGCATATGACACAGCGAGAAGCTGACTCTTTGCAAAAATGTGTATCGCTCTCAGGCTATAACGAAAAAGACGACAGCCACTTTATTTTACTCGGCTTTTACAAAAAACCGTCATTGTTTGATTTGCTACGAAAAGGCAATAAAGTGTCTCTAAATTTAGGAAAAACAGGTATTAGTTTTCCTGATATTTTAACACTTATGGATCTTAATTTACTGTATAGAAAAGAAATTGAATCTGCAGTGCTTAAAGCGGGACAAGAACTTACCCTTTCATTTTTATCGCAAAAAGTAACGTTAAAAGCAAAAAGTAGTGATTTGGTATTGAGCTATTATAAATTCACGCAAACAGGTGATGAGTTATCTAAACTCATTAATTTTCCTGTAAATAAAATTTATAAGCAGTTAATTAATAATGCGCTGGAGGGAGAGTTTGATTTAGCGTGGCACGCAATAAAATAATATGCCACGCTATGTTTAATTAGAAAATACTAATTAAAAGTGAACCTGAATACCCGCAAATGGGCCAGATGCATCAATATCAGTAGTAATATCATCTACATCATCAAGTTCTAATACCATAGAGCGGTAACCTGCTTTAACAGCAACATCTACTGCTAGGTTATCAATAAGTTCCCACGCTACGCCTACTTGGTAATCTTGTACTTTGCTATCATCAATAGCCAAAAAGCTACCTTCAAAAAATACACTTAAACCAGTAAATGGTAAGCCGGCTTCGGCACGGCCATACGCAAGAGGAACAAAACCAGAGAAATCTTTTGTTTCGGTAAAGTTAGCACCACCATTTTGAGTAGTACCATTTACAACAATATCACCATCAAACTGCTTAGCATTTAAACCTAAGTCAATTGAGATTAAATCGTTATCAAAAATCTCATAATAAAAAATGTAATCGATGTGTGTTAAATCACTTACAGTATTTACCGTAGAGCCTACAACATAATCAGAGCCATTAAAGCTAAATGTATCTGTAAGTAGCGCAGAACCATTTAACTCAAGCTCGGTATACTTTAATTTAATATTTGGAACTAATGGTACAGGGTGCTCAAGTGCCGCGTAGTAACTTACAAAAGTCTCATCTTCAAAATTAAAATCTTGAGATGCATTATTTTTATAAGAAAATTGACCATCGTTATCTGACTTCCACCCATCAACACCTACGTATAAACCTAGTAGAGTGTCAGCTTGCGCTGCTGGTGCTAAACATGCCATTGAAAGGGCTGCTGCTAAACAATACTTTTTCATTTTTTATCCTTGAGCTAGTAGTTCGCTGAGTTCGATTAAAGCCGCATTGGCTCTAGAAATATAATTTGCCATAACTAAAGAATGGTTTGCCACATAGCCAAAACCATTGCCGTTTAAAATAAGTGGGCTCCATACTGTTTCTTGAGTCGCCTCAAGTTCACGTATGATTTGTTGTAAGCTTACACGTGCATTTTTCTTTTCAAGCACGTCATTAAAGTCATACTCTATCGCTTGTAAAAAATGCAGTAACGCCCAAGTAGCACCGCGCGACTCGTAAAACACATCGTCAATTTCTAACCACGGTGTTCTTACTTGCTGTTGCAGTGGCGCAAGAGTTGCTTGTTTATTAGATGAATTACCCGCTAAATCGGTGTTCACTTTTTCTTGGCCTACACTGGCACTTAAACGTTGGCTTAAACTACCTAAACGTTTTTCAGCTTCTTTAAGCCAACTACGTAAGTTATCTGCTCGTGCGTAAAATTGGCTATCGCGCTCATGCTCATTAGCAATTTGTCCACGATATACCATTAAGTAGTCAATACCTTTTTGGTACTCACCTTCGGCACTTGGCCATGCCCATGCCTCAGAGCTTATATTAAACTGCGGCTGCGCCTTTTTAAGGGCTTCATGTTCCGTTGATTGTGATTGAGAACGGCTAAAATCTTTTCGCATAGAAAGCGATAAATCACGTACCATTTCTAGTGCGCCATATTCCCACGCTGGCATATCATCCATAATAATACTTGGTGGTATTACATCATTTGATAAGTAGCCACCCGGTTTATCTAGTAAGGTATTGGCTACCGTAATTAATGTAGAAGTAGTTACATAACCCGTTACTATTTTTTCATTACGAAGGTGCGCTTGCTCTTTCGCGTTTGCAACAACGTCAAAACGTGAAGGTTCTGTGCTCCAATAAACAGCAATTGCGTAAAAAATGATAAGCAGTAAAACAATTATTCCTGCTATTTTTCCTTTATGTTGCGACATGTGTACTCCTAATGATGAGCGTGTTGAGTAGATGGTTTTGACTGCTTAGCTTGCGCTTCAAGCGACACGACTTGAGCATTAGTAAATAAGCGATTACCGTCACTAAAATATAGTGTGAGTTTACGTTCTTGTCCTACTTTTAATGGCTCTTGTGGTTCAAATGCCATTAAATGATAACCGCCAGGCTGAAAGCTGACACTTTCGTGCGCCTTAATTTCAACCGATTCAACTTGTTGCATTTTCATCATGCCGTCTACATGTGAATGTTCGTGTATTTCAACACGCCCTAAGCCATCAATAGTTGCCTTAGTTAAAGTTGCTGCGGCTCCACTGTGATTAATAAGGGTTAAATAACCTACAGTTGAAGTACTGCCAGGTAAAAACTCTCTAACCTGCGCGTTAGTTACTTCGAGCACAGCCACATCAGAACCATGATCGTGTCCTGAGTGCGCCGCCAACGATGACGAAAAAAAACTAAATATTAATGCAGAAGCCATCGAAAAACATAGTTTCGTCATCATTCTTATCCTTATGAAAACTTTAAATTACAGGCTAAATTTAACATAGTTAACCTATAATAGTCAGTCAAATTAAGGATTAAGAGGCTACTTTTTTGTTATCGGCAACAAGCCAACACAACACTGCAACAAATAGTAACGGCCATGCAATCATTATAGATCCGAATAAAAGCGCTAAAACAGTCCCTGCTAATGCCACTACACCCGCACCAACTAATCCCATAGTAATTAAAGCCACTACCGCAACTACAGCAATAATTGCGGCCAAAGCACCTACAAGCTCGAGCCCAGCCCAACTAATGTCAGCAATCCATAACGGCAACTGCCAAGAATCAATCTGCACAAACGTTATTAAATCAGTAAACAGTAATAAATAGATAATTACACATACTGCCAAAGCTTTCATAGTAACTCTCCTTATACCAACCGGCTTATATATGAGGCCTATTTAACGATAAGAAAATTGCGCTATAACTAGGCAAAAATTTTTATACCTAGCTGTTCTAAATTAAAATTTTTAACAACGTTATAGGGTGATTTAATTCGTTAAATTGTTCAAATATTTATGCCTGTTGGTATTAATACTCTTTATTTTCAAGGCAGCAATGCGCTATAAAATAGCCAAGTGCAACTGCAAACGGAAAACTCAAAAACAACAAAATAGTAACTACGCGTGTTGCCCAAACCGGAAAGTCCAATCTATGGGCTAAACCACTACAAACACCCGATATTTTTTTATTCAGAGTATCTTTATACCAACCTTGTTGACGATTAAAGCTGTTCATAGCAATCTCCTAAGCAGTGTGTTTTAAATTAGTATTTAAGTTCGCCTTTAAGCGAGCCAACTCAGCATCAATTTTTTCATTTTTAACTAACGACTCAATTTGGGCACTGGTAGAACTTGCTGTATCAGTCAGCTCATAAGCCTCTACTTGAGCTTCAATACCTTCAACACGCTGCTCTATTTGTTCAAAACGAGACAACGCATGAGCTACTTTATCGCTTTGTAGTTGCGTACTGATTCGCCCTCTAGCAATAGCAACATTATGGCGTTGCATTAACTGAGCTTGCTTAGTTTTAGCCATAGCCATTTTTTGCTGCAAGCGTTCACAATCAGACTTAATTTTTGCAATAGACTCTTGCAATGTTTCTAGTTGAGTTTGCTTATTTTCAATGCTTTCGTTAACGCGTTGCTTCTCAAGTAAAGCTGATTTAGCAAGGTCATCACTGCCCTTCTCAACCGCACGTTCTGCTTTTATTTGCCAAGCTGCTAATTCTGTTTTTTTAGTATCAATTTGGCGATTAATTACTTTCTCTTCACACAATAAAGCGGCTGCTGTACTACGACACTCATTCAATGCATCTTGCATCTCGGTAAGCATTAGGTTTAAAAGTTTTTTTGGATCTTCTGCTTTATCAAGCATGGCGACAATGTTTGATTGAATTACATCATTTACGCGGTTAAATATTCCCATGGTATTCTCCTGTTGATTTTTAATTAATTTCAACAAGAAGATTCCAAGAGTTGTGCCAAGTCCATCAAAAAGAAAATAAAGCATTTAAAATCATAATGGTAAACAACAATCACTCTAAATTTTAGTGACTTTAAGCTGAACAACATAGAGTGTAATTGGCCAATAAATTATGATTTTGACTAATTTTTAGGATCAAAAAAGCCACTCGAAAGTGGCTAAAATTTAGAATTTTTAAAGCTTAGTTTTTATTCTGGTACAAAGCTTAATGCTTTATCCATTACCGATAAATCAGCTTGCTTACCGTGACCACTTTCAGAAAGGTGGCGTCTAAAACCTCGCGCACCAGGCTGCCCCTGAAAAATACCGAGCATGTGACGTGCAATATGCCAAAAATTAGCACCCAAACGCATTTCTTCTTCAATGTAGTCATACATTGAACGCACTACGTCGTGGCGTGACTGCGTGTTTGCAGCATCACCATAAATTTTCTCATCAACGTCATTGAGCATAAATGGGTTGCTGTAAGCCTCACGCCCAATCATTACACCATCAATATGTTGCAAATGTTCTAGGCTCTGCTCAATTGTTTTAACACCGCCATTTAGGCTTAAGTCTAGCTGCGGATAATCTTTTTTAAGTTGATAAACACGTGGATAATCAAGCGGTGGAACTTCACGATTTTCTTTCGGGCTTAAACCATTAAGCCATGCTTTACGAGCATGAATAATAAAATCATCACACCCTACTTTATGAGACGCTTCAATAAGCGCACATAAAAACTCATACGAATCTTGCTCATCAATACCAATACGCGTTTTAACGGTAACAGGAATGCTTACTTCGTTTTTCATTGCTGCTACGCACTCAGCAACTAATTGAGGTTCAGCCATTAAACATGCGCCAAATCGGCCATTTTGAACTCTGTCTGACGGGCAACCTACATTTAAATTTATTTCGTCATAACCACGCTCACCTGCAAGTTTTGCACATTGCGCAAGCGCTTTAGGATCAGAGCCACCAAGTTGCAGCGCAACTGGGCCTTCGTGTTTATTAAAATGTAAGTAGTCGCCTCGACCAAATAAAATAGCCCCTGTGGTTATCATTTCAGTATAAAGCACAGTATGTTTAGTCATTTTGCGATGAAAAGTACGACAATGGCGATCAGTCCAATCAAGCATTGGGGCCACAGAAAAGCGTCTATCCAAAGTACATTTATTCAAAGCAAACCTCAGGGTATTAAAGTTATTAAGCACAGCTTAAAAGGCGCTGCATTTTACACAAAAGCCTAGCGAGCATCAATGTTAAGAGAAAACCTGCAAGCCAAAATAATGGGCTATGCCATTTAAAATATTGGTAACCGCAACCGAGCTTAAAATAAGCCCCATAATTCTACTTATTATACTTGCACCACTATCACCAATTAATTTATGTACATGTGTTGCAAGCAGTAACAAAACCAGTACAACCGCTAATACAGCAAGCATCATCGAAGACGTTAGTAACTGCTCAACCCAGGTATATTCTTCATTACGAGTCATTAATACGGCGCCTAACATAGCGCCAGGGCTCGCGATAGAGGGAATCGCAAGCGGAAAAATAGCGGTTTCAGTGCTGTCGCGTACACTTTTAATTTCGGCTTCTGGTTTACTTTCACCAAATATCATTGAGAGCGCAAAAATAAGTAATATGATACCGCCGGCTATTTGAAAAGCAGAAAGCGGAATTTCAATTGCGTTAAGTAATTGCTCACCTGCAAGTACAAAAAATAAGAGCACTAATGCAGATACGCCTACCGCTTTATATATAACTTTACGTTTAAATTTCTCATCATCACCACGTGTGACTGCAATAAATACAGGTACAGTACCAATGGGGTCTATAACCGCAAAAAAGAAAATAAATATAGCTAATAGTTCGTGCATTACTGGGTTTCCTAGGTAAAAAGCGCTTAATAAAAACGCTGCAACTACAACACAGTATGTTAGTATATCACGGTAGCATAAGGATAAGAGTAATGATGAATATAGAATCACTCGTAAGTAAAGCAAAACAAGTTTGTGACAACCGTGGCGCGCGTTTTACGCCTATCCGCGAGAAAGTATTTCGCCTATTAGCCAGCGCACAAGGTGGTGTTGGTGCATACGATTTGCTTGAGCAATTAAAAATAACTGAAACGGGTGCTAAACCTGCAACTATTTATCGTGCATTAGACTTTTTAGCTGAGCTAGGTTTTATTCATAAAATTGAAAGCACAAATGCATTTATGCTGTGTCATCATTTTGATCATATACACCCAGTACAATTGTTAATTTGCGATACCTGTGGTTTTGTCAAAGAATTACACTCGAGTGTAATTTCGCATGAGCTAAATAATTTAGCTGCCGAAGGTGGGTTTGTTGTATCAGGGCAGACAATAGAAGCACATGGTAAATGTGAATCTTGCAGAGCATCATAATCCTTCAAAGTTATCCTTAGTGACTATACTCAAACTATATAGTCATTTCACAGAACAAATTTAAGAGTAGCCACTATGAATGTAGAATTCATCAATCCTTTTTTATCTTCTTTAATTAATGTTTTGAGCACTATGGCTCAAACTCAATTGAAGCCAGGTAAACCTCGCATTAAAACTGATGAGATAGCCTGTGGTGATGTATCAGGTTTGATTGGGATGGTTGGCCCGCAAACGCGAGGATCATTTTCAATAACATTTGATGAAGAACTAGCATTAACCATCATGGAGCGTATGCTTGGCGAACGCCCTGATGCTATAGATGAAGAAGTTACTGATATGGTTGGCGAAATAACCAACATGGTAACAGGTGGTGCTAAAAATTTACTTGGCGAGAAAGGCTTCGACTTTGATATGGCAACGCCTATTGTGGTATCGGGTAAGGGTCATACAATTACTCACAAAAGCCAAGGTAAAAAAATCATCATGCCATTTAGCTGTGATGCTGGTAATGCAAACATTGAAGTTAGTTTCGATAAACTATGAGTTGGCAGCAAAAGCAAATTACATTAAAGCCTCGCCCGCGAGGTTTTCATATAATTGATGATGAAATATTGTCTCAGCTGCCTGAACTGGCGAGTTATAAAGTTGGTTTGTTGCATTTATTTATTCAGCATACCTCAGCGAGCCTTACAATAAACGAAAATGCAGACCCCACTGTTCGTATGGACATGGAGAGCCATTTCAATAAATTCGTTCCTGAGCGTCAGCCTTATTATCGCCACGATTATGAAGGTGACGACGACATGCCTGCACACATAAAAACCAGTACGTTAGGCTGCGAGTTAAGTATTCCTATTTCAAATGGTTATTTAGCGTTAGGTACATGGCAAGGTATTTATTTAGGTGAACATCGTGATTCTGGTGGCTCTAGACGAGTTATAGCAACTATTCAGGGGGAGCTTTTTTAACTCAAGCTTCTCGGTTTAAAATGTTAACCTCTGTTTTTCTTCAGCCATACCCTCATAGATTCAAAATACGCCACTCTATAGACGTAAATCTTAGGCGCGCGAAGTAATAATTTCTAACAACCAAAACTTTAATGCTGAATATTGTACATAGAATAAAGTAGATAAGAGAGATTTTAAATTATAATTTTATTTATGATTTTTAATACAGAGAATTTTGAAAGGATATAAAAAGATTGGAGCGGTACACGAGGCTCGAACTCGTGACCTCGACCTTGGCAAGGTCGCGCTCTACCAACTGAGCTAGTACCGCATTTTACTTCTTTTAATCACTACAATTTCTTTTGGTTAGAAATTGGAGCGGTACACGAGGCTCGAACTCGTGACCTCGACCTTGGCAAGGTCGCGCTCTACCAACTGAGCTAGTACCGCATTATATTTTCACTCAACACTACAATTTCTTTTGGTTAGAAATTGGAGCGGTACACGAGGCTCGAACTCGTGACCTCGACCTTGGCAAGGTCGCGCTCTACCAACTGAGCTAGTACCGCATTTTTTATTTCTTCAGTTATTTTACGTTGGTGCGCGACAGGTCGCTTTCAACATTCTAGCAACTGAGCTAGTACCGCATTTTTTATTTCTTCAGTTATTTTACGCTTAAGCGCGACGGGTCGCGTTCAACATTCTAGCAACTGAGCTAGTACCGCATTTTAATTATGGATGTAAAACGACCACAATAAAAACAACTCAAACACACTAACCCCGCGTGGGTTATCGTCTTGAGCGGGGCAGGATTCTACAATAATCCGATGTGTTTGCAAGTGTTTTTTACAAATTAAAGAAATTTTCTCTATAGACTTTTAATTCCATAATCGAATCTTTAATGTCATCCAAAGCAAGGTGCGAGCCTTTTTTATTCACTTTTGCAAGCACTTCGGGTTTCCAGCGACGTGCTAATTCTTTAATAGTACTCACGTCAAGATTGCGGTAATGAAAAAAATCTTCAAGTTCACGCATGTATTTATTCATAAAGCGGCGGTCTTGCCCAATTGAATTACCACACATTGGTGATACACCTGCAGGCACCCACTGTTTTAAAAAATCTAACGTTTGTGCCACGGCATACTCTTCATCGAATGTACTTGCTTTACAGCGCGCTGTTAAACCCGACTTACCATGCTGCGTAGTACACCACTCGTCCATACCATTTAGTAATTCATCACTTTGATGAATAGCTATGGTTGGCCCTTCGGCTAATATATTCAGGTCTGCGTCAGTGACAACCGTCGCAATTTCGAGTATTTTATCGGTCTCTGGTTCGAGTCCTGTCATTTCAAGATCGAGCCAAATTAAATTTGATTTATTAATAGTCATAATTACCTAAGCGGTGCTTTCCTTTAGATCCAACGCATTTCGATATATCATATTAGCATCAACCGTCGAGCTAAAGCTTTTTTTAGGAAAAGCGACATTTAACTAAGGTTATAGGCCTCCAGTGGCAAAACAGAAAAAATTAAGTAAAGGCCAATCGCGTCAGATCAAGGCCAACCACCAAAAGCGCATTAATAGCGCAGACTCAAGACCAGCTAAAAAAGGCGCGCAAGAGTGGCAAACCGATAATTTAGGTCAGGTCGAGAGCGCAATTGTGATCAGTCGTTTTGGCCAACACGCCGATGTCGAAACTGAAAATGGCGATGTACTTCGTTGTAATATACGACGTACCGTGTCAAATTTAGTGTGTGGTGATGAGGTATTGTTTCGCCGTGCCAAAGTAAGTGAAGGTGATTTAGCCGGAGTAATTGAAGCCACGCAAGAGCGTCGCTCGCAACTTACCCGCCCTGACTTTTACGACGGCGTAAAAGTTATTGCGGCTAACATTGATCAAATACTCATGGTATCGGCGGTATTACCTGAGTTTACCCCAAGTATTATCGACCGCTATTTAATAGCCTGTGAAGATATGGGTATTGAGCCAATTTTAGTACTCAATAAAATAGATTTAATTGATGACGCAGGTCTTAGCGAAATACAAAAAGTTCTCGATATCTATCGTAAACTTGATTACCAAGTACTCCTTGTTAGTAATATATCGGGTAATGGTATTGATGAATTAAAAGAAGTACTTGTTGGTAAAAATAACATTTTTGTTGGTCAAAGTGGTGTGGGTAAATCAACCCTCGTTAATACTGTATTACCTAACGCTGAAATATTAACTAAAGAAGTATCTGAAAACAGCGGCCTAGGCCAGCACACAACAACTGTTTCACGCCTTCACCATTTACCAAGTGGCGGTAACCTAATCGACTCGCCAGGAATTCGAGAATTTGGTTTATGGCATTTAGATGTTGAGCGTGTAACCTGGTGCTTTAAAGAGTTTAGAGAATTTATAGGCGGATGCCGCTTTAGAGACTGTAAACATTTAAACGATCCGGGCTGTATAGTTAAAGAAGCTGTAGCAGATGGCAAAATTTCTCAATTGCGCTTTGACAGCTACCACCGAATTTTAGAAACAATGGCCGATGGCCGTGCAGGCGCCCGTGCGCCTCGCGTATAATTTAGGATAAATACTGTGAGTTTAGACAAATTTAAAATCGCAATGCAGTACGCAATGCCAAAACACTTTATTTCACGCGTAGTGGGTAAATTAGCCGCAGCTAAAGCAGGTGCTTTAACAACGACTTTAATTAAACTATTTATTAAGCAATATAAAGTAGATATGAGCGAAGCCCAATACCCAGATCCGGCTCATTATAAAAGCTTTAATGAATTTTTTACTCGCCCTTTAAAAGACGGCATGCGCCCAATGGTAGAAGATAGCAATATAATCATTCATCCAGTGGATGGCGCAATCAGCCAGCTAGGCGATATTGTTGACGGACAGCTAATACAAGCTAAAGGTCACGATTACAGCTTACAAGCGCTACTAGGCGGCTCACAAGATGATACAACACCATTTTTAGGCGGTAAGTTTGCCACTATTTATTTAGCACCTAAAGATTACCACCGTATTCACATGCCAATTGATGGCACACTAAGCAAAATGATTTACGTGCCAGGTGATTTATTTTCAGTAAACCCACTTACCGCGCAAAACGTGCCTAACTTGTTTGCACGTAATGAACGAGTAGTAGCAATTTTTGAAACTGAAATTGGTCCGCTTGCTATGGTACTTGTTGGCGCAACAATTGTAGCCAGCATAGAAACTATTTGGGCAGGTACTGTCACGCCACCAGCAGGTAGCGATGTATTTAGTTGGAAATACCCAACCACTGGCGATAACGCTATCACGCTTAAAAAGGGTGAAGAAATGGGTCGCTTTAAGTTAGGCTCTACTGTGGTACTAGCATGGGGTGCTGATAAAGCTGAAATACTGGATGACCAACTACCAGAAGTGGTTACTCGCTTAGGTACTGCGTTTGCAAAAATTAACGACTAAAATAAATCGTTAATTAGAAATCAAAAAACCGCGTTATTTAAACGCGGTTTTTTATTTTTGTAGGCGCAAAGCCTGCTCACGCGAAAAGCGCAGCGCCCTCTTAACCTCTTTGTGAATAAATCACTTAAAACCTTATTGCACAAAGAGAAGCAAAAGAGGAGTAAATGAGAAGACATAAAACATAGTAATTATTTATTTTTACTTCTCTAAAGCGCAGCGCCCTCTTAGCCTCTTTGTGAATAAATCACTTAAAACCTTATTGCACAAAGAGAAGCAAAAGAGGAGTAAATGAGAAGACATAAAACATAGTAATTATGTATTTTTACTTCTCTAAAGCGCAGCGTCCTCTTAACCTCTTTGTGAATAAATCACTTAAAACCTTATTGCACAAAGAGGAGTAAATGAGAAGACATAAAACATAGTAATTATTTTTACTTCTCTAAAGCGAAGCGCCCTCTCAACCTCTTTGTGAATAAATCACTTAAAACCTTATTGCACAAAGAGAAGTAAAAGAGGAGTAAATGAGAAGACATAAAACATAGTAATTATTTATTTTTACTTCTCTAAAGCGAAGCGCCCTCTTAACCTCTTTGTGAATAAATCACTTAAGATCTTATTGCACAAATAGGAGTAAATGAGAAGACACCAAAGCATAGAAATTACGAGCTTTGCTCGTCACGCCAGCAAGCTGTGCGTCAACAAGCTTGGTGCAAAAGTTTGATATATTGTAGGCGTGAAGCTTGCTCACGCGAAAAGCGCAGCTTTTAATTCTTTAACGCTACATTTAATAAAAGGCACAAGCCCCTCAAAAACTTATTTACCACACTCTTTACACTCTGAATCTTTAATCACTTTAAAGTGCTGTTGTTTTAAAGTGAGCGCATCAAAGGTTATAAACACACCTCCCTCTGCATGCCCCAGCAATAAGTTGAGCGTAAGTTGCGCCTGCATAGAGCCTATTACACCAAGTAACGGGCTAATAACCCCAGCGTTACTGCAATTGATAACCGGTGTAGCTTCGCCCTGTGGAAAAACACAGCCATAACATGGGCTATCACTTTGCCTAAAATCAAAGCCCATTAATTGCCCTTTGGTTGCGAGTGCAGCACCCGAAATTAACGGTGTTTTATTGCTAATACAATAACGGTTTACACTATAGCGAGTACTAAAATTATCAGAGCAATCAAGTACGATGTCAGCACCTTTGAGCATGTTAGCTGCATTACTCTCATCTAGCTTTTGACAATGCGTTACTATGTTTATTTGATTATTAAGACTCGCTAATACTTTACCCGCTGCGGCGACCTTGCTTTGTCCTAAGTGATTTATTTTATAAAGCACTTGGCGCTGTAAGTTTGAAAGCTCAACCTCATCATCGTCAATTAAAATAAGCGTTCCAATACCTGCAGCGGCTAAATATAAAAGCGCTGGGCTACCTAGACCACCAGCCCCCACTACTGCAACCGTTGAGGATTTAAGTGCTAATTGCCCTTCAAGCCCAACTTCTCTAAGCAATAAATGGCGGCTGTAACGCAGGGTTTCTTTATCGCTTAGCTCACTCACGTTTATCAGCCTTATTAGTATTACCCTTGTTAGTTTTAATTGGCACTGCTTATGGCCACTTGCAGAGCGCTTATAGCCTCTACGTAATTATCAGCTTCGGTAATCGCACGCACTACGGCAACACTGCCCACGCCTGTTTTAGCTACCTGCTCAGCACGGCTTAAATCAATGCCGCCTATTGCTACTGTTGGGTAGCTTTGCATAAGAGGTACAAATTTAATGAGCTTTTCAAGACCTTGTATTTGGCCTGTCATATCTTTTGTTGTGGTTGGGTAAATAGCACCAAATGCCATATAACTAGGGCGATAATTATGCGCACGCAGCATTTCATAAAAACCATGAGTAGAAAGCCCAAGCCTTAACCCAGCATCTTTAATTTCCGCTAAATTAGCAATGTCTAAATCCTCTTGCCCTAAATGCACGCCATATGCACCGTGCTTAATAGCTAACTGCCAGTAGTCATTTATAAATACCTGTGCGTTGTATTGCTTTCCCAGCTCAACGGCTTGCTTAATGAGCCCATCAAGCTCATCTTGGATTTTATTCTTAACGCGCAGCTGAGCTGTTTTAATGCCTTGTTGTAAGCACTTTTCTAGCCAATCGGTACTATCTACAACTGCATATAAGCCAAGCGATTTACTTTCGCACGTTGCAAAATCAGCAGCCATATTAAAATCAAGCGGCACATCAAAATCGAGTTCATCGCCAAGCCAGCTCCCTGGCTCAATTACTTGTGGGTAGTCAGCTAAATTAGTGGGGAACGATGTATGAGCAACCGGTCCAATCCCTTCGCCATAGCGTACCGACTGTTTTAGCCCTTGGTTTATATATGCTTTAGCTAAAATAAAGGCATCTTTTAATGGGTAGTCTTTAGCTAAACACGCAGCAATGACCGAAGCCATGCTACATCCGGTGCCGTGGTTATGCGGGGTTTGTATTTTTTGATTGCCTAACCAGTATTCTTCACCATTTTGCGTATTACTATCAATACAATAATCAATGCAGTAGCCACTTGGGTAATCCCAGTGCCCGCCTTTAATAACAACAGCTTTTGCCCCCCAGCTTAATAGCTTATTAGCCGCTTCTTTTATTGCAGCCGGGCCAATTAAATACACACCGGTTAATAACTGTGTTTCGTGGGTGTTTGGGGTTATTACATCCACCAGCGGCAGTAGGCATTCTTTTATTGCACTGACGGTGTCTTCTTCTGTTAGTAAGTCACCGCTTGAGGCAATCGCAACAGGGTCATATACAATAACGGGAGGCACAGGCCACTTAGCTTTATAGTGGCTTATATGTTCGCTGATCAGCTGAATTTGCTGCACATTGGCTAACATGCCAATTTTTATAACTTTGGCTTTCATGTCTTTTTCAAGCGCTAGTAACTGCGATTCAATAATATCGGTAGACACCGCATTAATAGCTTCTACGCCTAAACTATTTTGTGCAGTAAGCGCCGTAATTGCCGTGCAGCCATGTACACCAAAACTTTGCATTGCTTTTATATCAGCTTGAATGCCTGCACCGCCGCCCGAATCAGATCCGGCAATTGTCCACACTACGTTATTCATATTTTTTCCTTCACTGCTGATGCCAAAATGGCATACCCATTGTTGGGGTTGATGGGGCTGCAACGTCTTTTTCAGGCATTGCTTTTGCTTGATATGCAAAGCGCCCTGCTTCAACTGCGGCTTTAAATGCGCGGCTCATAGTAATTGGGCAGCCCGCCCCTGCAATGGCTGAATTTAATAATACCGCATCATACCCCATTTCGAGTGCTTGGCAGGCATGCGATGGCAAACCTAAACCAGCATCTACTATTAATGTGGTATCGGGTAAACGCTCTCGAATAGTTTTTAAATTATAGCTATTTAACAAGCCTTTACCGGTGCCTATTGGCGCCCCCCACGGCATAAGCACCTCACACCCTAGCTCATTTAAGCGCTGGCAAAGTACTAAGTCATCGGTGCAATAAGGCAATACTTTAAAGCCATCATCAATCAATATTTTTGTGGCTTCAAGTAACGTAAAAGGGTCTGGTTGTAAATTATAATCATCGCCAATCAGCTCCAGCTTAATCCAATCGGTGGCAAATACCTCTCGGCACATTTTTGCAAGCGTTATGGCTTCTTTAACACTGTGGCACCCGGCGGTATTAGGCAGTATTTTTAAGCCTGTATTTTTTATTAACTGCCAAAAGTCATCACCGGCTGCTGCACTTTGTTGGCGCCTAAGCGACACGGTAACAATTTCAGCACCAGAGGCGACTATCGATTGGGTCATAATATCGGGCGACGGATAAAGCGCAGAGCCTATTAATAAACGGCTATTTACTTGCTCACCATAAATAGTTAAACAGTCTTTAGTTTGCATGAGCTTTATCCGCCTTGAATGGGTGACAGCAACTCAACACTGTCGCCTTCATTAAGTACATAGTTACTGTGCCGACTTTGTGGAATAAATTCGCCATTAACAGCCACAGCAAAAGGCGCAACCGCACCAAAACTTTGAAGTACCTCGACGAGTGCTTTGCTATTAACATTAAGTAGCTCGCCATTAATTGTAATGTTCATTTTATTCTCACTCTATTCGTGAAACTACTTGCGCCACTAATGCCGGTGCCAGCATATAACCATGACGATATAAGCCGTTAATGCTAATTACACTACCAACTTGTGATACTTCTGGACGGTTATCGCTAAATGCAGGGCGTAATCCGGTTTGAATATTAAGTAGCCGTGCTTCGGCAAATCCGCTGTGTACGGTATAAGCCGCTGAAAGTAACTCAAGAGTTGATCGCACTGTTGCGGCGCCGCTATCTTGCGATTCTATTTCGGTCGCACCAATTACATATTCATGATTAGGTTTAGGCGCTATATAAATTGGGTAACGCGGATGCATTAAACGCACAGGTCGCGTTAAATTTACTTCAGGTGCATATAGCCTTGCGACTTCACCGCGCACACCTCTAAGCGGTTTATCACTTTTAGCACCAAGCCCACGACAATCTATAATGTAGTCAAATGGTCGATTATTTATTTCGCCGTTTTTAATGGTTACGCGCTGGTTAAACACACACTTAACTTTGCGCTTGTTGAGCATGGTAAAACTTGCTTTATAAAAGGCTTGGTTATCTATTTGCCCCTCGCAGGGTAAAAATAGACCTTGGTTAAACCGATTAGCAAGCTCTGGCTCTAACTGCGCTATTTGCTGAGCATTCAATGCCTGAGCGCTGTGCCCTGCTATGGGCTTTATTCTCTGAGTAAAGCTTTGTAGGTCGCCCTTATCTTGCTGATGCGCAACGACCAATGTGCCTTGCTGCTGAAAAAACACATCCCCCTCAAGTTCACTCACTATTTCTGGCCAGCGCTTCATTGAATCAAGACCCATTAAAGCTAAATCAGCCTCACACAATACCGACTCAGCCAGCGGGGCAAGCATTGCTGCAGCCACTTTACCGGCGCTATTTGGGGTTTGCTCATCGTCAGCTTCAAACACCGTTACATGATGCAACTTACTTAGCTCAAGGGCAGCTAAGCGCCCTGCTAAACCAAAACCCACCACAGCAATGTTATAAAACATAAAACCTCCAAAAGCAGTTATTAGTAGGTGCGAACTCACTCGCACTTCTTCAATGTTTAAAGAAGCGAGGTATAAAACCTCACCTACATCTGTATCTAACTTATTGCTATACCGCTTTGTGGTAAATTTCTGAGCCTGTTTGCTTAAACTGGGCAGATTTAGCTTTCATCTCGGCTTCTACATCAATCATTTTGATCTCAATAGCCTCGCCAGCGTCATTTGGATCAATACCGCGTGTTTCTAAATCTTTAGCGTAATCGCGTACTTCTTGGCTAATTTTCATAGAGCAAAATTTAGGGCCACACATAGAGCAAAAGTGAGCCACTTTGCCTGATTCTTGCGGCAGGGTTTCGTCGTGATACTCACGAGCACGCTCTGGATCTAAACCAATATTAAATTGATCATGCCATCTAAACTCAAAACGTGCTTTTGATAGCGCGTTATCGCGCTCTTGCGCGCCTGGGTGCCCCTTTGCTAAATCGGCGGCGTGCGCTGCAATTTTGTAGGTAATTAAGCCTTCTTTTACATCTTCTTTATTTGGCAGGCCTAAATGCTCTTTAGGTGTTACATAACAAAGCATTGCACAGCCGTACCATGCTATTTGGGCCGCCCCAATACCAGAGGTGATATGATCGTACCCTGGTGCAATATCGGTCGTTAACGGGCCTAAAGTGTAAAATGGCGCTTCGTCGCAATGCTTTAATTGCTCATCCATATTGGCTTTAATCATGTGCATTGGCACATGCCCTGGGCCTTCAATAAATACTTGTACGTCGTGTTTCCACGCAATTTTAGTCAGTTCACCTAATGTGCGCAGCTCACTAAACTGCGCTTCATCGTTGGCATCAGCAATCGAGCCTGGGCGAAGACCATCACCTAATGAAAAACACACATCGTATTGTTTTAAAATTTCGCAAATGTCTTCAAAGTGCGTGTATAAAAAGTTTTCTTTGTGATGCGCTAAACACCACTTAGCCATAATTGAGCCACCGCGCGACACAATACCGGTTACACGTTTAGCCGTCATTGGTACGTAGCGAAGCAGTACACCCGCATGAATAGTAAAGTAATCAACACCCTGCTCGGCTTGTTCAATAAGCGTATCGCGGAAAATCTCCCACGTTAAATCCTCAGCCACACCATTTACTTTTTCAAGCGCTTGATAAATCGGTACTGTGCCAATAGGTACAGGCGAGTTACGTACAACCCATTCGCGCGTTTCGTGAATGTAACGCCCCGTTGATAAGTCCATCACGGTGTCTGCGCCCCAGCGGGTAGACCACACCATTTTTTCTACTTCTTCTTCAATAGATGAGCTAACCGATGAGTTACCAATGTTGGCATTAACTTTTACTAAAAAGTTACGACCTACAATCATAGGCTCTGTTTCTGGATGGTTTATATTATTTGGTAAAATAGCGCGACCGCGGGCTATTTCGTCGCGTACAAATTCTGGGGTAATAAATTCAGGAATACTCGCACCAAACGACTCGCCTTTATGCTGCGCGGCAAGTAATTCTTTACGGATTTCTGCACGCCCCATATTTTCACGAACAGCTACGTATTCCATTTCAGGGGTAATAATCCCTTGGCGTGCGTAGTGCATTTGCGTTACGTTTTTACCAGCGACACCACGGCGAATTTTTGGAAGGTGATCAAAGCGAATATGATCCAACCCTTCATCTGCCATGCGCTGCTGCGAAAACTGCGACGTCACTGATTCTAAAATTTCGGTGTCACCACGGTTTTCAATCCATTGTTCACGAAATTTTGGTAAGCCTTTGCGCACGTCTAGTTTAAAATTAGGATCGGTATACGGGCCCGACGTATCGTAAACACGAAGCGGATCGTTTGACTCATAAACAGGGTTTTCATCTGTGCCGCCAATAAACGTGTCACTTAACGTGATTTCACGCATACCAACACGCACACCTGGTTGAGTACCTTCAACGTATACTTTATGAGAATTTGGGAACGGTTGACCCGTTAAGTTATAAATATATTCAGACGCGGCAGCACGAGTTTCTCGGCGTGACGCTTTATTTGTAGTATTTGACATGACTTGCCTCATTGCTTAAGGGTTGTCTTGTCAGATATTCCGAGGAATAGAGAAAGATCGTAAAGTAGCGTACATGCTACTTTGCAGCCTAAAAAATAAATCACTTTATTGTGCGCATAAAAAAAGACGCACAAGCGTCCCATTTTAGGCAGCTTGTTCCCTACGCAGGTATTAACCTGATCAGGTTCACGGATCCCGCTTTCGCGATCTCAGCCAAAAACTAATTACTTAGCTTTGGCACTCCGACAAGTATTGATATATAAATTTTGTTCGTCGATTCGAAGATATTATTCAACAAATCTGCGCTGAGTGTACGTCAGTTAAAAACTGCCCGCAAGGGGCTGTTTTTCAAAAACTTAAAATTATTTAGGGATAAACACAAATGTTTGCTCGCCTTGCATGACTAATTGCTGGTCTTGCATTTTAAGCTCTGCACCTTGCTTTAAGGCTTGTAATAACTGCTGCTCAAACTCATCAAGCTCTTCGCCGCATGACTTGCGCGTCATTCCTAATTTACTTACGGTAAGGTTACTTTCTTCAAGCGAGCCTTCACCAAAAAATTTGTTACAGCCAGCAAAACCGTTTACTTGCAGTGCTTCAATAAAGCTCATTGATGCATTAAACGAAGGTGGAATTGCTAAACCATCAACACGTGATAATTGCCATTGGGTGTATTTAAGCTGCTCACTGGTAACCGTCCCTGTTGATGCGCAACCAACACATAAACCGACTATAAGCATCGGTATTGCTGCTAATTTCATGCTACTACTAACTAATTGTCTAATTAATGTAATTGTAACAATATTTATGCCCTTTATCCGTTAAAAATGCATGTTTTAAATGTAAATTTTTGTTCTATGATAGTTCAAAAGTTATGCGATTAAGTACTAAGTTGTAGTTTTAAATACGTTATCTATTTGCTCTGGTAAAAACGGTCTACCTTTTTCATTAACAGACGTTCCTATAACCAGTGCATTGAGCATTACTTTTTCATCCCTTTTACGTATGACCGTTTGCTTAAACGCAAATTTTAAACGACTAATACGCTGCGGCTCTACAGCCACATAAAATTCATCACCTGGTAATAGTGAATGTTTATAATCCATTTCGCTGCGCATCACGACTAGGTTAATTTTATCTTTTGCTAACTGAGCAAAATCAATACCGTGTGCGTACAAGAACTCATGTCGAGCATGTTCTAAATAATTAAAATAAACACTGTTATTTACGATACCTTGTAAGTCACATTCGTAATCACGTACCTTGAAGTCAACTTTAAAGGTCATATTATTAATCCTGATTATTTAACGTATAATTGCCGCGTTTATAGCACATGTGTTTAAATAATTGCTACCATACGAGTCCCTAAAATGGAGTTAAGTAACCCAATGAACTTACGTTTGTCTTTAATTACTGCCGCACTTTTACCGCTGCTTGGTGCACCAATTGCAGCTAACGCTGATGATAGCGACCTAGAAAGAATTGTTGTAACTGGCGATTTTCAGCGCGAAAGCATTCAAACTTTAAGCGCGAGTGCGAGCTTATTCAGCGAAGATGAAATTAATCAACGTGGTGCAAGTTACTTAGACGAAATGTTAGGCAGTACCGCCAATGTAAATTTTGCATCTGGTGCGTCGCGCGGTCGTTATATTCAAATTCGTGGCGTGGGACTTCGTTCACAATTTGTAGACCCTATTAATCCATCTGTAGGCTTAGTTATTGATGGTATTAACTATTCTGGCCTTGGTGGCAGTTCATTATTATTTGATATAGACCAAGTAGAAATTTATCGTGGGCCACAAGGTACACGCTTTGGCGCAGACGGTATGGCCGGTATGATCCAAATGGGTTCAGCTAAAGCCACAAGCGATCCAAGCTTAAAATTACAAGTAGGTGCTGGCACATACAACACCCGCGAAGCAGGCATTGCAGCAAGCACTGGCTTAACAGATGACACTAGCGCACGCGTTAGCTACTTTCGTAGAAAGTCAGACGGTTACGTAGATAACCTGTACTTAAATGACGAAACACAAAATCAAGACGAACAAGTAGCCCGTTTTAAATTAAACAGCCAGCTTACAAAGCATTTAAATACTGAGTTAAACCTGCACTATATTGATATAAACAACGGCTATGATGCGTTTACGCTTGATAACAGCCGCAATAGTGTTGCCGATGAACCAGGACAAGATAATCAACAAAGCTACGCTATAGGCGTTAATAATACTTACACGGGTTTTGACGCTTTTGATGTAAATTTAAACCTGTCGGCTATTGATACCGAGTTGCTTTATAGCTTTGACGAAGACTGGGTATGTAACGATACAAGTGAACCACAGTTATGTGCTGCTGGCTTACATCCAGATGGATACAGCTCAACTGATTTATACAGCCGCGATCGCGACGATCAGTCTGTAGATTTACAATTTAATTCTAAAACAGGTAACTGGGTTGCGGGTATTTATTACCAAAACCGTGATGTTGATTTAGAGCGCCAGTACACATGGTTAGCAAGCCCGTTCTCTTCAACTTACGAAACGAGTAACGTTGCAGTATATGGTCAAGTAGCGACTCCAATTGGCCCTAAAACAACATTAATTACAGGTTTACGTGTAGAGCAATACCAAGGCGACTACACCGATAGCAATGGCTTTATACAAGATACTGACGATGTAATGGTTGGCGGTAAAATAGCACTTGAATATCAAGTAATTGATCGCACTATGATCTACACCAGCATCACCCGTGGCTACAAAGCCGGTGGTATTAACTCAGAAGCACTGGCTAAAGCAAAAGATGAAGGCTTAAACCTAAGCGCTGATTTTTTCCAGCAACACACCAGTTTTGACCCTGAATATTTATGGAGCGGCGAATTTGGTGTTAAAGGTTCATCACTTGATGACAAATTTACACTTCGCTTAGCAGCATTTTACATGCACCGCGACGATATTCAGTTAAAAGCATGGCAAGTAGAAGGTCAGCAATTTACCGGTTATGTTGATAACGCAAGTTCTGGTAGCAACTACGGACTTGAAGTTGAAGGTAGTTACCAACTAACTGATAATCTATTTTTAACAGGTAGTGCTGGTTACTTAAACACTGAAATTGACGACTTTGTAACACAATCAGGCTTAAATCAAGACGGTCGCGAACAAGCACAGTCACCTAAATACCAGTATGCGTTTACTGCACGTTACAACTTTACTAACGCATTTTACGGCATGGTTGGTGTTGAAGGTAAGGACGATTACTACTTCTCAGACAGTCATAACTCACAAGCACCAAGCAGCAACTTAGTTAATTTAAGCTTTGGCTACGAAGCAGACATGTGGGCAGTTCGCGCATGGGCTCGTAACGTGTTTGATGAGACAGTCCCTACACGTGGCTTTGAGTTTGGTAACGATCCACAAGATGGTTACGCAACGCATACCTATACGCAACTCGGTGAGCCTCGTGTAGCAGGTGTTACGTTTACGCTTAATCTGTAAGGTATAACAGTTGGCTTTCAACTAAAAGCTTTCAGCAAGCAATAAAAAACACCGCGTTTAAATTAAACGCGGTGTTTTTATTTGTGGTTGAGGTTTTATACCTCACTTTTTATAAAGTTAAATTACATGAGCGCGAAATAAATTCGCACCTACAGGCTTAGCGTATGTTGTTGGGGTTGATGTTTATTGTAGGTGAGGTTTTATACCTCGCTTATTTATAAAGTTAAGTTACACGTGCGCGAAATAAATTCGCACCTACAAATATTACTTTAACGCGCCAGCAAGCTGCACGCCTACAGGCTAAGCATTACGCTCTTTGCACATCAAACGCAATTACGTCTTTAATTTTCTCTTTGTTTGTTGCGAGCATTACCAACCTATCAATCCCCATTGCAACACCAGCGCACTGTGGTAATCCATGCTCCAGCGCTTTAATTAAACGCGTATCCATTGGCACTTGCTTTAAACCATTTTCTGCGCGGTATGCATTATCTTCATTAAAACGTTTAGCTTGCTCGCTGGCATTTGTCAGTTCGTTGAAGCCATTCGCTAATTCCATATTTTTATAATAAAGCTCAAAGCGCCCTGCTACACGTGTATCGTGTTCACAAATTTGAGCTAGTGCCGCTTGAGAAGCTGGAAAGTGATAAACAAAACATGCCTTATCTTGTCCTATTGTGGGCTCCACTTTCATACAAAATAATAATTGCAGTAAGGTATCTTTATGCGTTTCATTTTGGGCTATATCAGCAAACCCCTGCTCACACGCTAGTTGCTTTAATTGCTCTATATTTGCGGTTAGCGGGTCAAGTCCGAGTGCTTGTTCAAACGCTTGCTGATAGGTAAGTCTAGTTGCAGGATCGACACCTAAAACAAGCTGCATAAGCTCATCCATTTCATCCATAAGTGCAAATTCATCAAAGCCTGGGCGATACCATTCCAGCATTGTAAATTCTGGATTATGATGGCTACCCGCTTCTTCATTTCTAAATGCTTTACAAAGCTGAAAAATAGCGCCTGAGCCTGCTGCTAACAAGCGTTTCATGGCAAACTCTGGAGATGTTTGTAAAAATAGAGGAAGCCCACCAGCATGCCCTGGACCTACAAATTTGGTATTAAAACTAGCTAAGTGCACATCGGTTACACTGGCAGCACTTAAGCTTGGCGTTTCTACTTCTAAAACATCACGTGCATAAAAAAATTCACGAATGCTACGTAATATCGCTGCGCGTTGCTTTAGTGTTTCAATGCTTGCGCTTGGGGCCCAAAGATCTGCTGACATATTTTCTCCAAAAAAAATCCCAGCGTAAGCTGGGATTTTATAAACAATGTTAAAGCTTACTTAACACGGCTTACGTATTCACCGTTACGAGTGTCTACTTTAATTACTTCGCCAATTTGTACGAATAATGGAACTCGTACTACAGCACCTGTGCTAAGCGTTGCTGGTTTACCACCAGTACCCGCTGTATCGCCTTTAAGGCCAGGATCTGTTTCAGTGATCTCAAGCTCAACAAAGTTAGGTGGTGTAACAGCAATAGGGCTGCCGTTCCATAATGTAATTGTGCATAAATCATTTTCAACTAACCATTTTACTGCATCGCCTAGTGCTTTTTCGTCAGCAGCAATTTGCTCAAATGTTTCGTTGTTCATGAAATGCCAAAATTCGCCGTCTGTGTATAGATACGCTAAATCAGTATCCATTACATCAGCACCTTCAACTGATTCACCCGATTTAAAGGTTTTTTCAAGCACCTTACCAGAGATAAGTTTACGGATACGAACACGGTTAAACGCCTGGCCTTTACCAGGTTTTACCATTTCATTTTCTAAGATACTGCAAGGCTCGCCGTCCATCATAATTTTTAGGCCGCCCTTGAACTCGTTGGTGCTATAATTCGCCATCGTTTCCTCTATTTATATTTTTTCGAGTAATCTACATGCCAATGATACAAAGAAATGAAGCAAATTTGCATAAAAACTGGCAAAAAGAATTAGCAAATGTAGTTACCTGCCCAAAAACCTTGCTTGAAATGGTCGGTTTATCGAGCCAAGTCCATGAAAACGACCTAAAAGCCCGTAGTTTATTTCCGGTACGCGTGCCTATCCCTTTTATAAAAAAAATACGCAAAGGCGATCCAAACGATCCTCTTTTGCTACAAGTTATGCCACGCCATCAAGAATTTTTGACTAAATCGGGTTTTAATAAAGATCCCCTACTTGAGCAAGATAACGACCAACCAGGCCTTTTACATAAGTATAAATCGCGTGTTTTAGTGATGTTTAAAACCGGCTGTGCTGTAAATTGCCGTTACTGCTTTAGAAGGCATTTTCCGTATCAAGAAAACCAACTTAATAAAAAAAGCCTGCTTGAAACACTAAGCTACATAAAATCTGATGCCAATATAAACGAAGTGATTTTAAGTGGTGGCGATCCGCTGATGGCCAAAGACGATGCAATAAGTTGGTTTTTAGATGAGCTTGAGCAATTACCACAAATTAAACGAATGCGAATTCATAGCCGTTTACCAGTAGTTATACCGACGCGAGTTACCGATGAGTTATGTGAGCGATTAGCAAAATCGCCATTAAAAATTATTTTTATTAATCACATAAACCACGCCAATGAAATAGACGCTGATTTTAAAGCAGCTATGCAAAAGCTTAAACAAGCAAACGTAACGCTTTTAAACCAAGCTGTAATTTTAAAAGATGTGAACGATACGCTCGATGCGCAAATAAATTTAAGCGAAGCGTTATTTGACGCAGACGTATTACCGTATTATTTGTATTTGCTCGATAAAGTTGAAGGGGCCAGCCACTTTGATATTAACGAAGAAGACGCTATAAAAATAATGGCAGAGCTATTAAAAGCCCTGCCTGGATTTTTAGTGCCTAAATTAGTTAGAGAAATAGGTGGTCAAAAAAGTAAAACACCTATCGATCTTAAGTTAGGGCGTGTTAACCTTTGATGGTTGAATTTGCAGCAGTATGTTTGGCTTTTAGGCAAGGCTGAGCCTGTGTAGTGTGGTTATTCCCCATAAATAGGCGATAACGCAGCATAAATGCCAAACATGCGCTGCCCTTCGGGTTCTTCCTAGGGGCGATGAACTCTTTGTTACTCGGTTTTTACTTAGCCCACTAGGTTACAAAGCTCGCGCCGCGATTTAATCGCCCCTAGATTGAACAAATTTCAATCCGCAAAGATCAACACGCCCTAGTTTAAACATATATATTTACGTTGTTACCCAATGATGCAGTTACCGACTTAGCCGGTGTTTGTGCACTTGACGATTGTGCAGCACCTTCAATAAGTGCAAGTGCTGCTGCGCCATCTGCTAGTTGCTGCTTTTTAGATAAAGCAGCGCTATAAAGCTCACTGCCTTGGCCTGAGCCAGAAACAGCGGGTAAACTTGTGCCTGATATATTCATATAACAAACCTGACTTTTAAATGTAATCCAAGTATTATGTCGGCCATGCAGTACAAAGCTTTAGGAAAACCATGGATTCAATTATTGAACAACTCAATACTAATTTAAAAATTGTTTATCGTCAGGCGCTTGATGCCGACAAAAAACTCGATGAACTACAACAGCAAGGCCATGGCAAATTTAAAGCCTTATTTGCACAAGATGCTGGTTTTAGCTTTGAAGCTAAACGCTTTAAGCCGTATGTTCTTGACGTAGCCGCTGACGTTGAAAGCTTATCTAACGATGGTTTTGATGAAGAAAAACTTAAAACAACCGTTATTAAGTTACAACAAATACTCACGCTGTTAGCTACTTTTAAGTAAAGATTAAAAAGCAAAAATGCCGCTATTTAGCGGCATTTTTATTTTAAGTTAATCTAAACTTGGTAATATTTGCTCACCAAACCACTCTGTTAATAAGCGTTTTTCGTAATATAGTGATTCGTCGCGGCCCATTTTAATTTTATCCATAAAGCCCATATCTTTGAGCTCCACATCAGTATCTTTACTAAGCACTGTACCGTCGTTATCGGTTAACGAATAATTAAGCTTAATGCGTGGAAAGTATATTGGTTTTACTACACGAATTTCCTCCATACCACCATAACGCACATCTCCCGCTAAATCTAAATCAGTAAACTCTACGTTTAACTTATAATCTTTTGGTAGTTGCTCAGCTAATTTAGACATATGTTTTTCAAAACTTGCCGCAATACTTTTGTGATACGAGCCCTTAGCTTGGTTAGACGCTCGCACATCACGATAATCATTAAAGTCATTCCATTTAACAACAGACTCACCAGCATGGGCAAGCGCAGGTAATGCGATACACATTGTTGTTGCTATTTTTTTAACTAAATTCATATCTTTCTCCAAAGAGGTAACCAATCACAAAAGTGTGGATTGGAGTAAACCTAGCATTAGCTATTACTAAAGCTATTTTAGCACTTGTTTATTAACTATAACTTAATCTTACGAATCAAGTGTTACTTGTTTTGCACAAAATGTAATCAAAAGTATTTAATGTGCTGATATCAAAAAAATACGATTAAAATCATATAAATTACAGATAAAACATGTAAATCACCTCTATTTATGGTGAAATTAACTTAATTGATAAAAGGTACCCACGGAGCTTTCATGACTATTTTAGTAACCGGTGGCGCAGGCTATATTGGCTCGCACACTGTTTTAGAACTTTTACAGCAAGGTAACGATGTTGTTGTTATTGATAACTTAAGTAACTCATCACAAGAATCACTTGCGCGCGTAAAAAATATAACAGGTAAAGAAGCCACTTTTTACCAGGGCGATATTCTCGATAAACCCTTTTTAGATTCTGTATTTGCAAAACACACGGTTGATAGTGTTATACATTTTGCGGGTTTAAAATCAGTAGGCGAGTCGGTTGCAAAGCCAGTTGAGTACTATCAAAACAACGTTCAAGGTACGCTTACACTTGTTGATGCGATGCGCGACGCAGGTGTATTTAAATTGGTATTTAGCTCGTCAGCCACGGTTTACGGCGACCCAGCAAGCTTACCAATCAAAGAAGATTTCCCTGTAGGCGGCACTACCAACCCATACGGTACGTCAAAGCTAATGGTTGAAATGATGCTACAAGATATCGCTAAATCAGATGAGCGCTTTGCGTTTGCTATTTTGCGTTACTTTAATCCAGTGGGTGCACATGAGTCGGGCTTAATTGGTGAAGATCCTAATGGTATTCCAAACAACCTTTTACCTTTTATCGCACAAGTTGCGGTAGGTAAATTAAAGCAACTCGCTGTATTTGGTGATGACTACGACACAGTTGATGGCACCGGTGTGCGCGACTATATACATGTTGTAGATTTAGCGATTGGTCATTTAAAAGCGCTTGATAAAATAGCCAGCAGTACGGGTGCATTAGTTTATAACCTAGGCACTGGTAATGGTTACTCTGTACTACAAATGGTTAATGCATTCATTAAAGCAAGCGATCAGGCTGTACCCTATCAGGTTTCACCTCGCCGCCCTGGTGATATTGCAGCGTGTTATGCAGCGCCAGAAAAAGCCCTTAAAGAGCTAGGTTGGGAAGCAGTGCGCGGTATTGATGAAATGATGCAAGATACCTGGCGCTGGCAGTCAAATAACCCTAACGGTTATAAGGGTTAAGTAAAAACGGCAAGTGAGAAAACATAGAAATTATGTAGTTTTGCTTATCTAAAGCGCAGCGTCCTCTTAGCCTCTTTGTGAATAAATCACTTAAAACCTTATTGCACAAAGAGAAGTAAAAGAGGAGAAAATGAGAAGACATAAAACAATAGTAATTATGTATTTTGGGTTCTCTAAAGCGCAGCGCCCTCTTAGCCTCTTTGTGAATAAATCACTTAAAATCTTATTGCACAAAGAGAAGTAAAAGAGGAGTAAATGAGAAGACATAAAACATAGTAATTATGTATTTTTACTTCTCTAAAGCGCAGCGACCTCTTAGCCTCTTTGTGAATAAATCACTTAAAACCTTATTGCACAAAGAGAAGTAAAAGAGGAATAAATGAGAAGAAACCAAAACCTAGAAATTACGAGCTTCGCTCGTCACGCCAGCAAGCTGCGCGTCTACAGGTAATTTAACTACAGCGTTAAGTTTTGGCTGTAAGCGTAGCGCTTACCACGCGAAAAGCGCAGCTTTTAATTACTTATATTTAAATACTTATACCCAATATTTAATAACGAGTATATTCGTTATGTCTGTGCCCACTGTCTTAGTAAGTTATGGTATACACCTGTTAATTGAATAATCTCTGGGCTATCTTCTACTTTGCTGCGCAAACTTTGAATCGACATATCTAAATCAAACAATAACCCGCGTTTTTCATCGCTGTTTACCATGCTTTGCAGCCAAAAAAATGAGGCTAATCTGCGCCCACTCGTTACAGGCATTACACGATGTAAACTCGTTGAAGGGTATAACACCATACTGCCTGCGGGCAGCTTTACACTGTGTGAGCCATAAGTGTCTTCAATAACAAGTTCACCGCCCTCATAGTCTTCAGGGTCATTAATAAATAACGTCATTGATACATCTGTACGAATTTTTACTGGCGTACCCGGCACTTGTCTAATTGCATTATCTACATGCACACCAAACGATTGCCCGCCTTGATAGCAATTAAATAACGGAGGAAAAATTTTTGCAGGAAGCGCTGCCGACATAAACAAATTACTACGCGCAAGTGCTGCCATAATAATATCGCCAAGCTCTTGGCATTCAGGACTATTTTCAGGTAGCTGTAAGTTATTTTTTGCTTTGGTTGATTGATGACCTGCGGTAATACTGCCATCGGCCCACTGTGCTTTAAGCAAAACCTCATGGCAATACGCCACTTCTTCTTTCGTTAATAGCTCTGGAATTTTAACTATCATGTGCGCCCTCTCACATTTTCATCAAATAATTAAGGGCAGGTAATAGGCCTGCCCTTATGCTTACTTTTATTTTTTAATTTCTTTTAAAATTAAAAAGAGTAGCTCGCTGTTAAACTAAACTTACGACCATCACCTGGTACAAAGTGTCCACCACCTAACTGATCAACGTAATCTTTATCACCTAGGTTTTCACCATTAAGCTGCAGGCTCAAATCTTTTGATATGTCATACGCAACCATCAGGTCAAAAATAGTATAACCTGGCGCACGAGAGCGTGTTGACGTAGTGCCGTTGTAACGCTCACCTACATACTGCGCACCTAAACCAAACGATAACTTATCCGACATATCGTACGTAGTCCAAACACTTGCGCTATTTTTAGGCGTACGCGCAAGCTCGTTACCAACTTGAGTTGCGTCGTCGCCTAATGCTTCTGTTACTTCGCTATCTTGGTAAGTGTATGAAGCAATTACAGTCCACTCTTTAGTAATTAGGCCCGTTGCTGAAAGCTCTAAACCTTGAACGCGCTGTTCACCACCAAGTATTTCGTCACTTGAGCTATCTGCAAATGGGTCATCAGTACGGGCATTGGTTTTTTCAGTACGGAAAAGTGCAGCATTAGTTTGCAGGCGGCCATCCATTAGGCTCCATTTAGTTCCTAATTCATAACTACGGCTTTCTTCTGCGTCTAAATCAGCTGCATTTGAACGCGTAGATACCGTTAGGCTTTCAGCCGATGGGTTAAATGAATTACCTGCGCCTAAATATACACTGCCATTTTCTGTAGGTTTATAAACTACAGCGGCATTCCAGCTAAATAAATCGTCACTTGTAGAAATTAAAGCGCTTGGGTCATTGTAATCGTTGTGATAATCCGTAGTGAAGCTATCAAAGCGAATTCCACCTGTAACTTCCCATTGCTTGTTAAGTGTCACTGTATCAAATGCATAAATAGCTTGGTTTTTAGCTTTAGCTTCAATGCTTGTACCATCACGGCCGTACACACCCGTAAATGCAATTGTTGCATCAGGGTTGTATAAGTCGTTACGTATTCCATCTTCAATTAGGTTATCAGGCGTAGTTGCAACAAAGTTATGGCGTGTAAACGTTTCGTTTGCAAGTTCAACACCCACTACTACGTCGTGAGTAAAGCCAGCAAATTCATAGTTACCAATTAAATCAACTTGAAGTGCAGCAAGTGAATTTTCAGTATCACGTGTTTTTTCATCTGCAAAGGTAATATCAGTGTCTGTTGTAACCGAGAAATAACGCGGTGCAGTTGTTACTGACTCACGCTTAACTTTACCTAAACGACCTTGCACACGTAACGTAGTATTTTGAGAAAAATCATACTCATAACGAGCTGTTGTTGAGTAAGCTTCAATATCTTCGTAATCACGGTAAATATTACCGTAAAAGTTATCAAAGTCGACAGGAGAAGGTGAGCGTGCACTATCTGCAAGTTCAGCTACTGGCGTATCACTGTAAACCCAAGGAATACCATAATCTGGTAAATTGTCTTGGCGTTGATACTCTAGGTTTAAATCAAAACGGCTGTTTGTACCAAGCCCTGTTGCAAATGCAAACGCAACAGCATTTGTTTCGTTTTCAACATGATCGCGACCTGCAACATCACCTTTATCAGTAAGAAGGTTAATACGTAGTGCGCTTGTGTCGTTTACTTGAATGTTAGTATCAAAACGACCACGGTAATCGTTTTCTGTACCTAAACGTAGCGAAACGTCGTTAAAGTTGTCTAACTTCGCCTTTTTACTTTCTAAATTAACACTACCACCTGTTGCGCCACGACCAGAAACTGCAGAGCCTGGGCCTTTTGCAACTTCAACGGCTTCAATGTTGTAAATATCACGTGTGTAACCTGCAACATCGCGAATACCATCAACAAAAATATCATTTGTTGCACTAAAACCACGAATCGACATGCTATCGCCAGTAGGTGAGCCACCCTCACCTGCTGCTAAAGAAATACCTGAAACATTACGCAAAGCATCACGTAGGCTATCTACGTTTCTGTCTTTCATTACCGCTTGGTTGATTACTGTTACCGTTTTAGCTGTATCGAGTAGCGGTTGAGTGTATTTATGCGAGGTTGATTTTTCTACAACATAACTAGACTCAGTTTTAGTTTCTGCTTTGGTTACCGATAGTTCTTGAACATCCTGTGCACTTGCCCAAGTTGAAAGCGTAGCTGTAACAACCGCTGCAATTGGCTTCACGTACGCATTTCCTTTATTCGATGGCTTACTCATGGTTACTCCGTAGTTTTTATTAAGCACTTAACTATTGTTAATTTAAGGTACATATTTAATTTCGGCGAAATCCTACCACTCAAACAAAGCAATGTAAACGATAACTGTTATCAATTGCATTGTTATGTGAATTCCTATATTGTATACACACTTAAAAATTAACAGTAATTACGTCCTTGTAATTGCTTGTCGTAACTTTCAGGATTGTTGTTAAGTAATGCGAAGCTTAATTAAACCAATTAGCGTAGTTATCGCGCTTTGTAGCACTATGGCAGTAAAAGCCGACACTGTTAGTGAGCTAGAACAACTCGTTAATAAATGGCTACAAATAGAAAATCAAAACACAGAATTAAATACTCATTGGCTTGAACAAAAAAGCAGTATGGAGCAAACCTTAACGCTTCTTAATGCCGAGCAGCAGCAACTTAGCGAGCTTAATCAGCGTAGAAAAAAAAGCACCAGTGAGCTTGCCCAAAAACGCGAACAGCTTGTAACTCAGCAATCAGAGCTTGAAAATGATCAACAGCAATTAAATGATCAACTAGCACGTATTTCTGGGCAATTACTTTCATTACAAGTGCAACTCCCCCCGCCACTTTTGAGTAGTTGGAAAAACGCCGGTGATTTAAGCGATTCAAAACTCAGTACAACTGACAGACTACAAACAGCACTAAAAATGCTGACTCTACTTAATGATTTTCAACAACGTATTTCTATTCACGAAATGGCTATTAAACACCCTGACGGGCAAGAAGTATGGGTTAAGCAGCTTTATTTAGGTGCAGCTCAAGCATGGTTTGTAAGCGAAGACTTAAGTTATGTAGGTATTGGTTTTCCAAGTGATTTAGGTTGGCAGTGGGAGTTTGATCCAAGCATTAATGCAGAACAAGTTGCACTGGGTATTGCTGTACAGCAAAAAAAGCGCGCTGCTGATTGGGTAACACTCCCTATATTAAGTTATGTAAATAAAAACCAGCAAGGGGCTAAATAATGGCGACTAACAGCATAATTAAAGTATTTAGCGCCACAGTTTTACTTTTTAGTGCAAACATATCTTTTGCAGCTAGCAGTGATGATGCTAAGCAAAGTATTTTAAGTGATATTAAAACAGCGCAGCGTACTCTAAATAAAACTCAAAATAGCATTTCAAAAGAGCAAGCAATCCTTGCAAAGCAAATTTTTACCAAGCAGCAATCGCTCAGTAAATTACGCGAACAAGCAGCCGTTAATCGCCGCCTAGCTGACGAAAACACATTAAGCCTTGATCAGTTACAAACCCGATTAGACACTTGGCAACAGCAGCAGCAATATCAATTAAACTTACTTAGCCGTTTTGTACGCCAAAATACCAGCAATAGTGCTAGCAGCAACGAGTCGGCTAATAGCCAAAACGAGTTATTAAGCCGTGTTGTATCGCTAATTAATAATCAAGAGCAGGCACTTTATCCACAGTTAAAAAAACAATCGGTTGTGCTAAGTAATGGCGAATTAAGCCAAGCTAATACCCTTCAAGTCGGGCCTGTTGCATGGTTTAGTACGCAAACACCTAAACTTATGGGTTTATTAAATTTAGATGATGAATCTAATGCATTAAAAGTAGCGTTAGTACAATCAACAAGTGACGATAACCCACTCGATAATACTTTAAAGCAAAACGGTGTAGGCTCTACATTACTTACTTTCGACCCTAGTTTAACGCACTTAGTAACTAGCCAAGCCCAACAAGAAAGTCCGCTTGAACACCTAGAAAAAGGCGGTTTATGGGCTATCCCTATTATTTTATTTGCCTGCTTTGCACTAACCATTGCGCTATTAAAAGCCGCACAACTACTGCGTTTAAGTAAAATTAAAATGCACTCTCAAATGCAATTACAGCAATTTTTTAAAGCTGAAAATAGCAGTGAATTTGCAGGCATGCAGCAGCAGCTATTTAACTTAACGCTGCAAAGCGAAAAAGGCCAAGTACGAGACGATCAATTATTTAATCAGTTAATTCATGATAAGCATAAACTCGATAACTTTATTGGCGCTATTGCCGTTACGGCTGCAGTAGCCCCACTACTTGGGTTATTAGGCACTGTTAGCGGCATGATCGAAACATTTAAAATGATGACTTTGTTTGGCTCAGGCGACCCAGAAGTTGTATCGGGCGGTATTGCACAAGCACTTATAACAACCGAATTGGGTTTAGTCGTTGCCATCCCTGCATTGGTATTAAATGCACTGTTATCGCGTAAAGCAAAAGCGTACTACAGCCAACTAGAAGGCTTTGCATTACAGCTAAGTCAACTAGAGAAAGGAGAAACCAATGTTTGAGAAAATCGTTAGTAACCCTATTTGCTGGTGTATTCTTTTACTCGCTTTATTTGTATACCAGCTGATTTTTCATGACTTACTGCACCTTAAACAATACCAAGCGCAGCGCAAAGGTTATTGGCAAGAAGTTAGCTCTATTTTAACTGCAGCGCTTCCGCTACTTGGTTTATTAGGCACCATTGTTGGTTTGCTTGATACATTTAAAGTAATGGCGCTGGGCCATAATGAGTTAATGAGTGACGCCATTGGTGACGCATTACTAACAACTCAATTGGGTCTTGTGTGCGCTATTCCTGCGTGGTTAATGCAAGCGTATTTAGCGTATTCACAGCGTAATCCTAAATTACATACGTTAAGTAAGCAGTTAGGGTAACACTATGCAATCACGTTTAAAGCACAAGCTAGAGCAAGAAGCGGGGCAACATATCGATATGTCGCCGCTACTTGATGTGGTATTTATATTGCTAATATTTTTTATTGTTACAACCGTATTTGTACGCGAAAGCGGCGTTGAGGTTGATAAACCACAAGCCGTATCGGCTAGTCGTCTTGAGCAGCAAGTTATATTTTTAGCAATAACCGACAACCAACAAGTATTTTTTGATGGCAGCCAAATTGGTGTTGCTGGTGTGCGTAGTAGTGTCGAGCAAATGTTAAAACAGCAACAACGTCCTGTGGTTATTCAAGCTGATAAAACAGTACCTACTGAGTTACTTGTTCAAGTAATTGACGAAGCAAAGCTGGCAGGCGCGGCGCAAGTTAACTTAGCGACCAAGCAATAGTATGCACACGATTAACTCGCTTCAAAAAACAAAAAACAATCGCCATCCGCTGTTTGCATTTGGCCTTAGCCTCATTGTGCTTAGTGCTGCATTACTGCTTTTATGGCTTGGGCAACTTGCTGAACAGCATATACAAGACAAAGTGGTTGTACGTGAGATTGCCATGGTGGCACTGCCACCTCCGCCACCTCCATCAATATCACAACAGCAAACAAGTGAGCCAATGCAAAGCTTAGCGGTAGAAGGTGCAGGCGCGTCAATTCAAGCCGTAAAAATTAAGATAAAGAGTGATTTAAGTATTGTAAAACCCGATACACCCAACGTAAAAGTAAGCGCGCCACAATGGCAATCAATGAGTGTAAATTGGGATGCATTTAGCTTAAATCAACTCGATGGTCTCCCCACTTTACTTACTCCCGTCAAGGCCGTTTTACCAAAAAGCTTAACCCGCCGAGGTGTTGATGTATTTACTGTAAAACTCGATGTATTTATTGATGAAAGTGGCAAGTTAAGTTTAATTGAGGTAGTACAAAACCCATACCCTGAACTTAAACCAGCTATCGACAAAATTATTAAACAAAGCCGCTTTAGTGCACCTAAAAAAGAAGGTGAAACCGTACGCGCTCGCTTTATTTGGCCAATCGAATTTAAACCTTAAGCCTATTAAAATGAAAAATATGAATATATTTAAAACGCTAAAACCATTAACTCGCGCAGTTATCACTACTTTAATGTGCTCACTCCCTTTATTAGGTGTAAGTAGCGTGCATGCAAGCGCTGCTAGTACGCCATTAAAAAGTGCGCCACTAAAAGTAACGTTATCGCCTAGCGATCCAACATGGCAGTTGGCTATAAATAATAAATTACTAGGCCCTACAGAGGTCCTTATTGAACCGACCGAGCGCGGTTTTGCTCGCCAAGTGCAACCACTTTTACAAGCAGGTAATTACAGTGAAGTTGCGGCGCTATTTAAAGGCCGTGATATAAGCGAAGATAGCACTGCTTTAAACTTATTACGTGCACAAGTACTGCTTTCAACAAAAGACTTTAATAACGCTGAACTAGCTTACTTAGCGTGTTTAAAAGCCTCACCTGATTTAGTAAAAGCACACCAAGGTTTGAGCCTTTTATACATGCAACAAGCAAAGTATGACAAAGCACAAACACACCTAGTTCACAGTATTGAACTTGGCCAAGCTGACGCACAAAGTTATGCGCAACTTGCTTATATACACGTGCAGCACAGCCAACCTTGGAGCGCAGTAGCGGCCTACCGCCAAGCGCTAATGCTAGCGCCAGAAACAAGCCAATATCAACAAGGTCTATTGTTTGCGTTAATTGAATCGGGTGATTTAAGTCAGGCAAGTGCATTACTAAAAGAATTACTTAATAAAAGCCCTGATAAAGCTGAACTTTGGCTGCAACGTGCACAAATAGCATTACAGCTTGATCAAAAAAAGCAAGCGCTTGCTGCTATTGAAGTGGCCTTAAAACTCAACCCTAAAGATACCAGCAACCAGCTTTTAGCAGCCCAGCTGCATTTAAGTGAAGGCAGCACTGAACGCGCTGTGAGTTTATTAAAGCAAGGTTTAAAACACGCCACTAAACAGCAGCAAGTTGAGGTTATTAATACCACGATGCAAACTTTAGGCTGGCTTGTATCTCAACAAAAATGGGATTTAGCTAAAGAGCTAATAGGCAGCGCAAAAAGATTAACTAAGCAGCTACCCCGTGATGAACAAGCGCAGTTTTCTGTATACAGCGCACAAATTGCTATGCAACAGGGTAATACTAAACGTGCTCTTAAAAGCTTAAATAACGCACTTAAAATAAACCCGAATTTAGGTGATGCCCTACTTAGTTTAGCAAGTATATATCGTAGTAAAGGCCAACTCACCCAAGCTAAACTTATGTATGTTCGTGCACAAGCTCTGCCTGATTACCAACTATCGGCGTGGCTTGGATTATCGCAAATAGCGATCGATTCTAAAGACTACCCGAGTGCGCTAAAGCATCTTAGAAAAGCATTACAAGCCAACCCACAACGCCAGGACTTAATTACTAATATTCGCGCCCTTGAGAATATAGTGCGCCAAGAAGGGTAAGTTTAACACCGTGGTTAAATTTACTTGTATAAGCACAGCTTGCTGGCTGTGACGAGCAAAGCTCGTAATTTCTATGCTTTGATGTTTTCTCATTTACCCCTCTTTGTGCAATAAGGTTTTAAGTAATTTATTCACAAAGAGGTTTAGAGGGCGCTGCGCTTTAGAGAAGTAAAAATACATAATTACTATTGTTTTATGTCTTCTCATTTACTCCTCTTTTACTTCTCTTTGTGCAATAAGGTTTTAAGTGATTTATTCACAAAGAGGCTAAGAGGGCGCTGCGCTTTAGAGAAGTAAAAATACATAATTACTATTGTTTTATGTCTTCTCATTTACTTCTCTTTGTGCAATAAGATCTTAAGTGATTTATTCACAAAGAGGTTGAGAAGGCGCTGCGCTTTAGAGAAGTAAAAATACATAATTACTATTGTTTTATGTCTTCTCATTTACTCCTCTTTTGCTTCTCTTTGTGCAATAAGATCTTAAGTGATTTATTCACAAAGAGGTTGAGAAGGCGCTGCGCTTTAGAGAAGTAAAAATACATAATTACTATTGTTTTATGTTTTCTCATTTACTCCTCTTTTACTTCTCTTTGTGCAATAAGATCTTAAGTAATTTATTCACAAAGAGGTTTAGAGGGCGCTGCGCTTTAGAGAAGTAAAAATACATAATTACTATTGTTTTATGTTTTCTCATTTACTCCTCTTTTACTTCTCTTTGTGCAATAAGATCTTAAGTGATTTATTCACAAAGAGGTTTAGAGGGCGCTGCGCTTTAGAGAAGTAAAAATACATAATTACTATGTTTTGATGTCTTCTCATTTACTCCTCTTTTACTTCTCTTTGTGCAATAAGATCTTAAGTAATTTATTCACAAAGAGGTTGAGAAGGCGCTGCGCTTTTCGCGTGAGCAAGCTCGTTTACAATATATATTAAAGCGTTACCAATTTTGCATTTCGACTATGCGTGATTGCGTGCGTGCATATTCAAAGCTCAACTTTTTACCTTTGTACAAATGTTCAATGTCGGTTTGCGCATTTATTACCAGCAATTTATGGCAATCGTAAAATTCATCTACTAAGGCAATAAACCGCCGTGCTTCGTCGTCAAATGTGTGCTCATCAAGTGTTTGTTTTTCGCGTTGGTAACTATCTTCTATACCGTGAACAATAACTTTACCCGTTGCTTTAGCACCCATTTGCGGCACGTTCGATACATATAACACATCAAATTTGGTTGCTAAAAACATATAATCGTTAGCACTACGCGGGCCTGAGCATAACGCCATAAAATCAATCATCAAGGCATTATCTGCTTTTAATAAATAGGGTAAATCGCGGCCATGCACAGTAATTGTATTGCTACATGTTACTACTGGATACGAAGCTAAAAACTCATTTTTAAAATCGTGTTTAGGTAAATTAATAAAATAGTGACGGCTGTTTTTACCATATCTAAAGCGGTGATCGTCCTCCCCTGCCACGTTAATTATATGACAATGACTATTAATTAAATCAATCGTAGGTAAAAATCGCACTCGTTGCAGGCCGTTGTAATAAAGCTGCTCTGGCTTTGCGTTCGATGTGGCCACCAGCACAACACCTTGTTCAAACAACGCATTGAACAATCTGGACATAATCATGGCATCGCCAATGTCGCTCACAAAAAACTCGTCAAAACACAGTGCTCGAATATTTTTAGCCCACTGTTTTGCAATTAGAATAAGTGGATTTTTTTGACCTTGTAGCTGCGAAAGTTGGGTATGCACTTGTGCTATAAAATGATGAAAATGCAGCCGCTGCTTTTGCTCAATAGGTAGGTTTTTATAAAATAAATCCATTAACATGGATTTACCACGCCCTACGGGTCCGTATAAATAAATGCCTTTTATTAAGGGCGCTTTTTGCCACCATGATGTGTGAGCTTGAAGTTGCTCGCTTAGCGTATTTAAAGCTTCCACCGCATTTTGCTGCGCAGCATCAAAACACAGTTCACCTGTGTCTATTTTTGCTTGGTAAAGGCTTAAAATTTGTGTGCTGTGCACTGTCATGGTATTTCACTATCGGCTATAATCGCGCCCATTGTAGCCGACTAAAAATGTGAACCAAAATGAAATTCCCTTGCCGCTTAGATAAATTTATTAGCCACTTAGCTGAAATACCGCGCACCCAAGCTCGTGCTAGTATTAAGCGAAAAGAAGTAAGCGTGAATGGCGAAATAATCACATCACATAATTTTCAGCTAGCCCAACAAGATGAAGTACTGCACCAAGGTACGCCTTTGATATTTTTAGGTAAGCGCTATTACATGCTAAATAAACCTGTTGGCTATGTATGCGCTAACAGCGATGAGCTACATAAAACCGTTTTTGACTTACTTGATGAGCCAAATATGAGCGACTTTCACGTGGCAGGTCGTCTTGATATAGATACTACAGGGTTAGTTATTATTACTAATGATGGCGATTGGTCACATAAAATTACGTCGCCTAAAAGCAATAAATTTAAAACCTACCTAGTAGAAACTCAAGAGCCGATTACCGATGAAGCACTTGAGCAATTACGTACAGGTGTCATGCTGCATAACGAAAAAGATTTAACCCGCCCAGCAATTGCCGAACGACTTGCTAATTACGGACTGCGTTTATCAATAAGTGAAGGAAAGTATCATCAAGTTAAGCGTATGCTTTACGCGGTAGATAACAAAGTAGTTGAGCTACATCGCGAGCAGATTGCGGGGATTACCCTAGATGAAAACTTGGCCAGTGGTGAATATCGATTATTAACACCCGAAGAAATTAAGTTATAAAAGCGCTTCAAAGGAGCCTAAGTTTGGATATACTAGGGCGTGTTGAACTTTGTGGATTGAAATTTGTTCAATCTAGGGGCGATTTAATCGCGGCGCGAGGTTTGTAACCTAGTGGGCTAAGTAAAAATCGAGCAACAAAGAGTTAATCGCCCCTAGAAAGAACCCAAAGGGCAGAGCATGTTTGGCATTTATGCTGCGTTATCGCCTAATGATGGGGAATAACCACACTACATAGGCTCTGTCTTGCCTAAAAACCAAACATACTACTGCAAATTCAACCACCAACGTTCAACACGCCCTAACTAAAACAATATAGCCAAACTTTTACTTGAGCCTGTTGGCTTGCTCTACTAAAATAGCGCCCTTCAAAATTACTAAGGTCGGCCGTGTTAGTTAACTACAATCCCCCTATGAGTCCGTATTTAACAATACTTTTTCAGGATGACGACTTACTGATAGTTAATAAACCAAGTGAGTTATTAACTGTCCCAGGTAAAGATCCTAAACATGCCGACAGCTTAATTAATCGTGTTAATCGTGTTTTTCCAACAGCGAGAATAGTGCACCGCTTAGATATGGCGACTTCTGGCATACTGTGCCTTGCCATGAATAAAGCCGCGCACAGACATTTAAGTATGCAGTTTCAAGAGCGCGAAACAGCTAAACGTTACATAGCACGTATATACGGACACCTTGAAGCTGAAACAGGGTCAGTAGATTTACCCCTTATTTGTGATTGGCCTAATCGCCCTAAACAAATGGTTGATCACGACAGAGGTAAACCTTCACTTACGCATTTTAAAATACTTGAGCGTGAAGAAGATGCAACCCGTGTAGAACTAACCCCCATCACTGGTCGCTCGCATCAACTACGTGTGCATATGTCAAGCCTTGGTCATCCTATTTTAGGTGATAGACTTTACGCCCATAAAGAGGCACTTGCTGCGGCTCCTCGCTTACAGTTACATGCACAAATACTGCAATTAAAGCACCCCGTAACTGAGCAAGTACTTACTTTTGAAGCTGAGCCAGAATTTTAACCGGCGCAAATACTTCGTAAATTATTAAACTTTTAGATAACCTTGCCGATACCTAACTAATTGTCATTAGTTAGGTGCGTTATGCTATTTTCACGGTTTTTAAAGGCAGCTTTTTATATACAGCTCAGCTGTGCGCTACTTTTAGCTAACCCCATCAGCGCGGCTGAACATATTGCCCCACCTAGTTTATCAAGTATTGAAAATAGCGATATTGAGCGACTACTTCCAAGTGATGAAATAAAGCCAATATTAGCGGGTGAAACGGAATTTTTAAGCCTTTACAGCGAATATATGAGTAGTAATTTTAGAGGTATCGTAATACTTATACCCGACTGGCATTCTTCACCTACCAATAACTCAGGTATGGACTACTTGCGCAAAGAGCTTAATAATTTAGGTTACAGCACCTACGCAATGACAGTGCCCGACATTGATTGGCAAGCAAGTAAAATGGCCAAAGCTACGCCTAATGAAGCAGAAACAGCGCCTAGTAAAGCCGATGAGCCTGCATCACCCGACACAGCAACAAACGCACAATCACAGCCTGCAAAAATCAAAGATGAGCCTCATTACGTTAATGCAATTGAAAAAGTAACTGACGACATACTTGATGACTATAAAATAAATCTCATTTCTCGGTTTAATGCGCTGTATCAAACCGCTATGGAAGATTCGAGTAATATAGTGGTTATTGCACAAGGCACAAGTGCGGGTGTGTTGTTGGAGTACTATGCAGATTTTCCAGATGAGAGACTAGATGCGTTTATAAGTTTAAGCAGTTATCTACCTAATACTAAACGTAACGAAAATTTGAGCCAAACAGCGTCACTTGTTACACCCGCCTTGCTTGATATTTACTACGCAAATGACAGCACAGACATTTTAATGAGCCTTAAAAATCGTCAGCGCTGGGTTAACCGAAATGCAAAATTTGATTACCGCCAACGCCAATTGTTTGGCCTGCGCGATCAACCCGATCAACACGCACGCCTGACAAAAGAAATAGACGGGTTTTTACGCCGACTTTTTTAAATACTCATAAGCGGCTTGAATATCTTGGCTCTTTTTAACTGCCAATTCCATCATATGCTTTGGTAAGCCTTGCGATACTAATTTATCTGGATGATGTTGCGACATAAGTTTGCGGTACGCTACTTTTATATCACGCTGCGTTGCATCGCTATTTAAGCCTAATAACGCCAATGCTTGCGCACGATTCATATTATTATTTGGCGGTACATGATGGCCAGAACCCTCACGGTAGCTACTACTTTGACCTTGGCTTTGTTGCTGCTGATTAAAGCGCTGTTGTTGCTTTCTAAAGTTAAACTCAGCTTGATAACGTTTTAATACAAATGCAAAGTGTGTTTTAGAAATGCCTAGCTGTTTACTTACTTCTGCTAATAATTGCTTTTCTTGTTCGGCTAATACCCCGTCAGAAAACGCCATTTGAATTTGTATTTCTAAAAACAACTGTATTAGATCGTTTCGTTTAGCGAAGCGTTCTTTAAAATCATGTACTGTTTCTTTAAGTGAAAAGTCGCTCTCTTTACCTGACTGAAATGCATGTTGTGCTTCGCGGCGCTCTTCCCCCTTTAAGCCCATTTCATCCATGAACAAGTTAGCCGCTTTTATGTGTATTTCGCTCACTCGGCCATTCGACTTGGCAATGTGCCCCATTACAGCAAAGCAGCTTGAAAAGAATAAAGCTTGGCGCTCGTTAACATCGTCACCACTAAATAAGCTAGAAAAGCCGCCTGCTTTATCAAAGTTATTTTTTAAGCTTTTATCAAATAAATGTCCTAGGTATAAACCTAAAATAGCACCAAATATTTTGCCAAACATAAAGCCAAAACAAAAACCGAGAATTTTTCCCCACATCTATAATACTGCCTTCTTAAAAATTGAGTTATTACGCCTCAAGGCGCGTGTTTAATTGGTTTAAACGCTCTGGTGTACCAATGTCATCCCACTGCCCTATATAGAGCTCAGTAGAGACTAAATGTTCATTTAGCTTTTCACGTAAAATAGGCCCTAAAGGGCGAATACCTTGCGTTAATCCTTTAAAAAAATCAGCCTGATACCGGCCAATCCCCGAAAAGGTATATTTTTGACTCTCGCCCGGCAAATGGCTCAATGCAAAGTCGCCATCTGGGTTGTGTGGCGGGTTTTCTATAAGCACTATGTGCGCCTCACCGGGTTGTAAATGAAGTTGCATTAGCGCACTTACATCATAGTCGGTGTATACATCGCCATTTATTACAATGAACGAGTCGCCCAACAGCGGTAACGCTTCAATAATACCGCCGGCCGTTTCAAGGCCACCTTCAACTTCTTGGCTATAAAGTATATTTACGCCAAATTGACTGCCATCTTTAAAGTAGTCTTTTATTTTATCACCCTGCCACGCAAGGTTTATTACAATATCGGTGATGCCGGCTGCTTTAAGGTTATTTATATGATGCTCAATAAGTGGTTTTTCTGCCACTTTTAACATTGGCTTTGGCATATTTTGCGTAAGCGGCATCATTCTTTGCCCGCGCCCTGCAGCTAAAATCATCGCTTTCATGAGCGCTCCTTTGCTAACTTTTCAGTCACTTTTGGCACTATGGTATTTTTTGTCCACTCACTCAATGCTTTAAGCTCTGGGTAATTTGCTGCTACTTCAATAATGTAATCAAGCGTCGGTAAAATATTATCTAAATAACCTGTTTTACCATCGCGTAAATACAATCGACAAAATATACCCGCAGCTTTTAAGTGGCGCTGTAATCCGGTTAAATCAAACCAATATTTAAACTCATCGAATGAAGTGTTAGTCAGTAAATTTTGAACTGTAAATTCTTGATAAGCAAAATCAAGTAAACTTGTTAATTCTTGCTCTGGCAATTTAAAGTAGCAATCGCGCAGTAGCGATACTAAATCGTAGCAAAGCGGCCCGCGTACAGCATCTTGATAATCTATAATGGCCCACTGGTCGTTACTGTTCATAATGTTACGGCTATGGTAATCACGATGAACGGTAACCGTAGGTTGCTCAAGCATCGCCTTTATTAATAGCTCTGAACTTGTTTGCCACATTATTTTTTGTTCTGCACTGAGTGGCTCATTAATAAAGTCGCTTACTAACCACTGGCTAAATATATCAAGCTCTAGCTTTATAAAATCTTCGTTATACGCTTGCATAGCAGAAGCTGTGGGCGTTTTTGCCCACTGAGCACTTAAACTAATTAATGCTTGATAATGCTCGGTGCGATTTGCATCATCAAGCATGTCAGCTAGGTGCGTACTGCCTAAATCACTGAGAATAAAAAAGCCCTGTTTCTCATCGCTTGCAATAATAGTGGGAAGTAAAAAACCTTGCTCAACAAACACCTGGTTTAGCGAAATGTAAGGTTCGTTATTCACTTTTTTTGGATCTGAGTCCATCACTATTAAATGTTTATTATCGTGATTTAAACGATAATAACGGCGAAAGCTAGCATCCCCCGTGATCGCGTTTAAAGTATGCGACTTGGCATTAAGGTGTGTGTTTATAAATTGTTGTAAATTCTCAAAGCGTGTCATTTTATTAGATATCTATTTTTATAGGTCAATTACTGTAATTGCCATTATTTTCCTTTATTATGTGTATATTATATTAAACACAAAGTATTAAGGTCGATAAATGAGCAAAACCTGGGGCATATTGATGCTAAGCGTAGTTAGCGCACCATCGCTTGCCGAAACTGAACTGGCACACAACCTTTGTGGCATTTCAATGCAAACCAGAGCTTGGCAACCACTTGAAGGCCTTAACCTTGGTGAAGTTGATATCCAAGCTGATGATGTTGAGCTACTTGGCACTCAAAGCGCTGAATTTACCGGCAATGTTGATATTAACACCCTTAAGATGAGTTTGTCCGCACAAACTGCGTTGATAGACAAACAGCGTGGTTTATTAAATGCAACGGGGCCAATTACTTATCAAGACTACGTAAGTAAAGTAAACAGCACCGGATTAAATGCCGATTTAAATAATTCAGAAGTCAGTTTGTTAGGCGCCGACTACAGCCTAACCGAACAACAAGGTAAAGGCGGCGCTGAAAAGCTCACTGTTAATCAGTCTGGCCTATTACTCATGAATGCAAGCTTTACTACTTGCCCAAGTGACACTCCAGTGTGGGAAATTGAAGCTGACGAAATAAACCTTTCACGCGAAGAAGGCTGGGGCGAAACATATAACGCCGTATTACGCATTCTCGATACACCGGTTTTGTATTTACCTTATTTTACATTTCCGCTGGATGAACGCCGTAAATCAGGTTTACTTACCCCGACTATTTCAAGCTCTGACAAATACGGTCTTGAAACAATTACGCCGTACTATTTAAATATTGCACCTAATTTTGATGCCACTATTACGCCTCGTTATATGTCTAACAAAGGGCTGCAATTACAAACCGAATTTAGATACCTAACAGAGCAACACGAAGGCTTAATAGGGATTGAATACTTAGATAGTGATGATTCTGAGCCAGATTTGAATGAACGCTACATGTTTCATTGGCAACAACAAAGCTACCTAGGTGAAAACTGGCGCGCAAACGTTGATGTAACCAATGTAAGCGATGATAACTACATCACCGATTTAAGCTCAAATTACGCAAGTAAAACCGATACTCAGTTGTATCGTACCGGTTCACTTACTCATTTGGGTGAAACATGGCGCACCGATATTAAAGTACAAAACTTTGAAGTACTGGGCGATCACTTAGAGTCTTACACTGCTATACCGCAAGTTAATTTTACGCAAACAGCGCCTTGGCGTTTTGATAATTTTGACTTTAGTGTGTCGGGCGAGATTAGTCATTTTACTAATGATTCATCAGAAGTGGCCATAGACAGCGCAACTCGTGTACACGTAGAGCCAAAAGCACGCTACAACTACGCTACGCATGCGTGGTCATTTTTGTCTGAAGTAAGCTTATTACAAACTAATTATAAGCAAAGCGGAAACTTAACCGGCACGCAATACAGCGATACTGTATCGCGTACTATCCCAAAAGTACGTTTGTACTCTCAGCTTAATTTTGAGCGTGACGCATCTTACTTTTTTGAAGATGGTATACAAACACTAGAACCGCAAATTCAGTATTTATATACACCTAATAAAGATCAGTCAGATATTGGCTTGTTTGATACAACCAAACTGCAAGATGATTATTATGGTTTATTTAGAGACGTGCGCTTTTCGGGTGTTGACCGTATAGCAGCTGCTAATCAGTTTACTTTAGGTGCTACAACGCGCTTATTTGATAAAAAACAAGAAGAAGTGTTTAACTTTAGTGCGGGCCAAATATTTTATTTAAGTGACGATGCCAAGCCAACAGAGCAAGGCTTAAACTCAGACACTAATTATAATGCACTATTTGCAGCTCAAACCATGTTACATTGGCACCGCCGTTGGTACCTCGCTGGAGGTATTCAATATGATACAGATGGCAAGCAAATGGTACAGTCAAATGTAACGCTTGATTATAAAGGTGATAATAATCAGCTAGTACAATTGAACCATCGCTATGCAAATGATGTCTCAGGAAATACAATCGAGCAAGCAGGTGTATTTACAAGTATTCCTATTAGCGACGAATGGCAATTTATTGCGAGCTATCATCGAGATCTTGAAAACAACAGAAGTATCGAAGTATTGAGCGGATTACAGTATGAATCATGCTGTTGGGCTATCCAAATTACTGGCCATCGCCAAATTGAAACTGATTTAAATCAGTCAATAGGACAAGAACAAGCAACTTTTGATTCAGGTATTAGTTTGAATTTTGTATTAAAAGGACTTGGCAGTAAAAGCCGTTATGATGCACAAAAATTATTACAACAAGGTATTTTTGGCTATCGTAGACCGTATTTTCTTAGTAACTAGAGTACTATCAGCAAGAGTAGTAAAAAGAATATGAATTTAAAAAAATTATTAACATCAGCAGTTTTAAGTGCCAGCCTTTGTCAAAGTGTAATGGCTGCACCAGTAGAAATAGATAAAGTTATTGGCGTTGTAAACCAAGGCGTAATTTTAAAAAGCGAAGTAGACACCATAATTGATCGTGTTAAAAAGCAAGCACAAGAACAAGGCCAGCAATTACCAAAAGATGAAACACTTCGTGTACAAGCTGTAGAGCGTTTAGTTAATCAAGCGCTTATGATGCAAATGGCTGATCGTATGGGGTTACAAATCTCAGACAGCCAACTCGATCAAACTCTCGCTAACATGGCAAAAGAGCAAGGCGGAACAATCGCCGACTTACGCCGCACTATTGAAGGTTCGGGCGAAAGCTTTCAAGCTTACCGTGAAGAAATTCGTAAAGAAATCACAACGCAGCAAGTAACACGTGCAAGTGTTGATCGTCGTATTTATATTAGCGAACAAGAAGTTGATAACCTTTTAAAAATTATGGAAACCCAAGGTCAAAGTGCTGAAGAGTACGACATTGGTCATATTTTAATAGATATCCCTAACGATGCGACAGCTGACGAAATTGCTGATGCAAAAACACGTGCAGATAAAGTTATTGAGCTATTAAACGATGGCCAAGAGTTTAAGCGTATTGCTATTTCATCATCAAGCGGCTCTAAAGCACTTGAAGGTGGGCAACTTGGTTACATGGGCATTAACGAAATGCCATCGCTTTTTGCTGAAGCAGTAAAAGGCCAAAAGAAAGGCGCTATTGTTGGCCCACTTCGCTCTGGTGCTGGTTTTCATATCATTAAAGTACAAGACGTTCGTGGTCTACAAGTTGTAGAAACAACTGAAGTACGTTCACGCCATATACTTATTAAACCTTCAATTATTTTAAGTGAAGAAAAAGCACGCTCAATGCTTGCAGGCTTTGCGAAAGACTTACGTGCAGGAACAGCCGACTTTGGTGAACTTGCTAAAGAGTACTCAGAAGATCCTGGCTCTGCACTTAAAGGTGGCGAGTACGATTGGACAGATCCAACTACCTACGTACCTGCGTTTAAAGATACATTACTTTCTCTTAAAGAAAATGAAATAAGCGAACCGTTTAGAACACAGTTTGGTTGGCATATTGTGCAGTTACTTGGCAAACGTGTAGCTGATAAAACTGAACTAGCTAAACGTAACCGTGCTCATGGCATGTTGTTTAACCGTAAATTTAAGGAAGAAAGTTTTAACTGGCAGCAAGAAATGCGCGAGCAAGCTCACGTTGAAATTTTCCCTATAGACCAATAAATATGACTCTAAGAATTGCTATTACACCGGGTGAACCAGCCGGTATTGGCCCAGATTTGCTACTCACGCTTGCTCAGCAAGCGTGGGACGCTCAACTTATAGCGATTGCTGATGGCAAACTATTAAAAGAGCGTGCAAAGCATTTAGGCTTAACAATAAATTTAATTGAATTTGATGATAATGCCCCCGCCATAGCAGCACCTGCGGGCAGTTTGTATATTCATCAGGTTGATTTAGGTGCGGATGTAGAGCTTGGCGTACTAAACGACGGTAACGGCCAATACGTGTTAGATACCTTGCGTATAGCAAGCGAAAAAAACATGGATGGCACGTTCGATGCGGTTGTTACGGGCCCTGTTCACAAAGGCATTATTAACAAAGCGGGCATTTCATTTAGCGGACACACTGAGTATTTTGCGCAGCAATCAAATACTGCAGATGTGGTTATGATGCTTGCAACTGAAGGTTTACGCGTTGCACTTGTAACCACGCATATTCCACTTGCGTATGTGTCGCGTGCCATTACTCCTGAGCGCTTAACTAAAGTAGCGGGTATTTTAAATCACGACTTACAAACTAAGTTTGGGATAGAAAAACCACGTATTTTAGTGTGTGGCTTAAACCCACATGCAGGTGAAGATGGCCATTTAGGCCGTGAAGAAATAGAAACAATCACCCCAACGCTTGAAATACTTAGAAGCGAAGGGATGAATTTAATTGGCCCACTACCGGCCGATACCTTATTTCAACATAAATACCTATCTGAAGCAGATGCAGTACTTGCTATGTATCACGATCAGGGATTACCTGTGCTAAAATACAAAGGATTTGGTAAATCGGTAAATATTACCCTTGGCTTACCATTTATCCGCACCTCAGTTGACCACGGTACTGCTCTCGATTTAGCAGGGACTGGTACAGCTGACGTTGGCAGTTTTGAATTAGCGATCCGCGAAGCAATTAAGCTCGCCCAAGAAAAAGCACAAAATCAATGACCGATAAAGTACATTTAGGACACCGCGCTCGTAAGCGTTTTGGGCAAAACTTTTTATTTGATGAATCTATCATCGATAAAATAGTCTCTGCGATTGATCCTAAACCAGAAGACAACTTAGTAGAAATTGGCCCCGGCCTTGGCGCAATTACTGAGCCAGTAGCCGACTTAAGCGGCCATTTAACGGTTGTTGAATTAGATAAAGACTTAGCACAACGATTAATTGAACACCCATTTTTGGGTCCTAAATTAACCGTTAACCAAGGCGATGCAATGACGTTTGACTTTGCAAGCTTGGTTCGCGATGACAAAAAATTAAAAGTGTTTGGTAACTTACCTTACAATATTTCGACACCGTTATTGTTTCACCTTTTTGAATTTTCAGATCATATTGAGCACATGCACTTTATGCTTCAAAAAGAAGTAGTAAAACGCATGGTAGCAGGCCCAGGTAGTAAAACATTTGGCCGCTTAAGCGTAATGACTCAATACTACTGTAATGCAATGCCGGTTGTTGAAGTACCACCTGAGTGCTTTAAACCAGCGCCAAAAGTTGACTCTGCTGTTATTCGTTTAATACCTAAAAAGCCAGAGCAACGTACAGCAAAAAGCGTTAAAATTTTAAACACCGTGTGTTTAGAAGCATTTAACCAGCGCCGCAAAACGCTACGTAATAGTTTAGGTAATTTACTTACCGCAGAAGAACTAACTAGCATTGGCATTGATATAACGCTGCGTGCTGAGCGCTTATCTTTACAACAATTTATTGATATAGCTAACTGGATTTATGACAACAAGCAGTAACATTGGATCGCCTGTAAAGGTATCTGTAGAAACATTTTACGTAGAAGGCCAATCTCAACCTGAGCTTGAAAAATACGTATTTGCTTACTCGGTAACAATTAAAAACCATAGTTTATGCAGTGCAAAATTACTGAGCCGCTATTGGTTAATTACCGATGCAAATGGCAAACAAGTAGAAGTTGAAGGCGAAGGCGTTGTTGGCGAAATGCCAGATATTGGCCCAGGCGAAAGCTATAAATACACCAGCGGTGCAATTTTAGATACACCTGTAGGCACTATGCAAGGCCATTACACGTTACGCAACGAGTTTGGCTCTGAGTTTCAGGCGCCTATTAATGTGTTTCGTTTGGCTTGCCCTAACATTTTGCATTAAGCACTTAGATGGCAGATTATGCGATAGGTGATTTACAAGGGTGTTTTAGTGAATTTAACACCCTTTTACAACGGGTTGATTTTAACCCAAGTAAAGATCACCTATATTTAGTTGGCGACATAGTTGCTCGCGGGCCTGACTCCCTAGCCTGCTTAGACTATATTTACCAACATCAAAATAGCATGACCATTACTTTAGGCAATCACGACCTTCACATGGTTGCCTGCTACTTTCTTAACAAACCCACTAATCCAAAAGATAAATTAAACCCAATATTTGAAAGCCCTAAATTGGCTAACTACATCGCTTTTTTACAAACCCAGCCATTGGCATTAGAGCTTATAAAACATAACTGCTTTATATCTCACGCGGGGTTAAACCCTGATTGGTCTGTTGAAGATGCGCTAAAACAAGCTCAATTTGCACAAAGCTGTTATCAATCAAGTAACGCAAAAGCGTTTTTTGAACACATGTACCAGGCTCACCCCGCTAGGTGGTCTAACACCCTTGATGACTTTGCAAAGTTTAGATACATAGTTAATTACTTTACCCGCATGCGTTTTTTAACAAGTGATAACAAACTCGAGCTTAATGCAAAGGGTGCAATAACCGACAGCGAAACTCTCACGCCTTGGTTTAACCACCCCAATATAGCTAAATCTAAACACGATATTATTTTTGGCCACTGGGCCGCACTTGAAGGTAGAACAGGTAATTCACGGGTTCACGCCCTAGATACAGGCTGCGTATGGGGTAACACCATGAGCCTAATGGAGCTGAGTACTAAAAAAGTAATTGTAGAAAATTCCCACCTTTCGTCTAAATAAACTGAAAAAAAACAATACATCTGTTAGATTTATCAATTAATAGTTAAAATTAATTAAAGTAATTGATTTTAATTACTTAACTTATTGGTACAAACGCCGATAAGTCTTAATTGAAGTACTTTTTGAGTGGAAATCTTATGAACCTGACAGTAAGCCAGCGTATTTGGGGTGGTTTTATATTTATCACACTATTATTATTAATAATTGGTGGTAATTCCTTAATAAAAATTGCAAATATTGACCGTTCCACTCAAAAAGTGAACCAACTATCACTCCCAGCATTAAATAAAAGCTCTGAGCTACAAGCTGAATTTATTTTAATGAGTAAAGCCGCACAAGCGAGCTTTTACACGACATCAGCCAATGAGCTTGCGCCAATAAAAGCACAAGTCCTTGAGCAAAAACAGCAATTCAACACGCTGCACCGTGAACTTCAAGACGTAGTAAAAAACGATGCTGCACTTAATCAAAGCAGCCAAAATGTAGAAAAAACTTATTTAAGCTTTTTAAGCACCGTTGAAAATTTATTAGCAGATAAAGGCAAGCAACTAGCATTAAATAAAGCATTAAAAGCACAATTAGAAAACATAGAACTAAGTGCAGAAGATGCTAACTCTGTTGTACTCGATATTATCGACATTGACGGATTTGAACAAAACCACCCTCGCGCTTATCAAGCTGCAAATAATTTAGAAAACAACTTTATGTCGGTAGTTAGTAACAGCACCGACATGCTAACTGTTAAAACGCTTAACACTCTCGATATTGTTAAAAACGAGCAAACGTATTACCTTGAAGAAGTAGTACGCACCGTTGATTTAATTAAGCCAGCAATAGAGCAAACGCATAGCGACTTATATTCAAGCCTAAAAGAATATGTTGATATTTTAGAAAATAACATAAAGGGCAGTAACAGCTTAGCAGCAAACAAAAAACGTTTAATTGATTCGATTACGCTTACGCAATCAGAGCTTGCACAGTCAGAGCAAGCCACCAAAATGGCACTTAACCAAATTGACGAGCTAGTTAATCAAGCGAGTGACGTTGCGTTTAAATTGCAACAAGGTGTGCGCAGCGATGTAGACTCAGCTAATTTATGGACGTGGGTTGGCATGGTTATAGCCACTCTTTTAGCAATTGTGATTGCCATTATTACTGTTAGCCGTATTACTAAACCACTTGCCGAAGTTAATCGCATTTTAGATATTGTTGCCAGTGGCGACATGACACAACGTTTAGATGACAGCGCTAAAGACGAGTTTGGCGAACTATCTAAAAGTTGTAATACACTAATTGACAGCCTACGCAGCCTAATTAAAGGTATTATTTCGCGCTCTACTCAGCTTGCAGCAGCATCAGAGCAAACATCGGCCATTACCTCAGAATCAAGCCAAGCAATTCGTAACCAGCAAGCACAAGTTGAACAAGCAGCTACTGCAACAACCGAAATGAGCAGTACATCGCAAACAGTTAGTAACAGCGCTCAACAAGCGCTTAGCGAAATTAAAAATGCTGATAAAGAAGCTGAACGCGTTAAAGGTATTTCGAATAACAATAAAGCTACGATTGAACAGCTAGCACGTGAAGTAGACGACGCCTCACAAGTCATTAATAAACTGCATCAAGATAGCGCATCAATAGGCAGCATTTTAGATGTAATACGCGGAATAGCGGATCAAACTAACCTACTTGCACTAAATGCCGCAATTGAAGCTGCGCGAGCTGGTGAATATGGCCGAGGCTTTGCTGTTGTAGCTGATGAAGTACGCTCTCTAGCAAGTAAAACTCAAGAGTCAACCCAAGAGATACAATCAATGATTGAATCGCTACAAACAGGCGCTGAAGCTGCCGTAACGGCAATGAGCAAAGGTAAGCAACGTGCGGTATCGTGTGTTGAGCAAACCGACCTAGCAAGTAGCGCACTTGATTCGATTACATTTGCGGTTTCGCAAGCCCACGACGTAAGTGAAGAAATTTCGACTGCAGCACTTGAGCAACAACAAGTAGCACAAGAAATTAGCGAACGCCTTGAGTCGATTGTAGCCATTGCAGAGCAAACAGCCGAAGGCGCAAACCAAACTAATATCTCAAGTTCAGAAGTAGCAAAACTTGCTGAAGAACTTCGCTTGTCGGTAGACGAATTTAAAGTTTAAGTTTACTAAAACGATTAAAAAAACCCCGATGGTACTATGCACCATCGGTTTTTTTTGTTTATTAAGGCTTTAAAGTGAGGTATAAAACCTTACCGGTAAGCGCCGCTCTTACTCACGTAAAAACGCAATTTTAAACATTTATATTACCTACTTTTGCCTTCACTAAAGTGCAGCGCCCTCTTAACCTCTTTGTGAATAAATTACTTAAAACCCTATTGCACAAAGAGAAGTAAATGAGAAGACATTAAAATAATAGTAATTATGTATTTTTACTTCTCTAAAGCGAAGCGCCCTCTTAGCCTCTTTGTTGTGAATAAATTACTTAAAACCCTATTGCACAAAGAGAAGCAAAAGAGGAGTAAATGAGAAAACATTAAAACAATAGTAATTATGTATTTTTACTTCTCTAAAGCGCAGCGCCCTCTTAACCTCTTTGTGAATAAATAACTTATAAATCTATTTTTTGTAGGTATAACTTATTAAATGCGTTCACCGCCTGCTTTATAGCAAAACACTACATGCAAGAATGCGCTCGAATTTAACGAATAGTCTATCACTCGCGAATGATAGCTTGCTCCTATATATCCCCACTAATATATCGCTTTTTTCTTCCTTACTTAGGCGTTTATTGCTAACCTCGCGTTAACGTTTTTACTTAAACAAATTTTTGCTAACGGAATAATTATGCTCAAAAAAATATCACTGTTTATCGGGATGGCAATCAGTGCAAATGCTGTTGCTAAAGGTGGCGTGTCTCCTTACTTACCTTTAAATCAAGCCCCAGAACTTGAGCACCAAGTACAACGACTTTTAGCCGTAAGTAAAAACACCCATATTATGAGCAAGCCTTATAAAGCTCACGATATTTATAGAGTACTGCAAACAGTAAGGCATACATACCCAGAACTATATCAAACACTTTCGTACCAACTTAGCCCCTATATTCAAAGCGATGCGGGCACATTTGCAAAAGTAACACTTGCTGCTGGCACAAAAGATAAAACACTGCCTAACCAACGCGGCCAAACTACTAAAACCAACTTAATTGTTGAAGGCGGCGCTTACGCTAACTTCGGGCGTTACTTTGGTGTAAGTGTTGTAGGCATAGCCAACGAAGACGAAATATTACCTACACAAAGCTTTTTTTACCTTGGTAATAAATACGCGCAGTTAGATGTAGGTTACCGAGAGCATTGGTACTCACCATTTAACGACAGTGCCATGCTATTAAGTACACAAGCTAAAACAACGCCTTCTATAACGCTTAGTAATGTAGAGCCAATAACCAGCTTTAATATTCGTTACGATATGTTTATTAGTAAAATGACAGAGCAACGTGGAATTCTTGAAAGCACTAAGCAGACAGGCGTTATTCGCGAGTACAAACCAGGTAAGCCTTACTTATTTGGTTTACATACGAGTTTTGCTGCAACCGATAATTTAACAATAGGCTTAAGCCGTTTAATGCAGTTTGGCGGAGGCCCCCGAACAGTTACTTTAAAAGACTTTGCTGAAGGTTTTTTTACTCCTGGGAGCAAAGATAATATAACTCGCTCTGATGCGGATGAAGTTGATGCAGACTTTGAGCTTGGGGATCAACTAGGCTCAATTACTTTTGCTTATAATAACAGTATTTATGCACTGCCTTATGAGTTATACGGTGAAGTAGCACTTGAAGACACATTAGGTGGCTCTCGCAATAATGCATATAGCTTTGGTATTTATTTACCTTTTATTGCTAACAACCACAGCTTACGTTTTGAGCACAGTAACTGGCAAAAAGGCTGGTACAAGAATAGCATTTACTTAGATGGTAACCGTAATTCTGGCAATGTAATTGGCCACTGGGCGGGTGATGAGCACGACTACACAGACTACACTCCAGCTAAATCTATGAGCGTAAATTGGCATTGGCAATTAAATAATATAGAAAGCTTAAATACCACTATTCGCATGCTTGAAAATAAGAGCGATAGTTATAAAACAAGTTACGAACTACAAACGGCATACACGCATAAGTTGAGTAAACCAATAATGGGCGCAAAAAGTTGGGGAGCTGAACTGTATCAAGGAAAGGATGTATACGGGGAAACATTTGCTAGGTTAGGTGTATTTGCTAATTTTTAATACCCTATAGGTGCGAATTTACTTCGCGCTTATTTAACCTAACTTTACCAAAAGCGAGGTATAAAACCTCACCTACAATATATGCCCCCTGTAGGTGCGAATTTACTTCGCACTCATCTAACCTAACTTTACCAAAAGCGAGGTATAAAACCTCACCTACAAAATATGTACACACTGTAGATGCGAATTTACTTCGCGCTTATCTCACTTAACTTTATTTAAGCAAAAAAAAACACTGTCTCAAATTGAAACAGTGTTTTTAAATGACTTACAAGTTGTAACCTTTATTTATAAAAGTCTTTATACCACTTAATAAGCTCACTCACACCTTGCTTAACACCAACCTGCGCTTTGTAGCCTGTTGCATTAAATAAATCTGTAGTATCAGCGTAAGTTTTATAAACATCGCCGGCTTGCATTTCACGGAAGTTCTTTTTAGCTTCAGTGCCTAATTCAGCCTCAATGGCTTCAATAAACTTCATTAGGTTTATTGGGCTACCGTGACCAATATTATAAACCGCATACGGAGCAGAGCTAGAAGCTGGCGAACCTGTTTCAACCCTCCAATCAGGATTTGCAACAGGTATAACATCAGCAGCACGAACAACGCCTTCGACTATGTCATCAATGTAAGTAAAGTCACGCCACATATCGCCATTGTTGTTTATATCAATAGTGTCGCCGGCAAGTATTTTTTTAGTAAAAATATATGGTGCCATATCTGGACGACCCCAAGGGCCATAAACGGTAAAAAAGCGTAAGCCTGTTGTAGGTAAGCTATATAAATGAGAATAGCTATGCGCCATTAGCTCATTCGCTTTTTTAGTAGCAGCATAAAACGACACTGGGTGATCAACACTATCAGTCGTTTCAAATGGTGTTTTTTCGTTTAAGCCATATACAGAGCTAGATGAAGCATAAACCAAGTGCTTAACTTTATTATTACGACACCCTTCAAGTACATTTAAATGCCCTACTAAATTAGAATCAGCATAAGCATCAGGGTTTTCTATTGAATACCTAACACCTGCTTGCGCTGCCAAATGTATTACTTTATCAAACTGCTGTATTTTAAATAGCTCGCTCATTGCTGGGCGTTCACTTATATCAAGCTTAATTAATGTGAATGCTTCATGGCTTTCAAACTGCGCTAAACGAGCTAGTTTTAAATTTACATCGTAATAGTCATTAAGGTTATCAATGCCGACTACTACATGGCCAGCCGCTAACAATTTTTGGCATGTTGCCGCGCCAATAAAACCAGCAGCACCCGTTACTAAATATTTCATAATTTCCTAATTTTTAAGCTGATAAAGTTGAAAGTTGAAAGTTGAAAGTTGAAGACTAAAAGCCTAATCCCAAGTTTCAATAGTTTTCATTAAGGCAGATATCATTTTTGATAACTGCCTAGACTCTTCTATCCAGATTTCTGCTGTTTTTGTATCAACCTCTCCAATTTTTAAGGCAATATATATTTGTGAGCGAAGCTCACCACAACTACCTTTAGAGTAAGAGAGAAAACGGCAGTAATCTTTAGCTGTCTTTCTCTCATAACGTTATTCGATGAATCCCTTCATCTCACCTCTACGAGGCCGCACAAGTGCGTTCAAAATTTGCTCCTGCAATTTTGTCAGCAATATTTGATGAAATTGATAATGCAGAGCGTGTAATTTGATCTTTTAAACCAAATTGCTTACTTGCCTTAAAATAAATAAAAACTTCACAAGCTAAATCGGCAGAGCGTTGCCATACATTTAAGTTCTCAAACTGCACAACGCCCCCAATATAAATCTGCTTAAGTTTTTAACTTATAACTTAGTCTTTAATCTTCAATCTTTAATCTTTAACCTTTAATCTTTAGCCTTTAAACTTTGTTTATTAATCGCTACCAAATAAGTCGCGAGTATAGACTTTGTCAGCAATATCACTGAGCTCTTCAACCATGCGGTTAGACACAACAACGTCAGATATTTGCTTAAATTCATTTAGGTCTTTAATTACGCGAGAGTGGTAAAATTCGCTTTCTTCTAGTACTGGTTCGTAAACTACTACCTCAATACCTTTAGCTTTAATGCGCTTCATAATGCCTTGGATGGCAGAGGCTCTAAAGTTATCAGACCCAGTTTTCATTACTAAACGATACACACCAACCACTTTAGGGCTGCGCTTTATTATTGAGTCTGCAATAAAGTCTTTACGTGTCGTATTAGCATCAACAATTGCACCTATAATGTTATTAGGTACATTTGCATAATTTGCACGCAGTTGCTTAGTGTCTTTTGGCAAACAGTAACCACCGTAACCAAACGATGGATTGTTGTAATGGCTACCAATGCGAGGGTCTAAGCTAACACCCTGTATAATTTGCTTAGAGTTTAAGCCATGTGCTTCAGCGTAGCTATCAAGCTCATTAAAATAAGCGACACGCATTGCTAAATAAGTGTTAGAAAATAACTTAATAGCTTCGGCTTCTGTTGAGTCGGTAAAAAGTACTTCAATATCTTCTTTGATAGCGCCTTGCTTAAGTAAGCTTGCAAACACAGTTGCGCGCTCACTTTGCTCACCAACAACAATACGTGATGGGTATAAGTTATCGTGTAGCGCTTTGCCTTCACGTAAAAATTCTGGCGAAAATATTAAGTTATTAATGCCGAGTTTTTCTTTTATACCTTGCGTAAAGCTAACAGGTACCGTCGATTTAATGACCATAACTGCATTTGGGTTATGCGCTGTGGCATCTTTAATTACAGCCTCTACAGAGTTTGTATTAAAGTAGTTATTTTCAACATCGTAATCAGTGGGTGTGGCAATAATTACAAAATCTGCATTTTTATAGGCTGCTACTTTGTCGGTAGTCGCTGTAAAATTTAAGTCGCTGCGAGTTAAAAACTCACTAATTTCGGTATCAACTATTGGAGATTTTTTATCATTCAATAGCGCTATTTTTTGTTCGTCTATATCTAATGCAACCACTTCATTGTGTTGTGCTAGCAACATAGCGTTAGAAAGGCCTACATAGCCTGTACCTACTACGGCAATTTTCATATTAATCCTTTAAGGTTAGTTAATAAGTAATAAAATGATTCTATCAGAGTTATAAATTAGGCTCTAGCTAAAAGACTTTAGCTAGAATGTAATATCGAATGTATTACTAAATATTTTTTGCAGAATAATATAAGTAAGAGCAGGATGAACATATTGAAATATACACCAAGTAGTAGATGCTAATTTCCTCATTCTTATGTTATTTAACCTCATTAAAAGCGAGGTATAAAACCTCACCTACAAAATACGTAAACTTTAGATGGGGCTTATTTCGCACTTGTACTGTTTATATTATTAACTGTTTATGTTAACTATATTACCTTTTGCGACATCCTCAACTAACTTTTTAGCCTTAGCATTCCAAACTAAATCACATATACCATCAGTTGGGTTAAAACCAGTGGGTGCATCTAACAGCAATTGACGGATTGTTTCATGATCAAAGTTATGACACGCAATATCTAACGCTTCTATAAACACGTTAAGCTCTGCTAACGGCAGCATAACTTCAGTGGCTGTCATTATGCGCTCGTGTGTTGTTTCACCTACGTTATTACCAATTAATAGTTCTTCGTAGAGCTTTTCGCCAGGGCGCAAGCCCGTACACTTAATCTCGATATCACCATGTGGATTAGTGTCGCTTTTAACTTCAAAACCAGAAAGTCGGACCATTTTAGTCGCAAGATCTTTAATTTTAACGGGGTCGCCCATATCAAGCACAAATACATCACCACCTTTACCCATAGCGCCTGCTTGTATTACTAGTTGAGCAGCTTCTGGAATAGTCATAAAAAAGCGTGTTATATCTGGGTGTGTGAGCGTTATTGGGCCGCCCTCTTTTATTTGCCTGCGAAATAGCGGCACAACAGAGCCACTCGAACCAAGTACATTACCGAAGCGCACCATACAAAAACGTGTTTTGTGCTTAACACCTTGCTCTTGCGTTAAGCCCTGCAGTACTAATTCAGCCATACGTTTAGTCGCCCCCATTACATTAGTAGGACGAACTGCTTTATCGGTAGATATAAGTACAAAATTTTCTACGCCAGCATTAACTGCTGCTTTGGCGCTATAATAAGTACCAAACACATTATTACGTACACCTTCAACAACGTTATGCTCAACTAACGGTACATGCTTATAAGCCGCTGCATGATAAACGGTATGCACGCCAAAGGTTTTCATTACTGTTTCAAGACGGTTAATGCGCTGAACAGAACCCATTATAGGAATTAACTCTAATTCTAAAGCATTATTACAAATATACTCGTTGAGTTCTTTTTCTATTGAATATAAAGCAAACTCACTTTGTTCAAATAAAATTAATTTAGTAGGTTTTAGTTTAACTATTTGTCTACAAAGCTCTGAGCCAATAGAACCCCCTGCACCAGTTACCATAACCACTTTTTTAGTAATATTAGCCGTCATTAAATCCATTTTAGGGGCTACGGGATCTCGACCTAGTAAATCTTCAACACCTACCTCTGTTATTTCAGCAAGCTTAGCTTTGCCCTCTACAACATCAGCCATTCCTGGCATTGAAAGTACCTTAATTGTTAATGGCTCTAATTGGGCTAGTATTTCTTTACGGCGGGCACGTGTTGCGCTAGGTAATGCTAATAAAACTTTACTAACTTTACGTTTATTTATCAGTTCATAAATACCTTTAAAACATACGACAGGTATACCCTGAATTATTGAGCCATGTTTAGTAGCATCGTCGTCAATAAATGCACTAACAAAATACTCAGGGCCAGCACCTAAAGCCGTGGCTAGTTGTCGCCCTGCAGAGCCTGCTCCATAAATGATAACAGACTCTTTTTTATTCGTAGTCATTTTACCTATAATTGCACGCACCAATACACGGGCACCACCTACGGTTAGTAAACAAAGCCAAGCAAATATAAACGGCATAGTACGGGGTATATCTGTACCTATCAAAAAGGCAATTAAAACCAAACTAACTGTAGTTATAATTGTACCTAATACTATTGCCCAAATGGCTTGAGAGTTCATGTACCTAAGTACTGCACGGTACAAACCTAAACTTATAAATGTATATAAACTTACAGGTATCAACACTGCTAATAAAAGCCAATTATCTAAACGCTGCAGTGGTTCAAAGCTATCAAGCCTTACAATAAGGGCTAACCAAAAAGCGATTACAATAAATAACGTATCGATAAACAAAGTAATAAGGCGTTTTTTAGCACGAGATGCATTTAAAATAGAGCGTATAAAGCTATCCACTGACAGTTCCTTTTATAATTAAGGTGCTAGGTTTCACAAATAATAGTTATGGCGAGTAATCTTCAGCTATTAGCCAAAATAATATACAACATAAAAAGCAGCAAACAAGAGTAAATGAAAGGCCGCTAAACCGCTTTAATTTCTAAAGCGTAGCGACCTCTTTACTTGTTAGTGGGCATTTTATTTAACTAACTATATGCAAACCTATTTTGTTGCGAGACTAAGGACTTCTTCGATTACTTGGGTTGTTTTGGCTATTTCGGCATCAGTAAGCGTTGGGTGTACTAAAAACATGATTGACGTTTCACCTAGTTCAACAGCATTAGGTAAACGTTTTTCTGGGCGCCATGGTGTGTTGTCAAATGCTTTTTCAAGATACACCTCAGAACAACTGCCCTGAAAACAAGGTACACCGCGCTCTACAATCGCATTAACAATACGGTCACGGTTCCAACCTTTTGCTAATTGCTCAGGTTTAACAAACATATAATGTTTATATTCTGCGTGCTCGCTATGCTCTGGCACTGTCACTAAGCGAATACTACTAAAGCCTCTTGCGGCTTCGTCTAGCTGAGCACCATATGCTTGGCGTTTTGCTGTCCAATCACTCATACGTGTTAATTGTATGCGACCAAGCACAGCTTGCATTTCAGTCATGCGCCAGTTGGTGCCAAAGCTTTCGTGCAACCATCTAAATCCTGGTGGGTGCTCACGGTTATAAATAGCATCAAAGCTTTTACCGTGATCTTTATAGCTCCACATAGTTGACCATAACTCTTTTGAGTTAGTGGTTACCATGCCGCCTTCGCCGCCAGTGGTCATTATTTTATCTTGACAAAAACTCCATGCACCAACATGCCCAATACTGCCAACAGACTTACCTTTATATTTAGCACCATGAGCTTGGGCACAATCTTCTATCACATAAAAACCATGCTCTTTACTCAATGACATTATCTCGTCCATTTCAGCAGGCATACCTGCTAAATGCACAACAATAACCGCTTTTGTTTTCGGTGTAAGTACTGCTTTAATACTAGCGGCTGTAATTGCTTGGCTATTTAAATCAACATCAGCAAATACCGGTGCTGCGCCCGCAGTAACAATGCTTGACGCAGATGCTAAAAATGTACGAGGCGTAGTTATTACTTCATCGTCAGCGCCTACATCTAAGGCTTTAAGTGCTAAATCAAGTGCTAAAGTGCCATTACCAAGCGCTATGGCATATTCACTATCAGCCCATGCTGCAAATTCTTTTTCAAATTCACGGCCTTCAGTGCCCGTCCAATAATTTACTTTGTTAGATAAAATAACGCGGCTAACTGCATCGGCTTCTTCTTGTGTAAAGCTAGGCCATGGGGAAAATGGGGTATTTAACATGCAATTCCTATAAGATTTAAAAAAAGCTTAACTATTATCTGAAACTTTAGTGCAAGGAGAGCCATAAGCAATTACACCAGATGGTATATCTTTGACAACTAAGCTACCTGCACCAATTAATGTATCGTCGCCAATATTAATAAGTTGTTTTACTTTACTTCCAATACCTACCCAGCTACTTCGTCCAACACTAACTCCGCCAGCTAATGCTGTACCTGGACAAATATGCGTAAAGTCATCTATTTTGCAATCATGCTCAATTATAGCTGAAGTATTAATTATACAGCCACGGCCTATTACTGCGAAAGCGTTAATAACAGCGTTAGCAGCTATAACAGACCCTAAATCTATTTGAGCATATTTACTTATAATTGCACTTGGGTGTATTAGGATTGGGAGTGTATAGCCATTTTTGGCTAGCGTTTTTATTTTTACTTCTCGAGTATTATTGTGACCTATAGCAACAGCAACATTTATGTTGGTGCTAGGTACATTAAGTAAATCTGAAAATGTACCTATAACAGGCCAATGCTCTATGTTTTTTTTATTAGGATATGCATCATCATAAAAGCTAACACTAAAACCTAGTTGCTCTGCAATATCAGCTATTACTTTACCGTGGCCACTAGCCCCTAAAATAGCCAACGTTTTTACAGCTGGCTTAGTCATTGTTAGAGCCTTTAAAAGGCTCAATAGTTACGTGCCCATCAGCACTGATACCCTCTCTTATAAAAACTTTTTTTACCGTTAACAGTAATATTTTCATATCGAGTAGGAAGCTTTGATTTTCTACATACCATACATCAAGCTTAAACTTTTCATCCCAGCCAATTGCATTACGCCCGTTAACTTGTGCCCAACCTGTTATACCAGGTCTTACATTGTGGCGTTTAGCTTGTTCTGAGTTATACAGCGGTAAATATTGTACTAATAGTGGCCGAGGCCCAACTAAGCTCATATCGCCTTTAATAACATTAAACAAACCAGGTAGCTCGTCTAAACTAGTTGAGCGTAAAAAAGCGCCAAACTTAGTCATTCTTTCGTTATCTGGAAGCAAGTTACCGTGCTTATCTTTGGCATCGAGCATGCTTCTAAACTTCATCATTTTAAATACTTTACCGTGTAAACCAGGGCGGTTTTGCGTAAATAAAATAGGTGAACCTAATTTTATTCTGATTAGCACAGCAACCAGTAATATAACTGGAAGTAAAATCAAAAATACAATTATTGAAACCGTTAAGTCAAAAAGATACTTAATCATTAATAGCATCCTGTAGCGTTTTTTCGACTCTTGTAGCCATCATGTCTCTAGAAAAATGTTCATAAGCTAGTGTTTTACAGCTATTCACGGCTATTTCGTAATCAGATTTACTGTCAAGGAAGTCACTAATAAGCGCACTGGATGCCTTGTAATCATCCGCCTCTAAAACTAAGCCACATTTGTGTTCTTTAATGAAGTCTTTTTGCCAACCACCGTAATTAATAGCGATGGGCGTTTTTGAAGCTAATGCATCAAACAGCTTATTTGCAGAATTATGCCACATTTCTTTTACAGGACCGAATAATGATAAAGATAAATCAGCAGCAGATAACAAACTAACAATTTCTGTTTTGGGCACTGGGTCAAGAAAATATAGATTCTCATTGTATACGCCTAGCGATTTTGCTTCGTTAATCACTTTATCTTTTTCCATACCGTCGCCAATTGCAACAAAACATAAATTAGGATAAGACTTTTGTGCTGCTTTTGCTAAATGTACTATGTATCCTACTTTATTAATTAAACCGAACGTGCCGGTATATACAATAAGCTTTCTGCCATCAACAAAATCTAACTTAGATTTCAAATAATCAATGCCGACATCTTCACTAACATCAAACAAACTCGTATCACAACTATTGGTAGCAAGGGTCACTTTGTCAGGCGAAATACCGTGTTTTATTATTCCATCGCACATGCCAGGTGAAAGACCGATCAACCTGCTTGAGTTTTTATAGGTATATTTTTCTAACCATGTTGCAAATTTAATTATGAATTTATTTTTTATGACACCTGCAGCAACTGGCAGTTCAGGCCAAAGATCACGAACCTCAAATACTAGAGGCTTTTTCTTAAACTTAGAGTAAATCACTCCGGGAATTGCAATAGTTAAGGGGGTGCTTGTGGCAAAAACAACATCAGCTTTTATTGAAAAAGCTTTGACTGTCGAGCTTACTGAAAATCTGATGAACTTTAAAATTCGCTTAAAAAAACTATCTTTATTTGAATATGCTAGATGTAGAACGTGTAGTTTTATACCTTCAATATTTATAAGGTTCCAACCATGGTTTAGATTGTAGTTATCTGAAAAATAAGCCGAGCTAGTAATAAATGTAACATCATGACCACTTTTAACTAATCGTTTGGCCATTTCATAAGATCGTGTTCCAGCATTTGACTCGGGCGTAGCAAAGTATTGGTGGAGATACAATATTTTCATTTTAATGCCTATTAATTTTTTTCGGCTTTCAGGTATCCAATACACAACAACTTAAAGTTACTTAAAGAGCTTAAATTTGTTTTAATTTTAAGTGACCAGCGGAGCATAAGAGGTAAGGATATATATATTGGTAAAAAATTCAGAAAAAAACCTTTTGCTATTAAGTTTTTAGAGTAATCTACATTTCTATTTTCAAGTATTGTTGTATGGTAACAAGTTACATAACTTGAGTAACAAACAACAGCTTTGCATCGGAAGCTATCAAGTAAAAACTTATTTTCTTCACAACAAGGTAAATCGGTACCTAGACCAAACCTAATATCGAACGATATTCGATGTTGCTCAATAAAGGAAGTATTTACAATTATCTCTATAGATGAAGCCTTAACAGAGTTTAGCAGTGAGTGACGTTCATAATGTCCATAGCTCTTATACATCTTTTCTTTATTTTCCAAAGAGCCTATACGTGTTAGAAAAATATCATCCTTACAATGCGATAATTCATTCGTCAAACGCTTTAGGCCACTTTCATCAAACTCAAAATCATCGTCTTGGAACCAAAGCCAACCTTTATTAATGATATCTAGTGCTATATTTCTACTTCGACTTAAACCTATTGAATCACTTTTGATAACTTTTAAGTTCTCAAGATATTTATATTGACTATTACTATTTTCATTTTGCGAGATTATTAAAAAGTTTATATTAGGAAAGCTATTTGCTACTTTTATTAGCCTCTCCATCGTTTTGTTGTAATTATTCATCATTGTCGATATAGCAATTGTAAGCAAAAGGGTCTCCTTTATCTTGACGCTGGTGTATTTAATAAATATACGGAGTTCATAAAAGCAATAAATGTATATAGAATCGGACTCGAATATGCTGACAAGCCAAATATACAAACAAAAAAGGATATTATGGTAGGAAAAATCCAAAGTGACTTTTTATCATAACAATATAGAAACAAGAATTTTTTAGAGAAACATGCGATTGATAAGATGAATATTGAAAAAACGATTATTCCACCTTCGATTAAAACTTCAAAATACGTATTATGTAGATAATGTATATCTGAAAAGTATAATATGTTATATGTTTTAAATTGAAATATACCTATTCCAAATATTTCGTTACCTTTAAATATATGCAAACCTTGGCTCCATATATCAAAACGTCCACCACCGTTCTCTAACCCTGAAATCCTTTTTTCTAGCACTACATTTATAATATCAAAATCGAGTATCCATTTAGATATTATAAAAAATATCGATACTATTAATGCTAAATAAATTATTTTTTTATAATCGCTTCTTAAAATATATACCACCCCACCGATAAGAAGTGAAGCCATACCACCTCGTGAAAGTGATAATAAAATAAGAATTATAAAACCATAAGCGTACAATCTTTTGTCTTTAGAATCTAAAAAATAAAATACAAAAACTAAAGATATTAATGATAAAAAATTTGGATCTGTACTTATACCTATAGCTCTCACGATACCTTTTTCTATCATCACACCTAAAAACTTCTCGCCTTCATTTAGACCAAAAAGGAAAAAGAAACAAAAGCCTAGTAAGTAAAGTGAAATTGAAAGCCAAAAAATAAGTTTTCCAACCTTAGAAAAAACATTTAACAAATTAGCCAAACTTAATCTAGTAAAAAAACAACGGGAGATTAATGAATAATTTATTACTACCCCTAAGCCTAAAATCATAATCAATGTTTGTGATGGCTCAATCGCATTAATTCCCGTAAATGAAAAGAGAATATAAAAAATTAAGAGTAGGAACTCATCAACAAGGAGCTTTTTAGGTACAACATACAGAGCACTTGCTAATAAAAATATAAAAATGATATGAAACAACTGAATTGATATACCGATATCAAAATTTAACCTCGAAGCAAAAATAGAAGCAAAAATAACGAAACAATAAACTCTATTTTTAAGATTATCGCCTTTTTCAAACCTCATAACAGCCCCTGGCTAATTTAATCAGACTACAACGAATCATAAAGTTCTTGTGTTTTCTGAGCGATTATTTTGATATCGAATTTTTCTGCTTGCATCCTAAGCTTACCACTTTCGGAAATTGATTTTAGAACTCTTGGTGTTGGAGCTTTCCAAGAACATAGAGTATCGCTTAGTTCTGAATCTAAAACCCAAGAAACAACCTCATCTGAGCTTTTATAAATTACGGGACAGTTATAGCTTAACGCCTCTAAAACCACATTAGGAGTGCCTTCTTTTTCTGAGAAAAAAATCATTCCTAAAGCTCTAGAATAGTAATCACTTAGCTCTATAGCATTCATGACACCAAGGAACTCTACATTATTCATACCTCTTTTTACAATAAACTCCTTACAGTCTGAGTAATAATCCATTTCAAATTCACTAATACTAATATCTTTAGGGCCAATAATATATAATTTAGAACTAAGCTTTTCGTAGTGTGTATAATAGTAATCTAAAATACCAAGAACATTTTTTCTAGAAATTACCGCACCAACGCAAATAAAAAAGTTATCTCTCTCATTGTTTTTAGTTATTTCAGGTAAATTAACGCCATTAGGAATTAATACCAACTTCTCGTTGTATAGACCTACAGACCTATTCAGTTTATCTATCTTTACATTTAAAGAATTTATTTTATTCACTCGCTTTAATATGAAGTCAACAAATAATACTTTTCTTCGAAGCAAAGAGGGTAAGTCATCAACGCCCTCTAAAGTGCACTTTAAATACGTTTTTTTATTTAAAGCCGTAGCCAATAAAAGAGCTAAACTATGGAAACCATGGAAGTGGCATATATCATTTTTCTTCACTTTAAAAACGAAAAAAAAGAATAAAAAAACACATCTAAATAATTTATTAATTGGCAAATCAATTATGTCTTTATGTTTTTTTTGACTTGGTACTTTTCTAAATTGGGAGTTAACAAACAAGTTGTTCATATTTAACTCTGCAGATAGTTTCATAGCCTGCTTTGTAGCACCACTGTAATCCCAATAATTATAAACAAAATGATAGACTTTTGGTAACGAACTATTCATATGGACTCTCTTGAATTTGACACAAAGTTAAATATCAGAAAAACTTAAAACAGAAACTTAAGCTAATGAAATTAACTATTTAAATACTTATTTCTGTTATACCAAGCAGACAATAAATATATTTGATAGATCAATCGACCTGAAAATACCGAGTATTTATTATTCTTAAGCATGTTTGCTTTGAGACGCTCTATCAAAGTTAGTAAGTTTTCACATTCCCACAAACTGCACCGTGTAATCTCTGCCAAAAACCAATCCCAATTATTTAACAATGGTGTTTGTGAGTCATAGCTAAAACCAAGTTTACCTAATGCATCAGAATCAAGACCTACACGTTTTTTTAGCATTTCACGCAAAACAAGCTTGTTTTTTGAGGTTTTGCGGTCAAATAAAAACTTTTCTGGCATGTTAGAGAAGTATCTTGCCACTTGCTGGTTAGCAAAAGGTAAAATTAAATTCGAGTTTATTGAGTCTGCGAAATTTCTAGCTTTCCTAATATGTAACTCTGAGGCTAAAATTGGTGTTAGAACACTTGTTCTGAAATCAATCATATCTCTATTTTTATTCAACTTACTTTTCCCCTTCCAGTATGGGTATACATTATTCGACGCTGAAAACACCTTCTTTGTGTCGGAATAACTTAGCCCTGTAACGCCACACCTTTCTGCGGGGGTCTTGAGAAGTGCAGATAATAAACTCTCAGATTTAACAAAACTCCTTAAAAAGCTTGCATGATGAAGGAACTTAGATAATAAAAAAATATCTAATTCTCTCTTAGATGGAGGTGTCATCATATGACTATCATTACCACCGCCATCAATAATGTTTGAATCTCTGAGCTCTGGCAATTGATGCGCGTATAAAGGATATGCCAAAGCTACATTATCGGTACAGGGAAATGGGGAATTACTAAAATATTCTTCTAAAGCAGCCTTATGTGTATTTTCTAATCGATCTATTTCATACAATATACGGTGTTTAAAACCGAGTTTTTTAGCTATTCCAGCACTAACGTCACTCTCATCTACCTCCCCCTTTGATTTATGTGTAATTAACGTCACACGATTTTGCCAACCAGCCTCAGCCAAAGCTAAAGCTATACTATTACTATCCTTACCTGCGCTGTGAAACAGGAAGGTAGGTTTAGAGGTGTTAATTCTTTTTATTGTGGCTTCGGCTAACATTTCAAGAATTAAGTCTTCGTTGGGCAACATATCTTGCTCAGTCGAACGATTTGCGTTGATAAAAGGAAAGTCGTGATCAAAATCTAAGTTAATAGTTCCATTTACTGAAGTGACTCTAACTCTATCGCCAATGCCAAGAATAAAAATATTTTTATAAGCTGTTCTCGGCGGAGGTATTACACCGCTTTGAAGTAAAAAAGAAATTCCACAATTGGATATATTAATATTTTTTTTAACTTGACCATCATTAAACAATGCATTTACTGATTCACTGTATAAAAGTACCTTTTTATCATCAGATAAAAATAAATAAATCGGGAATTCACCAGCCAAATCTGCTTTTAATGAAAAGTCAGGCTCGCTTGAGGTGTGTTTATTAATCATGCTTTCACTCTATTCAATGCAAATTTAAAATTTATTATCTTCTCTTTTTAGAGCAATGTAGCAGATGCTATAGTCTAATAAAAAAAGAGCTCGCGCAAAAGTTAAAGAAACTGCCCCCCCCATTAGACCAAAAAAATGAATAGCAATAATTGCAACGAGCGCTGAAATTAAAGAGACACGAATTGATATATTTCTGTATATTTTATCAAAACCATTAGGCAAAAAATAACCAATAGAGATTGCGTTTGATAACCCTAGAAACAAAGCACCAATACTCAACACAACAAAGTACTTAGAAGCATCTTCATAAGCAGCGCCCAACAAAGCTGTGATTATTGTTTTTCCGAATAAAAACACACCTAAAATCGGTATTATTGAAATAACGAAGTTCAAAGTTAGTAACTTTTTTACTTGACTTACTTTGGACATTGCTACTGTAGAATAAATTGATTTAGATATAACATTTTGAACGGTAAATATGACTGATATAAGCTTTGAAGCTATTGCGTATTGAGCAAACTGTGCAAGTGGAAAGATTGTGCCTAAAATTATAGTTGGAAGAGAATTATATAAATTTGGCGCTAGTAGTCCTATAAATACATCCTTACCATTTTTAATATCATAAGCAACATAATTGAATATAGGCCAACCAACTCCGTATTTACGCTGCGCAAATAATGCAAGTAAAACCCCACCTGCAAGCAACGGTACTGTCATAGATAATACCGGGTAAATAATGTCTTCTGATGTTTTGACAAATGAAATTATTACTAGCAGGTGTATGGCTTTTATTGCCAATGATACTTTCAATAAAGGCACAGTATCTCCCATACCTTGAAAAAACCAAATAGGGGTAAGCGCATAACCTAACAAATACACAAAACCAAATGTGTAAATATAATTGGCTAAATTTCCAAGTTCAAATACCAAACAATATAACGACGCTAAACTAAAATATACTCCCGCTAAAAAAAGTCTCAGACCTTGGTATTTTGTATAAAGGAAATTAATAGTTTTCTTTTTTTTTCGCGCTTTAGATAAAACCCTGACAGCTGTAAACTGCGTTCCATAATCAATAATAGTGTGACCAAAAATCATCACCATAAAAAAAAGCATTAGCTCACCATATAGAGCTGGTTGTAAAGCCCTTGTCAAAATAGGCATCGTAATGATAGGAATCAACAATCCTAAAACATCAATAGATCCAAAACTGAGTAAATTTTTGAATATTTCTTTATTATTTTTCATTAACAATCTCAACCATTATCACATCCCCCTGATTCAATGCTATTTACATCAATGTTTTACATATGACTTTACTACTATTTAAAGAATAGTAACTCCAAACTGCATATACGTCAGATTAATGGCTTAACTGGTGGCTAGGACAATGTAGTGCCACATCTACTTATCATCAAAACAGCTATTTTGCATGGCTACATACTAAGGTGCATTTAATAAAAACTAATAACAGACGGTTAGTAGCTACAATCGACTGCTAAGACCGGTTTTAGTAATTTAATATCAAAGTTATTCACATACGTACTAAACACTTTCCTAAATTAAAACGAGCAATTACTATATCATTGTAATTGCTCGTTTTTATACTTCCATTTAAAAGTAACCAATAGACCCTCTTATAAATTATTTATCGCTTTTGTACTCGTAATTATAGTATCCGTAATAGCCATACGCATTACTTGCTTTTTTAACAACACCGTTAAAAACCACGCCTTTTACGTCTATGCCGTTTTGTTCAAAACGATTACGGGTTAGGTCAATTTCACGTATGTGGTTTTGGCCAAAACGTGCAACTAGTAAGGTAGTACCCGAATGTGCACTTACAATTGCAGGGTCGGTTACTGCAAGTATTGGAGGAGTATCAATAATTATAATGTCGTAAGCAGCGCTTACTTCTTCAACTAATTTACTAAAGTTACTATGCATTAATAGCTCAGAAGGGTTTGGTGGTATTTGCCCGCGCGTAATAACACTTAAGCCCTCAACTTTAGTTGGTTTAGTAACTTGCTCTAGGTTTAAACGGCCTGATAGGTAATCGCTTAAGCCATCATCCCACTTTAAACCAAACTGGGTTTGTAAGTAGCCTTTACGCATATCGGCATCAATAATCAGTACTTTTTTGCCGCTTTGTGCGAGTACTGAAGCTAAGTTGACCGATATAAATGATTTACCCACACTTGGGCTTGGGCCCGATATAGCAATAATGTTATTTTTAGCTTCCATCATCGCAAAGTGCAAACTGGTACGCAAACTACGTAGTGCCTCTATTGCTAGGTCGGCTGGATTATCGAGCGCGAGTATACTTTTAGGTTTATTAACTTTGTTTTTGCGGGCTCGCTCGGCAAAACCACTTAGTTTATCTTGATAATCTGAGTGCGGTACACTTGCGTATACCGGTAAGCCTAGTGCTTCAATTTCTGCAGGGTCTTCAACGCCTTTGTGCATTGCCTTTTGTATAAGCACTATAGCCACAGCTAACATACCGCCTAGCATAGTCGCCATTACGACTATTAATGCTTTTTTAGGTTTAACTGGCTTGCTGGTGTTTACCTCGGCGTAGTCAATTATACGTACGTTACCTACAGTGCCTGCACGAACTATATCAAGCTCTTGTGTTTTACTAAGCAGTAAGGTGTAAATTTGGTTACTTACTTCAACATCGCGTTTTAAACGTAATAACTCTTGCTGAGTTTCTGGCAGATTACCTACCTCACCTACAAGCTCTTTTTTTTGGCTTTCAACCGCTTCTATTTGCTCAAGTATACCTTGGTACGAAGGGTGGTCTTTTTTAAACTTTCGGCCAATATCTAAACGTTTTAGGTTTAGCTCTTGTAACTTGGTTTCAAGCTTAACTACTTGTTCAAGCACGCCTTGGGTTTCGAGTGTTATGTTTATTGATTGGCGTTTAATTTGGTAGTCGTTAAAGCGTTGCTCTGCGTATTCAAGCTGCTTTTTAATTTCAGGTAATTGTACTTCTAAAAACTCTAGCGACTTTTGCGCCTCTGCGCTATTGCGCTCAACATTTCTGCGTACATAAATAGCAGCTACTTTATCAAGCACTTTTTCAGCGTAGCTCGGTTTAGTACTTTGTAAGCTTAAGTTAATTATACCGGAGTCTTTACCTTTTTCACTTGCACCAATAGCAGTTTGCAAATCTAAAATAGTATTAAGGCGATCTTTACGGGTAATTGTAAACTCTGTACCAGGGCGCGCATTTAAAGTACGAATAGTTAAGTTAAATTTACCGTTTGTAAGCTCCTCGCCCACTTTACCCGATAACATTTGCTCGCCGTCACCATTTAAAAGTGTAAGGCTACTATTTCCTTGAGCTACAACCGTGAACTCTTTATTGATTGCAAAGCGTGGTACGTCAAACCTAAATACATTTATACTCTCGCCGCCCCATGCGTAGCTACTTGCACCAAAGCTTGGCTCAGCTAAATCGCCATCTTCCATTGGGCTAAAAGTGCGGTAAGCTCGGCTACCTATAAACGGGAATAGTTTAGGCTCTGCTATAATATCAAGCTTTAAAGTGTCTACTGCCTCACCTATTATACTGCGCGACTTTAGTAGCTCTATTTCGGTTACTGCTGCGGATGTGCTTTCGAACATTCCTGCCATATCGTCAAAACCAGGGACTGATGCGCCGCCGTCTTCAACTTGTATCATGGCTGTTGCTTGGTAAACAGGGGTACTTAATACTGCATAAATAACACCTACAAACATAAACAGCGCGGTTACGGCTACTATAAAATATTTGCGATCGAGCAATGCGCCTAATAGCGCCATTAAATCAATTTCTTGCGTTGGTTGTGTGTTATTAGTGCTTTTATTATTAGCGTTACTAGCGCTGTTATTCGGCTGGGTATTCATTAAATTAGCCATTCCTTATAAATACTTTTGCCAAGCGCTACATGCGCTGTCGATTAATGTATAAACGTGTTCAAAAGCCTCTTGGCTTTGGCGGTAAGGGTCTGGTATTTCGGCGTTATTAATCCACTTACCGAGTAAAAACGTTTTACCACGCGCCTCAGGGTAGCGAGCATGTACGTCTTTTAAATGGCGTTCTTCCATTACCAGTATTACGCTATTTTGCGCAACTAAGTTTGATGTAAGCTGCTGGCCTTGGTGAGCGTCCATATTAACGCCATGTGCGAGCGCTATTTGTTTTGCTTTTGCATCTGCTGGTTTGCCTTCAAGTGCTGTTAACCCAGCAGACGATACTTTAATATTTTTGCCTTCAAGCTTTTGCTTTAAAACATATTCACCTGTTGGGCTGCGGCAAATATTGCCTGCACACACCACTAAAACTGAATCAAACATTTTTAAAAACCCTTAGTTTGATGAAATATCGTCTAGGCTATCAACCGATGCTACCGACGGTAATAATAAACTTATTACACGGTTCCAACGGGCAAGTGGTGCCGATGTTACATATACAATATCGCGCGGTTGTAGCTCAAACTGCTCAGCTAATACCATTGCCGCTATATTTTTAGCGTGTAATTGGTATACGTTTGCAATAACACCGGTTTGCTCTACGTCACTTTTACGCAGTACAAATACACCATTAGCGTCTGCTGTTGCTTCGTTTAAGCCGCCCGAGTCGCTTAGCGCTTCGGCTAAGTTTAAACCATAACGGTTAAGCGTTACTGAACCTGCTTTTTTAACATCGCCTAATACAAATATTTTTTGTGTATCGTTACGATTTACGTGCACTATGTCGCCATGTTGTAACAAACGGTTTTGCGAAATGTCACCATGGGCATAAAAGTCATCAAGTTTAATAACTTCTGTTTTGTCGCCACGGGTAAATGTTACTGTGCGCCAATCGGCTGCATCAGTCAAACCACCTGCTTGGTTTAAGGCATCAATTAAGGTAAGTGGTATTTCGGTTACTGGGTATACGCCAGGCTTGTTAACTTCACCGGTAACGTAGGTTTTTTGGCTTCTAAAGCCCACTACTTTTACGTCTACTTGCGGGTCTTCTATTACTCGGCTTAAGCGTTTTACAAGCTCATTACGTACTTGGCTTATTGTTTTACCAGCAGCGGGTATATTTGGTGCGTAAGCGTAAGTAATGGTGCCGTCTCGCTGTACTCTAAAGCCGTCAAACTCTGCGGTACGTTGTACTGCTGCAGGTATTGTTAGCTCAGGGTGATCCCATACACCTATTGTTAGTACGTCGCCAACACCTAGTTTGTATTCGTAGTTACTTACATTTAAACCAGCGGTGCTTGAAATTGGTTTAGCAGCTATACGCGCTTGATTTTGTTTATTTATTAGTTGCGAGTCAATTATTTGAATGTTTACTTTTTCGAGATCTTGTTCAAGGTTTTGTGTTTGCTCGCCTGAGTCTATACCTTCAAAGTGGCTGCCGGGAACTATTGTACAGCCGGTCATGCTTAGTATTGCGAGTATTGATGCGAGTGATTTACAGCTTAACGCCATTGTAGAATCCCAAAGTTATTTTAAATATTGCACTTACTCACCAACCTTGGTGAGCACTTGTATTTTAGCCGACTAATTAAAGCATGCGCACTATTGTGAAGCAATAGCCTTTGCTTTGTAAAAGCTTTGTAACTAAGTTTTTAATTAACACTGAAATTATATCAGTATTTTCATAAGGTCTTTATGAATAAATTTAATTGATAGCCGTTTTTAGTAAAGCACTTAACGCATTCATCATCAATTGCACAAAGAGAAGCAAATGATGAGTAAATGAGAAGCCATTTAAACAAGTGCTTTATGGCTGCTTACTTCTCTAAAGCTCAGCGCCCTCGACATCTTCAGATTAACCACTTAAAGATTTATTGCACAAAGAGAAGCGAATGAGGAGTAGATGAGAAGCCATTTAAACGAATGCTTTATGACTTTTTATTTCTCTAAAGCGCAGCGTGCTCTTAACCCTTTTGTGAATAACCCTTATTACGAGTTTTGCTCGTCACGCCAGCAAGCTACTCGTCTACGAGTGACCTTAACCACGGTGTTAAACTTTGCCACGGGGCTTCAACGTTAAAAGCGCAGCGTGCTCATAACTTCTTTTTGAAATACATTTATTGATAATTGCACAAAGAGAAGCGAATGAGGAGTAAATGAGAAGCCATTTAAATAAGTACTTGTGGCTGTTTACTTCTCTAAAGCGCAGCGCCCTCTTAACCTCTTTGTGAATAAATCACTTAAAATATGATTGCACAAAGAGAAGCGAATGAGGAGTAAATGAGAAGCCATTTAAACAAGTACTTTATGGCTGTTTACTTCTCTAAAGCGCAGTGCCCTTGACCTCTTTGTGAAGAAGTTCTATTACGAGCTTTGCTCGTCACGCCAGCAAGCTGTGCGTCTACAAGTAATTAACCACAGTGCTTTAGGCACGCTTCCGCCCTTAGGTTACAGTTCCTATGTACTGATATATAGCTATTTTTTACGCTGTTACGCTTTAGCTATTATTGCTTAATATCTTTATTATCTACACTTACTTCAATTTTTTGATTAAGTAAGTTAATTAGTAAAATACTGCGCAGGTCGCCATCTGGCTCTTTGTATATTGCTTGTATATTACTAAATGAATCGTTATTCACACTTACTACATCACCTGCTTTTGGTATTAGTGATTCTGTGGTAAGTGAACGCTCATTTTTTAGCTGATTAATTATATGTGTAGAAACTAATTGATACTGTGATCCATAGGATACAAAGCCACCAATTCCACGTGTATTTTTTACAGCAGAAAAATTACCGTTTTTTGACTCAAGGCATACAAATAAATAATTAGGGAATAAAGCGGTTTGTTTGACGGTACGCCGACCTTTAACCAACCTTTCGGTAGTTAATTTGGGGTAAAACGCTTCAATCCCTTGATTTTGCAAGTTAGTTTTGGCTCTCTCTTCTTGCTTAGGTTTGCATACGACTAAATACCAACTTTCCATAATAGTCCTTGACACATAACTAAGTTGCAAAAAACACAACGCTAAACTAAATAACGGCGGCATTATAACCACCATAGAGTGCCTATGTAAATAAGCCTTAGTGGTTAATAGCCACTCACATTAGTAAACAATGTTATTGAATTTAAGAGAAATAAAGGCTTTAACGCTGGTTTAGCGCTTACAAAGCAATGTTTAGAGCAAGCTAAACAAAAGTTTAGGAAAAGGTAATAAATTTATTAAAAACCTGAATTCATATGATCTAAAAATTAATATTTAAGTAAGAGCCCAAAGTAATAAAATAATAAAAGCGCGAAATAAATTCGCACCTACAGGTTGGTTCATATTTGTAGGTGAGGTTATTAATTTAGCTCAAGCGCTATAACCTTGAATATTTGTGGCTTTGCTTCTACCTTAAAATTCAATGTAACAAATTGATAACAAGGAAGTGCAATGCAAATACTTCATCATGGTGCGGTTAATGGAGTTACCGGTTCGTGCCACGAACTGGTAATTAACGAGCAAACAAGCGTGCTTGTTGATTGCGGGTTATTTCAAGGCGAAGACTCTAAAGTCGATCTTTCAATTGAATTTGATATTACCCATGTTACTGCGCTTATTGTCACCCATTGCCATATTGACCATGTTGGCCGAATTCCTTACTTATTAGCAGCTGGTTTTAAAGGCCCTATTTTTACAAGTATTGCATCTGCCAGCTTATTACCTTTAGTAATAGAAGATGCTTTAAAAGTAGGTGTAACCCGCGACCCTAAAATTATAGCTGCCTGCTTAAGCTTATTAAATAAACGTATAGTAGCTGTTGACTATAAAGCGTGGTTTGAACTACCTTGCAAAGGGCTCAATAAAGCTAAAGCGCGGTTTCAGCGTGCTGGGCATATATTAGGTTCTGCCTACGTTGAAATTGATATTACAAATAGCAATAACAACAAACATCGCGTTGTATTTTCAGGGGATTTAGGCGCACCGTATACCCCGCTACTCCCTTCGCCTAAAGCGCCTTATAAAGCCGACACCCTAGTTATTGAATCAACCTACGGGAATAAAAATCATCAAGGCCGTAAAGAGCGCACTCAAACGCTAAAAAACATTATCGAACGCGCTGTTAGCGATAATGGCGTGGTGTTAGTGCCAGCTTTTAGTATTGGGCGTACACAAGAGCTGCTATATGAGCTGGAGCAACTCATACATAGCTCATCTAAAAAGTCTAAGTGGCGAGACATTCACGTAATACTCGACTCCCCTATGGCAGCCAATTTTACTGAGCAATACAAAAAGTTTAAATACCTATGGGATAGCGAAGCCAAACGCAAAGTTGCAAACGGTAGGCACCCGCTCGATTTTAAAAACCTAACTACGGTTGATTCACACAAGGAGCATTTGGCTGTTATTAACTATTTAAGTTCGCGACAAACACCAGCCATAATATTAGCGGCAAGTGGTATGTGTACTGGTGGGCGAATAGTTAATTATCTTGAGCGATTTTTAAATGATAAAACCACCGATGTATTGTTTGTAGGTTACCAAGGAAACAAAACGTTAGGTCGCGAAATTCAAAAATATGGCCCACGTAATGGGTATGTTTTTATAAATGATGCTCGCATTACTATAAACGCAAAAGTACATACAATTAGCGGGTACAGCGCCCATGCCGATCAAAACGGATTAATTAAGTTTGTAACGGGTATGCATAAAAAGCCAAGCCTGATAAAAATTGTGCATGGGGATGATGATGCAAAAAATGCTTTAGCTAATAAGTATAAAAAATTATTAAGTGACAAGATAATAATTGAGATTGGAAGGGGGAAGTAAGCCTCCCCCTTTGGTATGAAATACATTATTTAGCTATAAGACGAAGACTGTATACTAAAGATTCTCTTATATTTTATAAGCTGGCAAATTTAGTTGTAGATGCAGTTATTGCGACACAATAAACCTACTTACTAATAAATTATAAGCTTGGGTAAACCTAGTTTTCGCCTAATATAGTTAATTACTTTGCAATAATTAGCCAGTGCAAATAAATAAACGCTAAATACAACTATAAAACTGTAAAACATATAGTATTCAGAAATGTTATAAACTTCGCCCAACATGCCAATTCCAGCAAATATTGCTGCTATAAAACATATTAATAAAAGAGTTTGCAGCGGTGAACAACCAATTCTTTGGCAAATGTGATGTAAATGTTCTCTATCTGGTTTAAAAGGCGATTTTTTTTGCTTAAGCCTACGAAACATAATTGCGACCATATCCATTAAAGGCACCGCTATTAACCACAAGGCCGTTACTGGACGGATCATCGGGCTACCAGAATTTTGGCTGGCTCCAATTAATAGCCAAATTGCGGTAAAGCCAATCATCATGCTTCCTGCGTCCCCCATGAATACTTTTCGCTCACGCCCGACTAAACCTAAATTCATAATGATATATGGGATCATTGTAACAACAAGCAAAATACACAAATAGCTCAACTTTTGCTCTCCTGAGAAAGACAGCAAAATAGCGATACTCCCGAATGTGACTATAGATAAACCTCCAAGTAACCCATCTATTCCGTCTACCATATTAAAAGCATTAATACAGCCTATAACTGCTAATACTGTAATTATTGGCCCTAACCAAGACAAAGTTACTTCACCGTAGCCAAACATATTTCCTAGTGTCAGCATTTGTGCATCGGCATAGTAAATCATTACTATAGATATACCCGTTTGCACCGCCATTCTAAACTTAACACTTAAATCAAACTTATCATCCAAAACACCTATAGCTGTGAGGCTTGTTATGCAAAGCATAAATAAATTGTCGTGGGTAAGCATGCCAGGATGAGAATAAATGTAATGAACAATTGTTATACATATAGCTACACCACCAACAAGTGGAATGTTGCCTGTATGGGCTTTTCTGCCAGAAGGCATATCTACAAGCCCTATATTACGCGCTACTTTTCTCATGAGGAATAACATTGCGAACGCAATAATAAAAGTAAACGAGAGATCTAAAATCATAAAAATTTCCATGTTAACTGGCTTAGTTAACCTTATCTGTTTAGTGTCAGGTAATTTAAAACACTCTCAAGTTTTGAAAGTGCATTTTTTTCTGTATTACTTTCAATATAACAACGTAACTCAGGGGCATTTCCTGATGGTCGGATATGTATTACCTCATTATTGTGTAGGGTAATGCGTAGACCGTCAATTAAGTTTATTGAGTAATCTTGTTTTATGTTTAAATTACTTAGAAATGTGCTTGCGTCAGTGCTCAACTCTTCAATTAAAGCAAAACTATCTTCTCTAGGAAAGTTTTGTAAACGATCGCTCACAGTAAATCGTTGAGGCAGCTTTTTAAGCTGGGCTGAAATAGGAAGTTGCTGACTTAGTAACATTAACGCAGGTAAAAGTGCATCACGAGTAGGCAATGCTTCAAGTAACTTCCCGTTAACGCTTATATCTGAGCCTAATAGATAGCCACCATTTGCTTCAAAACCAGCAATATTAGAGTGCTCTTTATTCAAGTTAGTAAATTCAGCAATTACATAAGGCGATCCGATTTTTGTCCTTACCACTTTTTTAAAACTATTCGACAACTCAATAGCGGTATTACAGCTCACAGGCACGGCTAGCGAATCAATATTTAATAATTGACTACACAACAAACCTAATATGTCGCCACGGAGCCAATTACCGTTTTCATCTGCAATTAATGGGCGGTCACCGTCACCATCCGTTGAAAATATAGCGTCAAAGCCATATTCGTTAGACCAGTTTAACGCTTTTTGTTGGTCCTCATCTGATACAGCTTCAGTGTCTATTGGCACAAATTTATCACTACGCCCAAGGCTTATTACTTCAGCCCCTAACTGTTCGAATAAAGTTTTATATATATCGCGTCCAGCACTAGAGTGCTCATAAATGCCTATTTTTTTGCGTGCTAAAGCATCATGGCTAAATAAATCAGCATAGCGACTTATATAAGCCTGTACAGCTGCTTTATCTAACTCTAGTTCAGTTAAGTAGATTTCTTTATTTAGGGCCGCTTTATTAGCTAAGATAACCTGCTCATCTACTTTAGTTATTTCACCATCAGGACGGTAAAATTTGAGCCCATTACGATCAAAAGGTATATGACTTCCTGTAACCATTATGCTTGGTATTTTGTCTTTCATTGCTTTATGAGCAAGCGCTGGTGTAGGTATTACACCATAATATACAATATTTAGGCTAAGTTGTTTTAAACCAGCAGCACAAGCTTGCGCCATTAAATAACTACTTGGACGGTTATCAATAGCTAAAGCAACTGTATTAAAGCTAAATTGTGTATCAATAGATTTTATAAATGCTGTTGCAAATGCTGCACACACTTCAGGGGAAAAATCTGTGACTAGTCCACGTGCGCCACTAGTGCCAAAAGCTATACCGCTATCAGCAATAACCTCTGACGTTATTAAGTTATTATCCATGTAGTACCTTTTAAAACTAATCAGAAATAAATTAAAATATAGTAACTAACCTTCCCAAAACGAACTTAAGGGTAAGGGTGATGATAGCTATATAAAAATTTATTCCGCTCAATTATAGTTAATTAACTCTACCGTAGCGATCTTCAAAACGCACGATATCGTCTTCACCTAGGTAAGAGCCAGACTGAACTTCTATTAATTCTAAATCCACTTTGCCTGGGTTTTCGAGTGCATGCACAGCCGTGATAGGAATGTAAACAGATTCATTCTCAGTTACAAACTGCTCTGAATCGTCAATTTGAACCTTGGCTGTGCCTGATACAACAATCCAATGCTCTGCACGGTGATGATGCATTTGTACACTTAATTTAGCGCCCGGTTTTACTGTTATACGTTTAACTTGAAAACGTTCACCATTATCAACTGAATCGTATTTCCCCCAAGGGCGATACACTTCACGATGCATAGTTGCTTCTGAGCGGTTTTCTAACTTTAATTGCTGAACAATTGCTTTTACATGTTGTGATTGGTCTTTGTGAGCTACGAGTACTGCATCTTTGGTATTTACTATTACTAAGTCTTCAACACCTACAGTAGCTACAAGTTTATCTTCCCCGAATACAAGAGTATTTTTTGTATCAATGGCTCTTACATCTCCTGTAAATGCATTGCCATTCTCGTCTTTAGCAGATACATCCCACAACGCAGCAAAACCACCTACATCACTCCAACCTGCATCCATAGGCACAACAACCGCATCTTGTGTGTGTTCCATTACAGCATAATCTACTGATTCATCTGGGCAGGCTTCAAATGCAGCTCTATCTACACGAATAAAATCTAAATCGTTAGACTGTATTTCAATTGCTTTTTTGCATGCGTCATAAATATCAGGCCGAAAAGCTTTTAACTCTTCTAGATAACGGCTCGCTTTAAATAAAAACATACCACTATTCCAATAGTAATCACCACTGGCAATATACTGTTTAGCCGTGTCTAAATTTGGTTTTTCAACAAAGCTGTCTACTACAAAGCCTGTACTGAACCTTTTGCCGCGCTTTATATATCCGTAGCCTGTTTCAGGTTTATTTCCTACAATACCAAATGTTACTAATTTACCTTGCTTTGCAAGGTCTGCTGCTTTATTAACACTGTCGTGAAACGAGATTGTATCATCTATTAAATGATCTGCAGCAAGCACAAGTAGTAATGGGTCATCACCTTTTTCAATAGCTTTAAAGGCAGCAAGTGCTATTGCTGGTGCTGTATTTCGCCCCACGGGCTCTAAGAATATACCGCTATGTTTTACACCTAATTGGCGGACTTGTTCTGCAGCGATAAAACGATGCTCTTCGTTACAAATTAGCATAGCTGGGCTATGCTCAAGACCATTTAACCTGCTTAACGTATCTTGCAGCATTGTATGCTTACCGCTTAACGATAAGAATTGCTTTGGATAATTGCCACGAGAAAGTGGCCATAAGCGAGTACCTGAGCCACCCGCCATTATTATTGGAATAATTTTATTCATAAAGTACTTTTTTCACCCAATTTTTTAAGCTGAATTCTTTATATTTATCACAACAATCTGAAAAAGGCTGTTCAATGAATTTCGATACATCATTTACAGTTGTCTCACTATGGTAATACAAAATGTTGTTTTCATTATAAAAGTCGTAGTTTTTTATTTCTTTATTAGTCGTTATTAGTTTTTTCCCAGCGGCTAAAGTTTCGATTGTTCTGATAGTAAGACCTACTTGTGATGGATGATTAATATCAATTACCACACGACTATCGCTTATTACATCGATCACTTCTTCTCTAGACATAGAAGTAGAAGATACGCCTTTCAAACTTAACCCAACAAGTTCATTACAAAAATATTTTTTATATAAAAAAACTAGTTTATTTGGTGTATATAAAAAAGAAAATACATTCATATTTGCTGATGTTATTTTTTTTAGTATTTTATATCGGTCAGAATGTGCAGTACCAATAAATGAAAAGTCATACCTATTGCCTTTCTTAGTTCGAATTTCCTCATACTCTGATACATAAAATAACGGTAAAAAACTCACATTGTATTGCTTTGCATCTTTAGGATCGAAAGTAAAAAAAGAATCAGAAACATTGATTAGCTGCTTTGCATTTTTCTTATTTAGAAACGAGTCCCACATATAAGTAATTACTTTTATATCTTTGTTTAGCAGCTTGATTTCTCTAATTAAACTTGATGGTATTGATTCAGGGTTTACGAAAACCAAAAAATCCAAATCACTAATCTGAGGATATATAATTTTTTTGAAATAATTTTCTATATGCTTTTTAATCAACCAACTAAGGTTTAACCTCAATATAGATTTACCTATAAAAGATTTAAATGGCCGCTCGTCAAACAAAGATACTTTTGCTCCAAGAGCTTCGATTTCTTGTTTAATCGACTTATCATACCCAAAAAAAGAAGGGCAAAATAGAAGAACGTTTTTGTTGCTATGATTGTTTGGCACTAGATATCCACTTATTCAATTTAAAATCGTAATACTTAATTTTTTTTGCAGGATTTCCTACATATATGGAGTTGGCATCTATATCTTTACAAACGACTGAGTTAGCTCCGATAATAGAATTATCACCTACGGTTACTCCGGCTAAGATAACCGCTCCTTCGCCAACCCATACATTATTGCCTATTATAACCGGCTTGGTGTAGTTAACTCTCTCAGCTGCAATTTCGTGCGGATGAGTATGAACTTCGCCAGTATATGAACCATGATTTAAATCGCTGATGAATACCCTACTCGCAAGTAGTACGTTATTTTTAAGTATTACTTGCTGCTTTGCTACTATATGTACGCTGTCATTGATTTGACAGTCGTCCCCAATAAACAGTACTTTTTCATTATTCTCTGGATAGGCTTCAATTCTACAATAGCGACCTGTAGATAACCGATTCCCAAATAAAATAAAACGCTTCCCCCTAACTTCAAAAGGAAACCGAATAAGTTTTTGTTTATTGTAAAGTATTTTTGTTAATAAATAACATAATGCTAAGTATATGATATTAATAAAACCCAACTTTTTTAACATTTTTATGTTTCCAGTTTTTATTCTTAAATATAAAATACGCTGTATAAACTTTGATACTGAAGAGGAATCTGTAGAAAAATGAATCTGCTGGAATTTTAATCCTTACAAGTTAGGAGTAAATTTTTAACTTTACATTTTAATAAGACTTTTTTCCCGCTATAAAAAACGACTTGCAGCCTAAATTTTACGAAAGCGGCATATTAAATAAACCTAATTAGTTAGACTAACGAGCGTTTAAATTTATAGTATTTCAGCTACCTAGAGACTGAAACCCATTCATTTATATCTAAGTCATAAATCTTTACTATTTTTGCTGGGGAGCCTACTACTACACAAAAATCAGGAAAATTCCCTTTAACAACTGAGTTTGCTCCAACAGTACAGTGATTTCCAAGCTTGGTACCAGCTTGAATAATTACGCCAGCCCCTATGAAGCAATTACTCCCAATTTCTGTATCTGTTATTTTACAACCTTGATCTAATAGTGTTTTATTAATATCTTTATAATCATGGTCTATATTCGTAATGATAACGTTTGCAGCAATCGTCGTACCTGATCCTATTTCAAGTTTCCCACCCGAAGTTATATGAAAATTTTGAGCAATACCCACATTATCTCCGATGTTAATAGTTCCTCGACCATGAGTTTCTATTCTAGAGCCTGGAAATATTCTTACTTTTTTTCCAAGCGAAACCTTATTGAGCCCCTTGAAAAAGATAGGGAAGCTAAAATATGATGGGAAACCTATTTTTTTGCAAAACAGCTTTAAAATCAGGCCTGATAAAAACCATTTTAATTTAAACATCACAGTCATCTAACCTTTACTATAAGTTTGCGTCTCAAGAATTTAAGCTCGTAAAATATCTTATAAAAACAATACATAGTTCTCGATATTAATTTATTCTCTCTGGATTTAACGAGGATTTTTAGTGTACCTAAATGCATTTTTTCTAGATCCCCAGATAAGCCGCTGTCGCCAAAATTATTTTTACCGTTACCCGTTGTAACTAAAGAGTCGGGGACATAATAAAAATCACCTTCGTGGCATAGCCTTACCCACAACTCACCATCTTCTGCGTGGGTCATAGTCTCATCATAGTAACCAACTTTATCTAATAATGACTTTTTTACCAAAGCAGTAGAAGTTTGTGGGAACATTTTGATCAGTAGATCATCAACTGTTGCTTTGTAAAGCTTATCTATTTTATGCCCTAAAACTGTTAACTCTTCATTATTTCTTGCACAGCCAATGAAATCGATACTTTTAACTTCATCTATAACTTTGAACTGCTTATCAAGCTTACAATCTAACCAAACATCATCAGAATCTAAAAATGCAATCCACTCACCAATAGCTTTTTCTATTGCATAATTTCGAGCGCTGGATACACCACCATTTTCTTTACTATAAACGGTTAAGTTATTAACTTTCTCTGAATAGTTACTGGCAACTTCAAAGGTGTTATCAGTTGAGCCATCATTAATAACAATAACTTCGAAGGCTAAGTCGTTTATGTTTTTTTGATTATATACTGAATCTAATGCATTAATTATCGTTTTTTCTGCATTATAGGCAGGAATTATTATTGACAGCTTCATTTGAAAACGTTTTTCCATATAGTAGTTATATTACAATCAGACCAATTATGAGCAGTGAGCTTTGCACCATTACTGAGACTAGCTAATAACTGCTCATTATTCATTAAATCTATTAACTTAGCTTTATATTCAGCTTCAGAATCAAGCGGTATTAAAAAACCATTTCTATCATTTATGATGTCCTTAGGCCCCGAAGGGCAATTAAAAGATATCAATGGCAGACCAAACCCGATAGCTTCAAGAAGGACCATACCAAAACCTTCGCTACGAGAAGTAAGAGCAAAAATTGAAGCATCTCGATAATACTTTTCGACTTTGCTTATTGGTGGTAACAACTTTACTTCATTCTGCAGATTGTAATTGGCAATAAAATAAGATAAATCATTAGCAAGCTCCCCCTCTCCAACTATATGTAGTTGCCAGCCATACTTGTACTTGCTAGGTATTTCTGACCATATTTTTAAAAGAGTTAATTGCTTTTTATCATCTGTAAAACGGCCAATATTGAGAACAACTTTGTTTTTTAAATTACTAAAACTATAATCAAGCTTAGGTTTGTAATGTGGGGTATGGACAACTGGAAAATTATACGCTTTGTAATACTCTATGTCTTGTGTAGTCGGAATACAGTAAGAATTACAACTCTTATAAGTTAGTTTCTTAATTAATTTATAGGTAAAATTATAATTATTAGATGCACCATGCTCAGATATTATTATTTTATTTTTAGGTATACTTGCAAATAATAGTTCTATCTGTGCGAGCGGATGTGTTATGTATATATAGTCAAATTCACGTGATTTTAAATAATTTCTCAACTTAAAGACACTGCTTACAATATTATTTAATGTTGAGACTCCTCTCTTAATTCGACTATTCATATTAAGGTTTAATTTATTTTGGATGGATTCAATTTTCACATTATCTTTTATGAAGTAGAAGCTATCCCCATCATCCTTAACCAAAATTGTAATATCATAGAAACTACTCAATTGATTCACAATCTCGGATACTATTCGCTCAATCCCACCTGAAGGTGCTAAAGAAGGTAAATAAAAAATTATTTTTTTCATGACATAGACCTAACTAAGATTTTGAATGGTGTGGATAAAAAATATATGAAAAACAAAAAACGGATAACCGATAGAAAAAATATAATAAATTTAGCAAAATTAAACTTTGAAAAATGATGGAAAACTCCCATATATCAAAAGACAAAAATGGCATGTACATTATAAAAAAGAACATAGCAACTCGATTTTTTCTATCAAAAAATGGGATCATCTGAAACATTAAGCAAAAGCAAATTAATATTATGATTATATTAAAGTGGAAAATAAAGACTGAACTCTTATATAATGACAGTAGAAAACCATTAAGTCCCAGAAATATACTATAATTTGCCTCACCGAGTTCTGCATTATTAAAAATAGCAGAGGGCGAGACTGTATCTAAAAAGCCAACGCCTAGAACTCGCTCTAAAAATATGCCCAATGAGAAAAAATCTGAAACTGATGTGTAACTGTAAATACTTTCTCTGATATAGATATATGATGATAGAGAAGACACACGCCCCACTGCTAAAGACATTATTTGAGATGCATCAAACTCAACACCTCTCATTTCATTTCGCAATGTATATATGTACGTTAACACTTCAAACAATACGCTATATAACAAAAATGGCATTATTAGCATAGTAAAAAATAATTTATTCCCTATTTTGCCTCTTATTAATAAAAAAGTAATTAATGAGAATAGGGAAATCAGGTACCCCTGAAGCGACACTTGTTTAAAACAGTAAAAAATACAAATAGCTAAACAAAGAACGAAGCTTTTAGTTTTTATATTAGAAAAGGCTAACAGGCCGAGTAATAAATACGGATTCAATTTTACAACCAATGACATAAGAAGACCAGCGAGCCCTCCAACATTTTCTTCTCCAATTTTTATAGCACCAAAAAAAAAGGTAATAAAAAAAATAAAAACAAATAAAATTAATATAAAACCTTCAAATAGTTTCCCTTTTTCTTTAGTAATTGCAATATTATTAGCCAACTTAAGTAATAGATATAAAATAATTAAAGGAATTAAAACCTGAATGAGAGTTAATAAAAAGTCACTCGCCTTCATATCATAACTAAAGCTTCTAAAGTCACCTAACAAGGTTCCGCCAAAACTAATTAGTATCAATGATAATAATGCTGGAACTATATATATATAAATATAAAATAGTTTAACATTTTTCATATAATACTCTGTATAACTGTTTGGAATAAGCATCTGATGTAAAGTTTGCTTTAACATTTCTTATAACTTTTTTGTAATCATGTAATTCATTACTATCGCAAGATAAACGAAGTAAGGCATCAGCCATTTCATCTACGCTCTTGCATAAAATACCAATTGCACCATGTTTTTTAAAAAAATGTTCCATCTTAGAGTTATATAGTGAGATTATCGGCAGTTCAAATGCTATACAATCAGCGAAAACCCCACTCGGAATTAGATCATATTTTTCATCATCGCCACTAAAAAACAGTGCAAAATCTAAAGCTTGTACTTGTGCTAAAAATTCATTTTTTGGAATAAGTGATGAATTCAAAAAGCCACGACAGATGTGCGATACATTCGGGCTCAAATCGTACTCAAAGTTACCACTTGAAACACCCACGGTAACGAGCTCTATATTTTTAACGCCTTTAATATCGACAAGTTTTGCTAAGTTATAAATTTCATTAGAGCTTTTCTCGTACGAATGTACACCAAAACTACCAATTTTTATTGTTTCTCCATTATTTACATCAACCCTTTTAACCTGTTGTAAAGGGTGCTCTACAAAACGAAAGCCAGTGTAATTATATTTACTAGATAAACGGCTACATATGTACTCACTCAAAGCGATAAAATTAACTCTAGATTTTATATTATTGAAAGAGCTATTAATAAAATAACCACCTAATCTTTGGCCTAGCCCCTGAGGATTAGATATATAACCAAGCTCACCATGCATAAAAATATTTATATCAATTTTAAATAAACTAGTTAGGTATGAACAAACTTGATATTGCAAAGGTGTCGCTGATAACAAAATAAACTTATTACTCTTCCCTTTATACTTTATTATAATTTTTAAAAGCTCTAGAGTGGAATTTAGCCAGAAGTATAATTTACTGCTTTTTACGTTTACTTTATGTAAGTTTTTTTTATCAGTAATGGCATCTATTGAAGATGATTTTCTATCTAAAAAGTAAACGCATTCTTTATCTAATTTATTTAAAGATTTAATTGTTTCAAAATTAAAGACATGGTGTTCATTTTTTTTTCTAATTAGATCAATAATAATATTCATAGTCTATTTCTTAGCTCTATTAATGGATCTTTAAGTGATATTTTTAACTCAGTGAAAACTATCAGTGGCCATTTCCAGTTATTATAAATAAGTTGTAGAAAAAATTGTGAAAGAATAATACCCCACAAGCCAAATATAGAACCAAAGCAAAGCGAAAAGCTAAATATTAATATTCCAGTGATTAGCATTGGTTTCATAAATACTATTGTATTTTTGGTTGTCAAATACGCTGTACATAATGAATGATTCATTTCCAGGAAGGCTGCAATTAAAAAAACAATTAACATTGGTCTAGGTAATAAATTTGCGCTGTCAAACAAGACCTCTACCAAATAAACTCCCAACGTGATGGTCCCAAACATATATATAAAAAATAGCACCCAAGATATACCAATGGACTTCAAAAATGTGGATTTAATAATTGTGATATTATTAGAAACTTGAGCTGAGTTCATGAGTGGTAGCTGTAATCCAAAATACATTGAAGCGACAATTACTGCTACCGATGTAATTTGCAAAGTGAAGCCATATGTTGCGGCAGCTTCTAAACCAATAACAGAGGACACAATGAGTACACTGCTCCTAACTGTTAGAAAGTTACCTAGTTGGACCAACCCCATCAGTTTAGCATTGCACCAAATAACTGATGTGTAATCTTTGTCTGACTTTATTTTAAAAGCCTCGATTGTTTCCAATGCACATTTATCAAAAACAAAAAAGCGAACTAAAATACGATCAACAATAGCAGACATAAGAACACCCAATGCAATTGCTAACAAGCCAAAGCCAGCATAAAGTAGCGGGATAGTTATTATGATATTACTCAGCTTCGAAAGAACTATTGATTTGTTTAATTTAGTTTGATCTCCTCGCCCCTTCAAAATGCTGCTGTAGTAGCCAAAATAAAAGATCACTATTGCTGCAGCACCATATATTATCCAAGATGAATATACTAAAGCCCTGTCGCCACTATACTCGAGTGTTGATATATAAACTGAACCTGCAATTGTGAGTAAAAGTAGTGCTAAAATGGAAACCCAGCCATAGATTTTTTTTGCGGAAAAAATTATACCCGATAACAATTCAATATTGATGCCTCTATCGACTTCATAGTCGGGTACTTTATCCAATTCAATATTTTGCGCTCCAGAATATACATAAGAAATATATCTTGAGACTGTTGGTAAGAAACCAAATTCGAGTAATTGAATGAGCCCTATAATGGAGACAAATACATACCATAAACCTACGTCTTCGGTTGTCATAAAGTATAAGATAAATGGCAATAATAAAAGACTTGAAGCCATATTAAAAAATTGAGACAAATACCCCCATAAAATATCTTTTTTTACGATTTGATATGTCATTTACCATTCATCTCAATAGTAAATCGTTCAATCATGCCTTCAAGATCTGCTAAAACACTTTTAGCCTTATAGTTAGGTATAAATGAGAGAATTTTAGTAGTATCGGTAATAGGAAATTTTTCGTTTGGAAAGTCGATTTCGTGCCAAACTATTTCACATTGAGTTTTTTCTTGCAATATATTAGCGATTTGTTCAGCTTTTATATTGACCCCCGCAGCAATGTTGATTACTTGTTGTGTAGTGCTAGAAAGCATTGAAAGTGCTATGCAACTACTTGCTACATCACTTACCGAAACATAGTCTTTTGCATAACTTGGAGGAATGTACATGTCTACTTTCCCCATATTAATTGCATTACGAGTAATTGCGGGTAAGAATAAAGGACTGTTTAATGCAACACCATAGACGTTACTAGGTCTTAATACACATACATCTCGACCACTTTTCAGACATAATTCTTCACCAACTAACTTAGTTAAATTGAATAAACGACGGTTATCATCTACGCAGATAGTTAATTCAGATTGTTCGCTCGATTGTAGCTGATTCATATATACACGAGTCGAAGATATATACATCAAACGTTTAAACTGACTTTTTTGTAAAATGTCAGAAATTAAAGTGACATTCGCTTCTAATACTGAAAAAGGTGTGTTTTTACAATCGCCATTTCCTGCACAATAAATTACGATTCCTAGGTCACGCTCAAATATAGTTATATCGTCTCTTGTTGGGACGAAAACAGTATGCCCTAAGCTAAGTAACTGAGTCACAATCTCAGTTCCTATAAAACCACGCCCTCCAAATACAGTGTAAAGCGCCATTAGTCATCCCACCCATTAATGAGTCTATTTTTAACTTCGCTTAGTGTGGGCTGAACTTTATCTTTATCTGATAATAAGGGTGCTTCAAGCGGCCACTGTATTCCTAGACATTCATCATTCCATAGTAAACCACTTTCATCAGCTGGATCGTAGTAATCTGTACATTTATAATAAAAATCAGCGATATCACTCAACACACAAAACCCATGTGCAAAACCGGGGGGTACGTAAAACTGCAGTTTGTTCTCCCCTGTTAATAACACGGTTTCATACTGACCAAAAGTATCTGAATGTGGCCGTAAATCGACCGCCACATCAAATACCTCACCTTCAATGACGGACACTAGCTTTCCTTGCGGCTTTGTCTTTTGAAAATGAAGCCCTCTCAACACGCCTTTTGACGAGCGAGAACGATTATCTTGTACAAAATCAGCATTTATGCCTGCAGCTTTGTAACGTTCTGCTTGAAACATCTCATAAAAAAAACCTCTTTCGTCACCGAATACTTTAGGCTCTATAATTACTAGATCTTTTATTTTGGTTTTAATTATATTCATATTTTACTTTCAAAACTATTTAGTGATATTTAGTAAGTATTGACCGTAGCCAGTTTTACTTAGTGCATGGCCAATAGCTTGTACCTGCAGCTTACTTAACCAACCTTGGTGTAATGCTATTTCCTCTAAACAAGCAATTTTAAAACCTTGACGTTTCTCTACTGTTTGAACAAATTGCGAAGCTTCCAAAAGTGAGTCGTGTGTCCCGGTATCGAGCCATGCAAATCCACGGCCCAATTGCTCAACGTTGAGATTACCTTGCTCTAAGTATGCCTGGTTAACACACGTGATTTCTAATTCACCACGTGACGAAGGCTTAACATTTTTAGCTATTTCTATTACTGAATTATTATAAAAATAAAGTCCTGTAACCGCCCAGTTCGACTTAGGATTTTTTGGTTTCTCTTCTATAGAGAGCGCTTTAAACTTTTCGTCAAACTCTACAACACCAAAACGCTCTGGATCCATTACTTGGTAACCAAAAACACTTGCACCAATTAAATTTTCAGCTGCATGCTTAAGTTGTTTACCAAATGATTGCCCAAAAAAGATATTATCCCCTAAGGCTAAACAAACATCGTCAGAACCAATAAACTCTTCACCTATAATGAAAGCTTGGGCTAAGCCATCTGGAGACGCCTGTACTTTATATGTCAGTTTTATACCAAACTGCGAACCATCTCCCAGCAAACGGATAAAACCATCTTGCTCTTCTGGAGTTGTGATAATTAATATCTCGTTTATACCAGCCAACATCAGTACAGATAGTGGATAATAAATCATTGGTTTATCATAGATTGGGAGCAGTTGTTTTGATACGCCTTTAGTTATTGGATGCAAACGCGTACCTGACCCACCTGCTAAAATAATTCCTTTCATATTTCTATCCTATTTGCTCTTTAAAGTGAGCAATATAATGTTATACATTTATGCCTAATCGCTGGCGTTGATAAGAGCCATTTTGAACGTTTTCACACCATCTCTGGTTATCTAAATACCATTTAACAGTTTTACGTAGGCCTGTTTCAAAGGTTTCAACCGGTGTCCAATCTAGCTCTGCATTCATTTTTGATGAGTCAATCGCGTAACGCCTATCATGCCCAGGGCGGTCTGCAACATAACTAATTTGCTCTGCATATTTTGTTTCTTTCGGCACTAATACATCTAAAATACTACAAATAGTTTGTACTACTTCAATATTTTCCTTTTCATTATGACCGCCAATGTTATAAGTTTCACCGACTTTACCCTCAGTTACTACTTTATAAAGTGCACGAGCGTGATCTTCAACATAAAGCCAGTCGCGAATTTGGTCACCCTTTCCGTAAATAGGGAGCTTTTTTCCTTCAAGCGCATTTAATATAACTAGTGGTATTAGCTTTTCAGGGAAATGATAAGGTCCATAATTATTTGAACAATTTGTAACTATAGTAGGAAGTCCGTAAGTGCGTAGCCATGATCGGACTAAATGGTCACTCGACGCTTTACTTGCCGAATAAGGACTACTTGGAGCATAGGATGTTTCCTCAGTAAAAAGCGGTAGCTCGCCTTTTCGTTCATCTGGGTGGGGAAGATCGCCGTAAACTTCATCCGTTGAAATATGGTGGAATCTAAATAACTTTCTACAATCATCATTTAATGTATTCCAGTATTCACGCGCCGCTTCTAATAGGTTGTAAGTACCTACAATATTTGTTTGGATAAAATCGCTAGGCCCAGTTATTGACCGGTCTACATGGCTCTCAGCTGCCAAATGCATTACTGCATCTGGTTTATGCGTTGCAAACACTCTATCAAGTTCAATGCGTTTACAAATATCTACCTGTTCAAAAGTATAGCGCGCATTCTTATCCACAGATTTAAGTGACTCTAAATTACCTGCGTAAGTAAGCTTATCAAGATTAACAACTGAGTCATTTGTACTTTCTATAATGTGTCGAATTACAGCAGAGCCAATAAAGCCGGCACCGCCTGTTATAAGTATTTTCACTTTAACGGCCTCTAACTACTTATTTATTGTGTTAACTTCTCGTCAATCCAAATTTTGCATAATTACAAACTAAAACGTAAACCGTACCAAAGATTAATCCTATAATAAAACCAAGAGCGCAAATTAAGGATTTTTTCGGCTTTACCTGTTTTTCTGGTACTAGTGCTGGATCAATTGTTTTAAATACATATTCATCACGCACCTCTGCAAACATAATTGTCTTTGCCTGCTCTTCAACTAATTTGTACAAAACAGTTTTAATATCTGTGATGTTAGTTTGTCGTAGTTGTTTTTCTAAAAAATCAGTGCTTTTTCTTGCTTCTTTAACGTCCCGTTCTTTCATCACCTTATTGATATCTTCAACTAACCAAGTTACCCACTGTTGAGCTAAATGAGGTGATATATGCTCTAAACTTACTTTAATTAACCCTGAGGTTTTATCTGAACTAATAACCAGAATTTTACTAAACGCTTCATAAGCCTCTTGCATCGAAGGCTTCGACTTCGATGGTTCTTGGGCCTTTCTAACCCACTGTCTAGATTTAGAGTCAAATAAATCTTGATCATAGATCAGCTCATTGTCTTTTCTTTTCCATGATTGAGAAGCCATTAACTCAGGAAGAATACCGTGTTCAGTTATGAATTGACTCGTAAACTTACGTGACTTCATAACCTCAATAGCTATTTTCGTATTATCTAAACTAGCTTTTCCTCCAAAGTTGACTCCTGCTAAGCTAGCGAGCCCACCAAATTGGCTAGCTAAGCCAGATAAACCACCTGAAGCCTCATCTTCAACGGGGGCCAATAATACTTCTGATCGGTAGATATTTGGTTGATTTAAAGCATAAATTACGGCACAAGAGCTGAATATTAAAGTAATCAATAAAATTAGCCACTTGCCATCCCAGATTGTGAAAATCAATGTACGTAATTTGATCTCATCTTCAGTTAATTTTTTGTAAGATACACTTTCCGTTTCTTTCATCATAATCACTTATTAATATTATTGTTTTAAAGTCGCAACTATCGACACTAGAGGCTACCAACAGCAGCAACAGCCACACCTAACTGATAAAGGATCTGCGTTGCTGTGCTCCAAAGCGTTAGCTTGTCCATATGTCCTGCATCCATTGGTATTACTATTGTGTCACCTGGTTCTAACTGGTCAGCATTATTTGCTGCAAACCAACCACCTGTACTTGGTATTTTCACTGAACCATTGGCTTTAATAATGTAAATTCGATCTTCAGCGGCACGCTCTTTAAGGCCACCACTTAGAGCAATATAATCATCAACACTCACCCCTGTTTTATATAGGTGTGATGTGGAGTAGTTAACTTCACCAATTACGCTAATTGAATCACGCTTGCTTGGTACATAAAGTGTATCACCATCTTGAAGTACTAAGTTTTGTTGATTATTTACAATTAAAGGTAAATCAATTACTAAACGCCCTACGGCTTCAACACTCGCGAGGTCGTTTAACAGCTTGTTCATTTCTTCATAAGAAAGTGTGTTACTGCTTACAGAGTTTTGGAAGCTCTTAGAGGCGATGTCGCGGCGAAGCTCTGTAGATAAACGCGCTAACTGCTTTTCCTCTTGTTCTTTAATTGATGTACGGGTAAATACAGCTGCTTTTTGTTCTGCAAATTGTGAAAAACCACCCGCGCGTTCAAGTAATTCAGTTAGCGTTTCACCGCGGCGTATAGTGTAAGTGCCTGGAAATTTAAGCTCGCCTTTTAATTCTACTTTTACATTTTCTTGCCAGTTTGGAATTGCAAAAACGTTGATGCTGTCTTTACTTTGTAATGTAATATTACTTTGAAGGTCGCCTTTCATGGCGCTTTCAAGGTCAAATCGTAAGTGTTCTATTTTAGAACCATCGCTGGCTACAATACGTGTAATTTCAGCTTGTTTTACGTAGGCAGACTCCAGCAAACCACCGGCTGCTGTTATTAAATCACTTACCTCACCACCAATCATTAGTGGATAAATACCAGGGAAAGTTACATTCCCGCTGATTTCAACTAATTGCATTGCTTGTTGCACTGATGCTTGCTGTTTAAATTTAGCAATAATTGGCGCTAACAAGTTATGGCGACTAAATAATGCATAATCCTCAGGTTTGAGTTCTTGGTCTTCTTCTTCTTTTGCTTTGCGTTTAGAAATTTCAGCAATTGTTAGTATTTTATTGTCTTCAAGAACAAGCTCTTCGTCTTCTTGATTAACACCAATATATTTTTCGAACTCTTTTTGCTCAAACTTGTGCCATTGCTCTGCTTTTTGTTGCTGCTCTTGTTGCTCTTGGCTAAGGGCCATATTTGCTAGAGCTGATTGCTCTGCTTCTTTTTCTTCAAAACGACTAAATACAACTATCTTGTCATTAGCTTTAAGTTGTAAGTTGTTTTCAGGATTTTTAATAATCGCTTGAGCAACGTCGAACTGATGCGCTTCTATATCGCCGTTTACATTTATTTCGCGGATTACGAGGCCGTAGCTTAAATCGGCTTGCGGTAGTAGGTCACCGCGTATAGATTTAAGTACATCTGAAATACGCTTACCTTGGTGCCATTGATAATTACCTGGGCGTGCCACTGCACCAATTAAGCTAATTGAATTTTGATATTGCGAGCTAACTGAATTAAAGCGAATGCGGTCGCCATCTTGTGGGATATAGTTAATTTGTGGTTTTGAAAAATCGACCGAGAGTACTTCTTTACGATCGAAGTTAAAGCGCTCTACAATTGCGCTTTTAGCGTATGCATTGGGTTTAAGGCCTCCGGCCATTGCTAATAAATGCTTAGCAGACTCACCTTTTTTAAGTTCAAAAATAGCGGGACGTTTAACTGCACCTTCAACTGTTACTTGAGCGCCAACTGATGGAATAAATACAGCATCGCCCGGCTTTAATACGATGTCGTTGCTGCTATCGCCATTAATAAGTAAGTCGTAAAGGTCAAAATTTGCTACAACCTTGCCTGCGCGTTTAACTTGAATATTACGAAGAGAAGCAATATCAGACACGCCACCGCTTACAAATAATGCGTGCGAAACAGTTGTTAATGAAGAAACACTGTAGCTACCTGGCTTGTAAGCCTCACCTAGCACTAAAATACGCATGCTACGAAGCTGACCAAGCGATACAAACGCTTTTACACCTATTACCTCTTGCTCAACTTTTACTTTTACTAATTCTTTAATTTCAGCAAAGGTCAAACCGGCCACTTCTACAGGGCTTAAATCTGGAATACTAATACGTCCTTCACGGTCAACTATGACTTCAAAACTGTCACTTTCTTTACCATAAAAGTTTATTTTTAATTGATCGCCAGGGCCCACAATATATGTATCTGGTACTGCGGCATTTTCGCTTGGGATAAATGTAGTTGGTTCACCTGCAAACAATTCGTAACCGTATGGCTTTAATTCGTCTGTTTTTGGTTTAAAGCGCTCTTCATCTGTAAGCTTTTCTTTTTCGGGTTCTGCGCGCTCACCAATACTATTTTGTTGCTGTGTATTATTTTGATTATTAGATTGGTTTGTACCAGTGATCGTTGATATGTCAACACCATACTGTTTTGCGAGGGCTTCTTGTTGAGCTTTAGGTAACTTTTTAAATTGCTCAATTTGAGACGCTGTTGGCGTAAAAGCCAAAGCACTAAAACTACAAAGTAGAATAAAAGCACTAATTAATTGTGTAAAAACTTTCACGAGTAGGTATATCCCTAGGTCTACAACCAAAATTGGCCGCTATAATACCTTAATTTTAGGCAAATAAAAAAGGGACTTTCGTCCCTTTTGTCACTTTAGTGTAATTAACTTAACTACATTGGTTAAAAACTGTAAACCAACGTGAATGACGTTTCAGTGTCAGTGCTTTCTTTATCGTCAGCAACATCTGAGTTGTTAGTGACATTAAAAGCGACTTTCATTTGTAACGAGCCGTTTATTTTTGCAAGTAATGCAGTTTCAGAGCGAGTTTTGGTGTTTGTATCACCGTACTCAACAGCAACTAATTGAGTAAAACGTGCATTCTCAGAAATTTGCCAGTTGTAATCTAACTTACCCAAGGCAATTACTTCGCCTTCAAATTCACCAGCAAGAGAGTTACCGTTGTCATCAACTTCAGTGCTGTCATCTGGGTATTCAAAGTATTTATAACCAGGACCAATTTCAGCACTTAACCACATAGTTTTTTCGTTTAATAAACGCAAACCGTAACCTGCAGAAATTACCGACTCACTTCTATACGCTCCAAAATAATCTGAAACGTGTGAACCATAAATGAATAAATGAGAATGATCTTCATTTAATTTGTAATTACCTTGTGCAGAAATTGAATACTTTTCGTTAGTGCGCTGCTTATTTTTGTCACCATTTGCATCTTCAACTTCATCTTCTTTGTAGATGCCGTCTAGCTTGTATTCGTTGTTCCAGTGTTCAAGATTGTGCTGAACTTTGATGCCACCTTTAAGTGTGGTCGTTTCTGTATTACCACTTGTGACAATAGCACCTAATTCACTGGTAACTTCCCATGTTCTTTGATCTGCGTCTGCAGCAAATGCGTTTGTTGCAGCAGAAGCCGCAACTAAAACTGATAAAAGCTTTAATTTCATTAAAAAATAACCTTTGTATAAATGTACATCTATTTTATTAAAGCATTACTTGTTAGAGCAAGCTAAACAGCTAAGTAATAATGTAAAAAATTTTCATGCGGCAGATCCCGCATGAAAATTTTATGTTTAATAGCTTTTTAGCACTACAACAATTAAAGATAACTTTAATTAAATAACTATTTAAAATTAGTCTTGCTTGTGAAAGTGAACATCCATTTGTGGAAATGGGATAGTAATATCTGCATCATCTAATGCAATTTTAATATTTTCCATTAATGACCAGTAAGTAGGCCAATAATCAGCAGCGTTAACCCAAGGACGAACAATAAAGTTAACACTTGAATCGCCTAACTCATTTACAGATACATTGTAAGCTGGATCTTTAAGTATGCGTGTTTCTGCATCTAATACAGATTTTAATACTTCTTTTGCGTGACGTAAATCAGCATCGTAGCCAACACCAATAACTAAATCGATACGACGAGTAGACTCTCGTGAGAAGTTAGTAATAGCACCAGACATTATTTGAGAGTTTGGTACGATAATTACTTTATTATCTGGAGTACGTAGTTCAGTTGAGAATATTTCGATTTTTTTAACCGTACCCATTTTATTACCTGCTTCAACAAAGTCACCAGACTTAAATGGACGAAGTAAAATAATTAGTACGCCTGATGCGAAGTTAGATAATGAACCTTGCAATGCTAAACCAACAGCTAAGCCGGCAGCACCTAAAATAGCAATGAACGAAGTTGTTTCAATGCCAATTTGCGAAAGTGCCATTAAAATAGTTACAGCAAATACAAGTGTGTACACAATACTTGAAACAAATGAACCGACAGCTTTATCTACTTTCTTTTTAGCAAAACCTTTTTCAGTTAAGTTAGAACAAAACTTAGCAACACGACTACCAAGTAAAAAGATAACAAGCGCAACAACTGCTTGTATACCGTAGTGTAAAATTAGGCCTGAGTTATCGTTAAGCCAATTAAGTACTGAATCCATATTTACTCCAAATGTTTTTTATTAAGCGTTTTCGGGCATTATTATACATTAATTTACAATTTATTCTCATGAAATAATGAATTAATACTATTAAATGCAAGTATATTCTATTTTTTAGAGGCAATTATGCGATAAAACATAGCCTACTTTGAAAAAATATTAACGACTAAATACTAATTATATTTGCCTGATTTAAATTATTTTAATTTATTTCACTTTTGGGCTTCACAACAATTATTATTTTATGTATTATGCGCGCCACACCAAACAAGGTGTGTGTAGTGGCGGTTGTAGCTCAGTTGGTAGAGCCCCGGATTGTGATTCCGGTTGTCGCGGGTTCAAGCCCCGTCAATCGCCCCACTTTTTTCCTAGTAAGCCTTCATATTTATACCCTATCTTTACTCTGTAATATAAACTCTAAAACCTTCTAATATATTAACCTTGCAACACAATTATTAATACTCTAGTTAAACCCACTAATTTACAAATCTCACGCAGCGATTAAATCATCCCTAGATAAAAAATTTCAATCCACAAAGATCAACACGCCCTAATTAGTAATAATATCTAATAAACAAGTATTTAATACCAATTCGCTTAATTAAGTGATCTATTTTGAGGATGGAAAAACATGTTGATAGCTTGGCAAAAAATTCGCTATTTAGTTGTTCTCGGCAATTGCTCCTGCATTGCTCTACCTTCGGCATCCATGCAGTCGTAAATGAGAATTTTTTAACACTGGTAGCGACACGTTTAGCCCCGCAAAATGATTAAGTATTATCGCGGATTGGTATAACTCGTTACTTATCTACAATTAATTAACCAATGTGACTGTATTAACTATACTTAGCTACAAAAAGTGGTAGGTTTCTAATGTTGGCATCACTTTTTACAGAACATCAAACTTCTACTGGGATATAAAATTAAGCATGATTAAACAGGTTTTAGGAAATTTACTGTGTAGTTGTTTAGCTGTAATGAGCTTTAACTCATTGGCTCAAAGCAATGATGAATTCAATAAGCTATTGATTGAGATTCAAAAATTAGTTTCTGAAAAAAAATACACTCAGGCTTATCAAAAAAGTAATAGCGAATACCAGTACCTGGGCGAACCCGTATACGACTTTTTATTAGGGGTCAGTGCACTTAAAACAGGGCATGCGGCGCCAGCTGTATTTGCCTTTGAACGCGTGGTTGAAAATAATCCTAGATGGTATGAAGCTCGCTTGTACTTAGTTCGCGCTTATTTAACAGTTAATAATTTACCTGCTGCCGATACCCAAGCTTTAATACTAATTAACTCACCTGACACACCTAATAATATAAAGTCTTCAGCACAGTCATTGCTAGAAACTGCTGCACTTAAGCAACAAGAAGCTGGACGCTCTTATAAACAGAATATTGTGCTTGCCCTTGGCGTTGATGGCAACGTAAACGCGGGTACAGCAGAAAATACGATTATAATTCCTAATCTTGGTGAGTTTTTGTTATCGCCAGAAAGTAAAAGTACGCAGGACAACTATGCACGACTTAATTACAGAGGAAAGTACTCTCACCCTATTGATCAAAAAAGTTTAATCACTTTAAGTATTGATACCGGGTGGTACAAGTTTGAAGAACTCAGTCAATACGATCGTATAAATGCGCACATTAATGCCGCCTATCAATATAAACAAAATGACATAAGTTGGTTTGCACGAGTTGCTACCACTCCGTTGATGCTTGATGGCGAACTTTATCGTACTGAATCAGCTTTAACGGCCGGAGCTAATTTTACGCTAAATAAACAAGTTAATTTATTTAGCTCTTTGACTGCGGGTGTTTTAAACAATAGATTTGATGAAAAGCTCGACAACTCATTTTATGCGATGAATGCAGGTGCTAGCTATGCAGCTAAAAATTGGTTTCAAAGCTTAAGCATTAACGCTAAAAGCGAGGAAGCGGACATTACTGAAGGTGAATTTAATAGCCGTAATATTACGAGCTTGTACTACCAAGTGAACACTCAGTTGGCTCAACATTGGCAGTTGTTATCTCTTGCTGGATACCAATGGATTAATTATAAAGATGATCACCCTTTATTTTTACAAGAACGTGCCGATAACCTCTTTATGTTCTCAACTTCTGTTCGCTACTTAGTTAATCGCGATTTAGCCATACAGTTGGCTGCCAACTATCAAGATAAATCCAGTAATATTTCTTTATTCGAATATGACCGTTTAGATATCAATTTAAGCGCTTCTTACTCATTTTAATTTAAGGTATTTATGAAACATTTACTCCCTGTAATTACCACTTTACTTTGTGTAAGTTTTTATACACAAGCAAACGACCCTGCTGGTAAAACTATTTTAGCACGAGGCTCTGTACTCGCGGTTGATGGAAGCAATGAACAACAACGACAATTGCAGCGCAGAGATACTGTTTTTGGCGTAGATCGCATTACGACTGGAGAGAAAAGCAAAGCGCAATTTTCAATGTTGGATGGTGGTTTAATAGCCTTAAAAGAAAACTCAGAATTAAATATTGCTAACTACGAATTTAATGACAATACCCAACAGGGCTCTGCTTCTATTGAGTTACTTAAAGGCGGTTTGCGCTCTATTTCCGGCGTAATTAAAAAAAATGGCGGCTCTTATAGTGTAAAAACTCCCGTAGGCTCTATTGGAATACGCGGAACGCATTTTGAAGTTCAGCTGGTTAAAGGCGATGTATTTTTAGCGGTATGGGATGGCGCAATAGATTTAACGTTAGAAAATAATAACGTGGTTTCTTTGGGTGATAACGAAGCATTTTCGTTTGCACAAATTACAGCCACTGGTGAAGTATTTAAAACGACACGTGCGGCACGTGTGTTTGATCAAAATATAGTAGCAATTGATCCTAAAGACGACAACGAAGAAGAAACTGAGCAAGCATCGGTAACTGAAGTTGAAGTAAATGCTTTTGAAGCAGATACAGGTGTTATGGATATATATTCTGAACAACAATTTCAAACTGTTAGCAGCGCATCTTTAGTCGATCAAATAGCTCAGCGCCAAGGTGTATTTAACTATGAAGTATCAAGCTTTAATGTAAATTCGAGTGTGGGTGCTGTTACTGACTTTGCTATGACTATGGCAGTTGATTTTGATAATGGCACCGTACCTGATGGCGAAATTAGTTTTAATGACGCTGGTGGAAATTGGTATGCAGCTTACAGCGGCTTAATAAATTTAAGCGCACTTGAGCTGGCCGTTACATTTGCATCCCATGGTAACAATAAAGCCGAGGGCGATGTTGATGCAATATTTTTGAATGACCTAGACAATATTACTGGCAACTTTAATCTTAACGAAATAAATAATCCTGATGTAAATGCTAGCGGTTCTTTTAAATTAGAACCATAAACACATTGGATACAAAGCTTTTATTATGGAGTATTTAAAATGACAGCAAAAAATTTATTTTTGCTTGGTTCTATGGTGTTTTTGTTAAGTGCCTGTGGAGGCTCAGAAGAAAGCCCCACTCAAGAGACAATACAATCACCTACGGCTGAAGTAGTACCGCCAACGGTGACTAGCTATATAAATTTGGCTGGTGTTATAGCGAGTAATCAAACCAAGAGTACAAAAGTTTTAGGTGCTGTCACTTCAAGTAGAGGAGTTGTTGGAGCAAGTTTAGCAAATACTCGCGCTAATATTGTTTTCTCACAAACAAACGACACCGTACAAGGTAATGTTTCTTTTTTACTTGAAGCTTCGGATACTGATGGCATTGCTGAAGTTAATTTAGTGCTCCCTAGTGTTAATAAAAGCATATCACTGTGTTCTTCTGATTGTGGTGTTGGCTACGAAAAGTCAATTATAGGCCTCAGCCCTGCGCTTTATGGCGTAACTCCAGGGGAAATACGTCTCGAAATATGGATAACTGACACTTTAAATAATCAGGTACTTGCTGATGCAATCACATTTAACTGGCAACCATATCAAATTGAAGGTGTTACAGCACAACGAGACGAAGATAATATTAATCTTTCGTGGCAAGCTAACCCCGAACTTAATCGTTACAACGTTTATATTGCAACTCAAGCTGGAGTCACATCTACTAACATTAATGAATTAGAGAATGGGCAACAATTTTTAAGTATTCAAGATACTGCATTAAGCATTACCGAGTCACTTACAGATAAAAGTTATCAAGTACTTATTACCGGTGTTGATGGCAGTGGTGAAAGTGGTTTTGCTAATATAATAAATATAGCGCCAGTGGGTGGAGAGCTTGCATTTGCACCAGAGGCTAATGCCGATCAGTTTCAGATAAATGAAGATCAAACTCTGCAAGGTAACGTGCTAACAAATGATACGAATCAATACAGTGGCGATTTACGTGTAAATACAGATGCATTAATTCTACCGCAGCATGGCACTCTTAATATAAATGAAAAAGGGGATTTTACTTATATCCCTATTGCAAACTTTAATGGTGAAGATGCCTTTAGCTATCAAGTTGCTAACGAGCTAGGTATGACAGATACCGCAGTTGTAGAGATAACCATTTTAGCTGTTAACGACGCTCCTATTGCGCTTGATAATACTTACAGCGTTACAAACAATGGAACCTTAGTTGTCCTATCGCCAGGCTTACTTATAAACGATAGCGATATAGACTTAGATGACTTAACTGTTGATACAACGCCGGTTAGCGAACCAACAAGAGGACAATTAACCCTTTTTGATAATGGTGGCTTTGAATACCAAGGCGAGCAAAATATGCAAGGCCAAGACAGCTTTCAGTATAGAGTTGTTGATGCACAAGGTGCTCAGGCTATTGCAAATGTAACCATTGTAAGCTCAAACACTAACGTAGCCCCTATTACAAAAAATGATAGCTATAGTTTAAGCGAAGATGAAACACTTGTGGTTACAGCAGCCAATGGTGTGCTTAGTAACGATAATGACCCAAATAATGACAGTTTTTCAGTTGATGAAACGTTTATGGTGGCACCCACACATGGCCAACTATTATTAGCAACTGATGGCAGCTTTAGTTATGTGCCGGATGCTAATTTTAATGGTGTTGATCAATTTCAATACCAAGCTATAGACTCATTAGGTGCAACCTCTACAGCCACCGTAACTTTAGTAATAAACAGCGAACCCGATAACCCTGTTGCACAAAATGATGCCTATCAATTTAACAAAAACAAACTATTTGAAGTAACAGTACAAAATGGCTTGTTAATTAACGACTTTGATATTGAGGCTGGCGATTTATCAGTTAATACCACGGCAATTAATGCAACTCAAAATGGCGAACTTACATTAAATGCTGATGGCTCGTTTACCTATCAGCCAGACTTAGGTTTTATTGGTGTAGATAGCTTTACCTATTCAATTTCAAATGAGCAAGGCTTAACTGCAACAGCTCAAGTAACCTTAAGTGAAAGCGGCGTTAATACTTTTCCAGAAGCCAATGACGATCAATATACGTTAGACGAAGACAGCTCTGCATCTTTATTAGATGTGCTAGCTAACGACACTGATGCAGATGGCGATACAATTACTATTTCTAATATAGAAAATACTGCTGGTGAAGCGACTATTGTCGCCGGAAAAATACAGTTTACTCCACCAGCAAATTTTTCAGGTGAGATAGTACTAACTTACACCATTACTGATGGTTATAGCACTGGTAATGAAGGTATAAACGACAGAACAGCAAGTGTGACGATTACCATTACACCTGTTAATGATGCCCCTACTGCAAATGCTGATTCAGTAACGATGAACGAAGATGCTCCTGCGTTATTAGTTAACGTATTAGCTAACGACTCCGACATTGATGGCGATACTCTTGTGATAACAGCTGCTACTGCAGATATAGGTTCTGCATCTGTTGTTGATAATAAAATCCAATATACGCCTACTGCTAATACAAATGGAACAGCAATTATTAACTACACAATAAATGATGGGAACGGCGGTACTGCAACTACTAACTTAACAATTACTATTACTCCCGTAAACGATGCTCCAATAGCAAACGCAGACTCAGCTACAATAGATGAAGATGCAGCGCCAATACTAATAAATGTATTAGCAAATGACTCAGACGTGGATGGCGACAGCCTTGCCATAAGCGCAGCATCAGCTGATATTGGCTCTGTATCAGTGGTTGGCAATCAAATTCAATATACACCGGCAGCCGACGACAACGGCGTAGCAACAGTTACTTATACTGTAAGCGATAGCAGCGGTGGTGCCAGTACAACAACGTTAACTATCACTATTACACCTGTAAACGATGCTCCAATAGCAAATACTGACACAGCAACGATGGATGAAGATGCAGCACCGCTACTCATTGATGTGTTGATTAATGATTTAGACGCTGATAGTGATAGCCTAAGCATAACAGCAGCGTCAGCCGATAGCGGTTCAGTATCCGTTATTGATAACAAACTACAGTACACACCGGCTGTAAATACCAACGGTATTGTTGTTGTCAGTTATACTGTTGATGATGGGAATAACGCTACAGATGCTGGTAGTTTGTCAATTACGATTGCTCCTATTAACGATGCTCCAGTTGCGTCAAACCAAGGTTTTAATATTAGCGAAAACGCAACCGATGGAGACACTATTGGGACTGTTAGTGCCTCAGACATTGAGAACCAAAATTTAAGTTACACCCTACTCAGTGGTGCCCCCATATTCGAAATAAATAATGATTCTGGCTTATTAACTGTAAAAGGTGAAAGCCCGTTTGATTTTGAAACAACTCCTCAGTACATATTGAGCCTAGCTATTACTGATGATGGTACGCCTAACGAAACAACTACTATTAATATAATAATTGATATCACTGATGATACGAAGCCTCTAGTTCCTGTTGAAGATGAAACATTTGGTCGCCCTATAACAGGTGAACTTGAGCTTTCTGGAGTTTTTTCAAGCGGTGAATTTAATGACAGTATTGAGCTAAATAATAACCTTTACTTTGTAGGTTTTAGTAATAACAGCGACAAAGATATCGTTATTGCATCGTATACAACGAGTGGTGTGATAAATACAGCATTTAATGGTGATGGCGTTAAAGTATTAGATTTAGAAAATGATGAACAAGCAACAGCTATCATCTCTGATGGTACAAGCCTCTTTGTTGCTTACACTAGTTTTGATGGCACAAATACCGAAGCATGTTTGTTGAAAATGAATACCGCTGGCGTATTAAGTAATAACTCTGGAGATAATAATTCAGGTATTCACTGTACCGCATTAGCAAGCACCCTCGTGATTAATGACCTTGAATTTAGCGACAATAAAATTCAGGCTGTTGGTAAGTCATTTAATGGTAACGACAGCGATAGCTTATGGATAAAATACGATATATCTACGCTCGCTTATGAAGCCGGAAGCCCTAAAATTGTCGATGTGAGCGGCGCTAGTAGAGATGACGAAGCGTTTGCTATTAAAAACTTTAATAGCTCTGATCTTATGGTTGTTGGCAGTGTCACAAGTGCAACTGGCGATAAAGACATACTTATACGTTATTTAATTTCTGATGGTGAAAACAATGGAAGTTTTAATGGTAGTGCAGCATTATCGCTCGACTTGTCCAAGAATAATAAAGATGACGAACTATTTGCAATTGGCGGCGCTAAAAACACCGACTTTACAGCTTTTGTAGGTGGTTACATAACTCGTAATAGTGGTGAAAAAGAAGCCGTGGTTTTGGCTATTGATAAAACGGGTACTCTTATAACGAGTTTTGGTGATGCAGGTACTGCTATTTACGATATTGATGGTAATGGCGGAAGTGGAAATGGTGGGGCGGATATAACCGGCATAAAATACGAACCTATAAAAAATGAAATTACGTTATCTGGCACTACTGGAGTTTCTGCTAGTGAAAAACTATTTTCTGCCCGTATTTTAATGTCTGATGGTTCACTTGATAGTACTTATGGTGCATCAGGTATTAATATTATTTCAGGTATCAATGGTAAGCAATTTGCCAAATCGGCAACTATAGATGCGAATGATACAGTATGGGTATCGGGTGTTATTGACGACTCAACCACTAAACCATTTGTTGCAGCAATTGACGAGCAAGCCACATTATTCAGTAACTTTGCAGACGTTGGTTATCTTGCTTTTGATACTATAAGCGCAGAATCTGACGATCAATCAATGCACGTTTTACAACTGAGCAATGGCCCTCATGCCGGTAAGTATATTCTTGCATCAACGGCTAAATCGAACTCAATTACTAAGTTAGTATTAACACGCTTTACGAGTACGGGGGCTATAGATACTAGCTTTAGCGAAAGTGGTCATAAAGAAATTGCCATAGATTTGAGCGTACCTAATATCGCGTTGGTTGAACACAATAGCGGCAGCTTATTTGTTGCGGGATCTAAAAGCAAAACTGACGGTGAAGAGGGCTTTATAGCTAAAGTCGATCAAAATGGTGATTTAGATACCTCATTCGCCAGTGATGGTATTTACTCTACTTCTATTTCAGATGCTGAAAAGCTTAACTTAACTGATTTAGCACTACATGATGGCAACGTTGTAGCAGTTGGCTCTGTAGTTATAGCCGATACTCCTAGTTCGTTTATCATGATGCTAGATTCTGACGGTACACTTGACGATGACTTTGGTAGCAATGGAAAAATTATAGGAACACCTTTTGAATATTATGAAAGTGTTTTTATCAGTGATGATAGTATTTTTATTGGTGGTAAATCTGTATCAGGTGCCAGTTCAGAATTAATAGCATTAAAGCTCGACTCCGACGGTGAGCAAACCTACAAATACATAGGTGAAACAACCACTGATTCCGAGAATAAAATGGTAAAAGTTTTAGTCGACGAATCAAATAAATTATATTTAATTGCAAACGTTGTAGATACGCCTTATAAAGCCAGTATTACGCGATTACTCGCATCCGGAGTAATTGATGACAGCTACCCTTTAGGCCAATATACATTAGCTTCAACGGGAGATACCGAAGTAAAAAGTGCCGTTTTTGATACCAACAACAATATTGTTTTAGTTGGTATGGGCAACAATAAAGGCATGTTAGCGCGCATTTTAACTGACGGTACTTTAGATAATACGTTTGGAGCCAGTGGTGTCGGATTTTATGAAGCAAGCCAATGTGTCAGTACACATGTATTTACTTCAATTATCCTGCAAAATGATACCCAAGTTGTTGTAAGTAGCACTTGTAATGACACTAACTCTAACAATGTTAGTATTTCTAAATTCAATTTTGAAGCAGATGGAGCTTAGCCTTAAATTATGAAAGTTGAATTTTTTGGTGTTAGAGGCTCGATGCCTTCAGCTGGAAGTAATACACACATTTTTGGGGGAAATACCTCATGTGTGTACATTGAACAAAACAACGGTAAAGATCTTATTTTAGACTCTGGTACCGGTATTGTAGAACTCGGTACACGTTTACTAGAAACACAAAGTCCTATCAATATTTTGCTAACGCACAATCATTGGGATCATATTCAAGGGTTTCCTTTTTTTAAACCTATCTACCAGCCCAACCGCAATATAACCATTGTAGCTGGCAACGTTGATGATAAAAAAAGCCAAGATGCCATATTAAAGCAAATGAGTGGTTCGTACTTTCCTGTGTGTTATCAGGATTTACCTGCCAATATTACGCTTAATACTGATTTATCGTCTCAAAAGCAATTTACACTTAACGGTTTTTTGGTTTCGACTGCTCCACTGAATCACCCTGGTGGCGGTACTGCTTATTGCATTAAAGCAGATGAAAAAAAGATAGCTTACGTTACCGACAATGAGCTAAACCCACCAGACAAGCTAAACACAAGTATTTGCGAATGGAGTAATTTTATTGAAGGCGCTGATTTACTAATTCACGATGCTCAATTTATAGATGCAGACTTGCCTCTTAAGCATGGTTGGGGTCATAGCACCATAGATCAGGTTGCTGAGCTTGCTATAAAAGCGAGTATTAAAAATGTGATTATTATTAGCCACGATCCATCAAGAACCGATGAACAGTTAGTCTCTATAGAAAAGTATTTACAGACGCAGTACGCTCAACAGGTAAAAATAGAATGCGGCCGAGAAGGACGAGTTTTTGATTTTTAGTCTATCAAGGAGCGTTGCTCATTAGCTTCTTAAAACCCATTACCTCAAAGCACTTTTTTATTGGCGCTGTTATTACATTATTAATTGCATCAATAGAGTTATTTTCAACTGGGTCGCTTGCAAAGTTAGTTAACCGTGTAGAAGGTATAATATACGACTCTCGATTATTACTGACGCTTTCAGAGACGCCTAGACGCATCGATGAAACCGTTGTAATAATTGATATCGATGAAAAGAGCATGCAAGAACAAGGACGCTTTCCTTGGAGTCGCTCAAAATTAGCAGACCTTGTTACAAAGCTTAGTGATGCAGGTGTTATTGTTATTGCATTCGATATATTTTTTTCTGAACAGGAAGAAAACCCTGTTACAAAAATTATGTCTGAAATTCCTGATTTATCAAAAAAGTACACCATCCCCTTTGCTGAAATTACTAAACAAGTCGATGCAGACACAAAACTAGCAAGCGCATTATCTAAAAATGATACTGTTCTTGGTTTTTTACTAATTGATGAACAACTGACTAATCAAAACTTGCCAGCTAAAAACAGTGTTGTATGGGCAAGCGAAGAACACACTAATTCACAAATAAACCAGTTTCCTGGTGCTATTGTAAATATTCCACAGTTACAAAATGCTGCAACGGGCACCGGCTTTATTAATGCACATATCGACGAAGATGGCTTTATACGTAAAGCAGCTCTTATAAATCGAGTTGGCGATAAGCTTTATCCTTCTTTAGCACTTGAAGTTGCTCGACTTTATACCCTTGCTGAAAACATAGAAACCCGTTCCAATAGGTTAGATGGTATAACCTTATTCGAAGGTATAAAGTTTCAAGATAAGTGGATTCAAACTGATGAGTATGGGCAAATATTAATTCCTTACAAAGGGCGTGCGCATAGCTTCCCCTATTATTCGGCTACCGATATTTTGACCAAAAAAATTGGTTTAGATGAATTAGAAGGCACAGTAGCCTTTATTGGTACTTCCGCCGTAGGGCTTGCTGATTTAAGATCAACACCTGTTGGTTTGCAATACCCGGGTGTGGAGGTTCATGCCAATATATTTGAAGGGTTAATGCACCCAGAGCTACTGCCATCTAAACCTAATTGGTCACAGGGAGCAAGCTTACTCATCATTGCATTGACGGGTTGCGTACTGTCATTTTTTAGCCACGCTAAGAGCGCACGTTTTATTATTGTTTTGTCTCTTACAGTCACAAGTGTCGTTATATTTTTAAACGTTTATTTATGGTCAGTACAAAAAATTAGTTTACCTTTATTAATGCCTCTTTTACTTATCACTATATTAGCCGGTTATTACATCATTGTAGGCTCTATCGCTGAAATGAAACACAGCCGAAAAATAAAATCTATGTTTGACCAATATGTTCCTCCTGAGCGAATAAACCAAATGATACTTCAAGGTAAAAGTTTATCTCAAAAAAGTGAGCGAAAAAATATGACGGTGTTGTTTGCCGACATTCGTAGTTTCACTTCACTATCAGAAAGTATGTCGCCTCATCAGTTAAGTGAATATTTAAACGAATATCTTACAGCTATTACCAAAATCATATTTGATCATCACGGAACTATTGATAAGTACGTAGGCGATATGGTGATGGCATTTTGGAATGCCCCACTGAAAGATGAAAACCACGCTCGCCATGGTGTTGAAGCCGCAATGTCTATGATCAACGGGTTAACGAAAATAAATCAGTTATTTGCAGAAAACAACCAGCCTGCAATAAAAATAGGTATCGGTTTAAGTACTGGCGACATGAATGTAGGTGATATGGGTTCGGTTTACCGTAAAGCCTATACAGTTCTTGGTGATACTGTTAATTTAGGTGCTAGAGTAGAAAGCTTGACCAAATTTTATGGCGTAGCTATTCTTGTTACAGAAGAGACAATGAAAAAATGCCCTCATATTTCATTTCGTTTAATAGATAAAGTGCAAGTTGTTGGTAAAACAGCCGCTGTACAGTTGTTTGAACCTATAAACTTTACAGATAAGCTCGATGAAGAGCAGTTAAATGAAGTTAAAAAGTCGCAGCAGGCCATGACGCTTTTTTATAATAAAAACTGGCCACAAGCACTTAGCTTATTTAAAGAACTACGCAGTACAACCGTATTTAGCCCCAACATTTATGCCATTTTTATTGAACGTATTAAGGGCACTGATTTGCAAACACTAGCTAAGGATTGGAATGGTGCCTTCAAACATACTCAAAAGTAGTAAACATATGCGACAGCACATTAAAGACAAAACAAATCTTCAGCACTTTATCGATATTAGCATTAGACTAACAACCGAAAAAAACTCGTCTAAGTTACTTGATGAAATACTGCAAGTTGTAATGTCGATAGCACATTCTGATGCTGGCAGCATTTACTCTATTACCCCAAACAAACAACTCAAGTTTGAAACGGTAATAAACAAGTCATTAAATCTTTATTTAGGTGGCACGTTAGGTGGTCCTGTTGATTTTCCTAATATAGATCTTTTTATTGATGGCAAACCAAATGACACTGCTATTGTTGCGCATTCTGTTAATACAGGGGAAGTGATTAACATTCCTGACGTGTATGATGCCTTGCCTTTTGATATGAGCGCTGCACGCAAAATGGATGCACGCACGGGTTATCGTTCTGAGTCCATGCTAACAATTCCTTTAAAAGATCATGAAGATGACATTATTGGCGTAATCCAGCTTATAAATGTAAAAGATGCGCAAAATAAAAACATTCCTTTTAGTGAAGAGCTCGTCACTCTAATTCGATCTTTTGCCTCTTTAGGCGCTATTTCGCTAACTAACTCAACACTAATTAAGGGAATGGAAGATCTCTTTTCGACCTTTGCTGAAACAATTGCGATGGCAATAGATGAAAAGTCTCCTCATACCGGTGGCCATTGTAAACGAGTGCCAGCACTCACGTTAATGCTAGCTGATGCCGTTAATGATATAAATAAAGGTCCTTTGGCTTCATTTTCGATGACTGAAGCTGACCGACATGAGCTTGATATAGCTGGCTGGTTACATGACTGTGGGAAAATAGCGACCCCCGATCACATCATGGAAAAGTCGACAAAACTAGAAACTATTTTTGATCGAATAAAATATGTAGATGCTAAATTTGAAATAATTAGCCGAGATTTAAAAATAGCGTATCAGCAAAAGATCATCTGTGCGATGAAGCTGCAAAAACCTATCGAAGTTCAACAATTTGAACGCCTACTTGATACCGAGCTTAAACAGTTGGCATTAGACCGTGCATTATTACAGCGTGTTAATGTAGGGGGCGAGTTTTTAGGTGATGCAGAACTTGAGCACATTGAACGCATTGCAAACAAATACCAACTCGTTATTAATGATATTAATACACCATTGCTCTCAGCTGATGAAGTTGAAAACTTAACAATACGAAGAGGCACGCTAACCGAAGCCGAACGTGAAGTAATGAAGCGTCATATGGATGTAACTAAAAATATTTTAGATGCCCTGCCGTTTCCTAAACACTTAAGCAATGTTACTGAATATGCTTTAGGTCATCATGAAAAACTTGATGGTACTGGTTACCCAAGAGGTTTAACCAAAGAGCAAATGTCGGTGCCTGCAAGGTTAATGGCTATTACGGATATTTTTGAAGCGCTATCTGCAGTAGACAGACCCTACAAAAAAGCAAAACCGGTCAGTGAGTGTTTATTTATTTTAGGGTCAATGGTTGCTAAAAACCATCTTGATGGTGATATTTTTGCTATTTTTATTGAGTCAGAGGTTTATAAAAATTATATCAACGAGTATGCAGATCCAGAGCAGTTAGATGAGATAGATTTTGATAATTTACCCGGTTACACACCTATAAGTTAGCACCTATAAGCCATGCCTTTATTCAAAATGCGCTTATTACAGTCTATAACTATTGAAACAAAAAAATGCCACCATACGGTGGCATTTACACACGGGGTTATTTCTACTTATAGAAATCCTTTTACTTTTTATTTGTTTTTTTATGTTGTTTTATTAACAAAAAATATGGCTCCAAAGGTAGCATTTAGTGCTCTGTGTAGCAACAGTAAAAGATAAAGTTCATATATCTGCCATATTAACGTCATAAAAAAGCGCGAAGTAAATTCGCGCTCATAAACTTAACGGGCGTTATATTTTAATACACACGTACTTTTCTTCTAAGTACTCATCAAGCCCTTGATGACCGCCTTCTCGGCCTAAACCAGATTGCTTAACACCACCAAATGGCGCTACTGGGTTTGATATAACACCTTCGTTTACACCTACCATACCAAATTCAAGCCCTTCACTAATTCGGTAGACTTGCTTAATGTTTTGACTGTAAAAGTAGGCTGCTAGGCCAAATGGTACATCGTTAGCAAGTGCAAGCACTTCACTTTCTTCATCAAAAGGAATAACCGTCAATACTGGACCAAATACCTCTTCGTGGTAAATATCCATTTTTGTGGTGACATTGTTTACTATTAATGGATTTTGAAAGCTGCCACCTAAGTCACTGTTATCGCCAATCAGCGTCGCGCCCTTATCGAGTGCGTCTTGTACTAACTGTTGCACTTTCTCTTTGGCTTTAGGGTAAATGAGTGGACCAATATCAACATCGTCTTCAAAACCATTCGCCACTTTTAACGCTGCAACCTTAGGCGTGATTTTTGAAAGTACTTTGTCGAGAATATTACGTTGTATAAAAATACGGTTTGCAGCAACACATGCCTGCCCACTATTTCTAAATTTAGCCGCCATTAGCCCTTCAACAGCTTCATCTAAGTCGGCATTATCAAAAATAATAAAAGGTGCATTACCGCCAAGCTCCATCGAGGTGCGTTTAATTGTGTCTGCACATTGCGATAGCAACTGCTTACCTACACCAGTAGAGCCGGTAAATGTAAACTTACGCACGATTTCTGAGTCAGTCAGCATTTTACCTACTATTTTGGCATCTTGAGAAACCAGTACATTAAATGCACCTTTAACAAAACCAGCTTGATCGGCCAAATAAGCAAGTGCGATAGCGCATAGTGGCGTATGTTCAGAAGGTTTAAGTATAAAGCTACAGCCCGCAGCGTAGGCTGGCGCTACTTTACGAGTAACCATAGCAATAGGAAAGTTCCACGGCGTTATACCAGCTACAACACCGACAGGCTGCTTAAAGCTAGTTAAACGATGCGAGTCATCTGTTGGCGGAATTACATCTCCGTAACTACGTTTGGCTTCTTCTGCAAACCATTTGATAAAACCTGCACCGTAATCAATCTCACCAAGAGATTCTTTGAGTGGCTTGCCTTGCTCTTTGGTCATTAGCTCTGCAAGTGTTTGCTTGTGTTTTATTACTAGCTCATACCAGCGCATCAAGGTTTCGCTTCGCTCAGTGGCATTTGTCGTTTTTAACTTAACAAAAGCCCCTTGAGCTGCGTTTATTGCGCTATTTACACCCTGCTCGTCAATATCACTTACTTCAACAATACTTTTTTCGGTAGCGGGATCGTTAACGCTAAAGCGCGTATCAGTTTTATAAAATTCGCCGTTAATAAATGAGTCTGAGAAAATAAGATTACTCAAAATAAACCTCCAAAATTACGTTTTAAGGTGTTAGCTTTTAATACGTGACATAGAGCCAAGGCTAACATTTTAGGATCTTTGCTCACGTGAGAAGCGCAGCTTCTATATTTATAACCTAGAGTTAAAACACATAACGCCAGCAAGCTTTGCGTCTACAAAATAACATACGAGCTTTGCTTGTCACGCCTACAATTCACAAACAAAAAAGCCGCTGTATCAAACAGCGGCTTTTAATATATACATCGTTAAAAACTAGTGCTCTTCATTAACGATATTGAGATTGTACTTAGGTATTTCAACCACTAGGTCTTCATCTCTTATAATTGCTTGGCAACCAAGGCGTGACTCAGGCTCTAAGCCCCATGCTTTATCTAGCATGTCGTCTTCTAGCTCATCACTTTCTTCAAGTGAGTCAAATCCTTCACGAATCACTAAGTGACACGTAGTACATGCACAAGACTTTTCACAAGCATGCGCAATGCTAATACCATTTTTAAGCGCAGCGTCGAGTACCGTTTGACCTGTAGGAGCTTCAATTGCAGCGCCGTCAGGACATAATTCAGGATGTGGAAGAAAAACAATTTGTGGCATTCTAATCTCTCTTAAATGTTGTCTACTGACTGCCCTGTAAGGGCCTTTTTAATTGATGCATCCATTCTACGCGATGCAAAGTCGCTACTCGCATTATCGACTTTTTCGATAGCTGCTTTAATTTCGCCAGGCTCTTGTGCATTTTCGCGCACTTTTACCAGTTCTGCAATTTCAGCGCGTAAGTTAGCTAGTTGCATATCGTCAAGTAATGCACCATCGGCTTCAAGTGATGCGTTAAGCGCTTCTATTACGCGCAACGCTTCTACTTGTTGCTCTTTAAGCATACGCGCTTGCATGTCGCCTTTAGCGTTGCTCATTGATTCTTTTAGCATGTTAGCTACTTGGTCATCAGATAAACCAAACGAAGGCTTAACTTGAATCTCAGCTTGTACACCTGTTGATTTTTCCATAGCTGAAACACTTAATAGGCCATCAGCATCAACTTTAAAGGTTACACGAATATGCGCAGCGCCTGCCGCCATTGGTGGAATACCTTTTAAGCTAAACTTAGCAAGCGATCGACAATCATCAACAAGCTCACGCTCACCTTGCAGCACATGTAATGACATGGCTGTTTGACCGTCTTTAAACGTTGTAAATTCTTGTGCGCGTGCTACCGGAATCGTTGTATTACGCGGAATGATTTTTTCAACCAAACCACCCATCGTTTCAAGGCCTAGCGATAACGGTAATACATCAAGCAATAACATGTCAGAATCGGGCTTATTGCCAATTAACACGTCGGCTTGAAGCGCGGCACCTAAGGCTACAACACGATCAGGATCGATTGAAGTTAGCGGCTCTTTATCAAAAAAGCTTTGTACTTGGCTACGTACCAATGGCATACGGGTTGAACCGCCTACCATAATAACTTGCAGCACTTCTTCGTTTTCAATGCCAGCATCTTTTACAGCACGACGACACGAGCGAAGCGTTTTTTTAATTAGTGGCATAGCCATTTCATCAAACGTTTCGCGCGTTACTTCAACGGTGTATTTTTGATCGTCAAACTCAAGGCCCACGTTTACTTTAGCGTATTGGCTTAATGCTTCTTTACACGCTTTTGCTTTATTGATAAATAAACGTAAAACTGAAGGTGATAATGCTGACACACCTGTTTGCTGCTTAAAGTAATCAACAAGGAGCGAATCAAAGTCATCGCCGCCGAGGCTAGAGTCGCCACCGGTTGCCATTACTTCAAACACACCTTGGTGTAATCTAAGTACTGATATATCGAACGTACCACCGCCTAAATCATAAACAGCAATAATACCTTCTTGACCTGAATCTAAACCATAAGCGACTGCTGCTGCTGTTGGTTCATTTAATAAACGTAGTACGTTAATACCCGCAAGCTCTGCGGCATCTTTAGTACTTTGGCGCTGCGCGTCATCAAAGTACGCTGGTACTGTGATTACAGCCCCTAAAATTTCTTGGTTACCAAAACTTTGCTCAGCTCGTGCTTTTAATGCAGCTAAAATATGGCTTGATGCTTTAATTGGACTAATTTTACCTGCCGCAGTTTCTATTGCTAGCGCACCATTGTGCTCACAAAATTCATACGGTAGTTGCCCATAACTTTGCTCTATTTCAGCCTGAGTTTTACCTAAAAAACGCTTAACCGAAATAAGTGTGTTAGCAGGGTCTTGCGTTGCTGCTTGTGCAGCTTCTGCGCCAACAGTAATACCGCCTGCTTGATAACGAACAACCGACGGTAACATAGCCGCGCCAAGATCATCAGTTAACGTGCGGGCTTCGCCGCTTTGCACTGTTGCAACTAATGAATTAGTTGTACCAAGGTCAATACCAATTGCTAGTTTATGTTCGTGTGGTGCCGCGCTTTGCCCCGGCTCAGCAATTTGCAATAATGCCATAATGCTCTTTAAACTCGTGTTGCTCGCTTTGCAGCAAGTAATTAATCGTCAAATAAACTGTCTTCGATACGCTCTAGTTCTTCACGTAACTTATAAACAAACTTCAGTTTACGAATATTATCTGCGGCAAGTTGATATTGCTGCTCATCATTACTTGCTAATTGCTCAGCAAGTTGTGCACTGTATTGCGCGTTTAATTGCTTAATTTGTTTTTCAAAATTTGCAATGGCGGTATCAGGATCGCTAGCTGATGTTAGCTCTTCAAGTTCTTCGCGAAGTTCCATTTGCTGCATTAAAAACATTGGATCTTGCAAGGTTTGCTGCTCTGCACGAATATCAACGCCTAGCTCGCTCAACATATATTCAGCACGTTTTACTGGGTGCTTTAATGTTTGTAGCGCATCGTTAATTTCGGCAGTGCTTTGCACAGCCATTAACTTATCGCGGCTGCTCGCATTCGCGTGGCGATCGGGATGTACAGTACGCTGTAATTCCAAGTAGTGCTTGTTAACCGTTGCTAAATCAATATTGTAATCAACGGGGACTGCAAATAATTCAAAGTAACGCATAACTTCAACCAATAATATTCAGAAATAACAAAGCCCTACATTAACTGGCAGGGCTTATTTATACTACAAAGATATTTAAAGCTTAAACGGTAAAGCTTTCGCCACAACCACACTCATCTGCTTGATTCGGGTTATTAAATTTAAACCCTTCATTTAAGCCTTCTTTAGTGTAGTCGAGCTCTGTGCCATCGATGTAAACTAAGCTTTTAGCGTCAACAATTAATGTGACACCTTTAGCCGCAAAAGTTTCATCGTCTTCGTTTAAATCGTCAACAAACTCAAGTACATAAGCAAGACCTGAACAGCCCGTCGTTTTAATGCCAACGCGCAGGCCTAAACCTTTACCGCGGTTTGCTAAAAATGATTGTACGCGGTTTGCTGCCGCATCTGTCAATGTCACTGCCATGAGTTTCTCTTCTTACTTCGCTTGTTTGCTTTTGTAGTCTGCAATTGCTGCTTGAATTGCGTCTTCGGCTAAAATTGAACAGTGAATTTTCACTGGTGGCAACTCAAGCTCTGCACTGATATCAGTGTTTTTAATTGTCGCTGCTTCGTCTAGCGTTTTGCCTTTAACCCACTCTGTTACAAGTGAAGAAGAAGCAATTGCGCTACCACAACCGTAGGTTTTGAATTTTGCATCTTCAATAACGCCAGTGGCAGATACTTTAATTTGCAGTTTCATTACGTCACCACATGCTGGTGCGCCTACCATACCCGTTGCCACTGACGGATCGTTCTTATCTAGAGTACCTACGTTACGTGGGTTTTCTACGTGGTCGATTACTTTATCACTATAAGCCATTATTCTATCCTCATTACCTGCTAGGGTATGTGCTCACACTATTAGTGGTGAGCCCATTCAACTGAATCTAAATCAATACCTTCTTGATGCATCTCCCAAAGTGGAGACATCTCACGTAGGCGACCGATAGAGTTTTTCATTAATTCGACGGTGTAATCAATCTCTTCTTCGGTAGTAAAGCGACCAATACTAAAACGAATTGAGCTATGTGCTAATTCGTCGTTACGGCCAAGTGCACGTAATACATAAGAAGGCTCTAAGCTTGCAGATGTACAGGCTGAACCTGACGATACTGCAATGTCTTTTACTGCCATAAGTAACGACTCACCTTCAACAAAGTTAAAGCTGATGTTTACAATACCCGGTACTGATTGGTCTTGTGTGCCGTTAAAGTATACTTCGTCCATATCAGCCATAATGCCGTCGATTAAACGATTACGTAAGGCGCTGATGTGTGCGTGATCTTTTTCGAAATCTTGCTTAGCAATTTTAAACGCAGTACCCATACCCACTAATTGGTGAGTTGCTAGTGTACCAGAGCGCATACCGCGTTCATGTCCGCCACCGTGCATTTGCGCTTCAAGGCGAGCACGTGGTTTACGACGAACGTAAAGTGCACCAACACCTTTAGGGCCATACACTTTATGTGCAGAGAACGACATAAAATCAACTTTAAGCTGTTGCACGTCGATTAATACTTTGCCCGCGCTTTGCGCTGCATCTACGTGGAACATAATTTTACGTTCGCGACACATTTCGCCAATAGTCGCGATATCTTGAATCACACCTAGCTCGTTATTAACGTGCATGATGCTTACAAGTACTGTGTCGTCACGCATTGTGTCGGCAAGTTTTTGTAAATCAAGTAGGCCGTTTTCTTCAACGTCCATGTAAGTTACTTCAAAACCTTGGCGCTCAAGCTCACGACATGTGTCGATTACAGCTTTATGCTCAGTTTTAGCGGTAATAACGTGCTTACCTTTTTTCTTGTAAAACTGTGCTGCACCTTTAATAGCAAGGTTATTTGATTCTGTTGCACCCGATGTGAAAACAATTTCACGTGGGTCTGCATTAATTAAATCAGCAATATCTGTACGCGCTTGGTCAACAGCTTCTTCTGCTTGCCAACCAAAACGGTGTGAGCGTGACGCAGGATTACCAAACTTACCGTCCATTGTCAGGCACTGCATCATTTCTTTAGCAACACGTTCATCAACAGGCGTGGTCGCTGCGTAATCTAAATAAATCGGTAACTTCATTTCTCTCTCCGCTGCAGGTCAACCTTAAAGTTGACAGCTTACTTGAATGTTTTCCAACTGCTTAATTGCATTATTGATACTGTTATCTTGGCGCGATGCTATTTCTTTCACATCTGATTTTTCCACCAATTCAGCAAGGGTAATATTATTCAAAAATTCTTCTATGCGTGCGCTTAAGTCTGACCACAAATTATGTGTTAAACAACGCATACCACTCTGACAGCCGGTATCGGCACCTTGGCAACGTGTTGCATCGACCGATTCGTCTACGGCGCTAATAATATCGCCAACAGAGATAACGCTCGCTTCACGCCCTAGTAAATAACCACCACCAGGTCCACGAACAGAACTTACTAGGCCATTTTTACGTAAACGAGCAAATAATTGTTCAAGGTAAGACAAAGAAATTTCTTGTCTTTGTGAAATATCAGCAAGGGCTACAGGACCTACACCTGTGTGTAGTGCAACATCCAGCATAGCTGTAACGGCATATCTGCCTTTTGATGTTAACTTCATAACGCCCCCTGCACAAAAGAGTGCAAATTTTAATTACCAGAGTAAATTAGTCAAGTATTATCACTTGATAAAAATTTGATTTATAAACTCTTACTTTTTAAATTGTAGAGTTAACAAACTTTTAATACTTGACCTCTTTGGTCAAGTATTACAGCCATTGTAATTACCTGAGTATTTTAGTCAAGTATTAGCTAGTTATTTACCCATTGGTTTTTATAACTAATAGCTATACCTAAGTTACTTAGGGATAGACTTATTAATTGAAGTGAGAATACCGCGTAAAATATTCATTTCGGCATCTTCAGGGTGAGCTCGGTTAAATAAACGACGTAATTTAGTCATAACTAACCCAGGGTGCTGTTTGATAATAAAACCGGTTTTGAAAAGCGTCTCTTCAAGGTGCTCATAAAACAGTTCTGTTTGTTTTGAGCTTGGGTAAACTGCATCGTCTTCTTCAACCTTTTTAGGTTGTTGATTTAAAAACGCCATACGTGTTTCGTAACTAAGTGTTTGTACGGCCATAGCTAAATTAAGCGAGCTGTACTCTGGATTAGCAGGAATACATACGTGGTAATTACAAAGCTGTAATTCTTCATTAGTTAAGCCGCTGTTTTCACGACCAAATACTAGCGCTACAGGACCATTTACGGCTTCAGCAACGAGTTTTTCACCACATTCACGTGGTTCAACCATTGGCCACGAAAGCGTACGAGAACGCGCACTTGTGCCAATTGTTAATGTACAGTCAGCGATAGCTTCTTCAACAGTACCTACAATAACTGCATTGCCTAAAACGTCAGTTGCGCCTGCGGCTAAAGCACTTGCTTGGCTGTCTATTTCACAAGCAGGATCAACTAAATAAAGCTTTGATAAACCCATGGTTTTCATGGCGCGAGCCGCCGAACCAATATTGCCCGAATGTGACGTGTTAACTAAAACAATGCGAATATCATCTAAGATCATTACTGTGCTACTTTGCTATGCCAAAAAATTGCGCAAATTCTAACATGAAAATGTAATAAGATCCTAGATTCAAAAGGCTAGATCCTAAGATCCAAGCCAATATAACGATTCTTACATGGGTAAATTCTAGGGATATACCACCAATTTGTTTTGATGTTTAAACCATTGCTGCCTTTACATAGACATCAAAACGGTTCTTTTTGGTTTTAATTTGCATACTTGGGGTTTTGTCATTTAAAAATGGGGCGTAATCGGGGCGTTTTACTACTACGCGCTTACTGGCGAGTGGGTAGGCGAATTCGAGTAAATCGTCAGCGTCGGTATCTGCACCAACAAGCTCTTGAAATACACGCATTTCTTTTTTAACTAATGCTGATTTTTCGCGGTGCGGGAACATAGGATCTAAATAAACCACATCGGGCATGCTTTCACATTGCGATAGTAGGGTATGGCTTGAACCAAATATTAGGCTCATATTTTCTTTCATCCACAAACCAATTTCAATATCGCTATAGGCTCGCTTTAAGCCATCGTATAAAAGTGCAGCTACAACCGGGTGACGTTCATGTAATATAACTTTGCACCCTAGCGAGGCAAGTACGAAGCCATCTCGCCCAAGGCCTGCGGTAGCATCGAGTACAACAGGCGTTGCACCTTTATTTAAGCCAACCGCTTTGGCAATTGCTTGCCCTTTACCACCGCCAAACTTACGCCTATGGGCGGCAGCACCGGTTACAAAATCAACGTTAATTGCACCTAGTTTAGGCTCGTCGGTTTTAAATAGGCTTAACCCTTTATCGTCGTAATGTAAGCTAAAGCCACTGCAATTTTGCGCCCATTGGGCTAAACCAAAGCGTGTTTCTAATTCATTTAAATAAGGGCGTAACTCTTTAAAAGCACACTGAATAACCACAATAAACTCCGACGATAAAATACGCCTGTAGTATATCAACCGCTTTACTTTAAAGCACTAAAATAGCTCTATATCACTATGATGATTAGTATTGACCTTTGCGGCTTCCGCTTTAGTGCGTAAATTAGATATAAGCTCATTGCGGCTTTCGGCAACTTGTTTAAGCTGATATTTGATAAAGGCTAAATCACTATTAGCCGATACAAATAACTGCATCGTTTGATCCAGTTGGGATATATATAAAGTGAGATCCGCGGGATTTGCTTGTGTTTGTTGTAGCTTAATGGCGCAGTCAAGTTCATGTAGCTGTTCTATAAATATTTTAGTACTTTTGTTTTGCTCTATATTTTGTGTAGTTAACTGCTTAACAATATCTTGAAGGGCTGTACTTATTTGAGCTGCCTGCTCATAACTGCTTTCGCTTCTTTCCATGGTAATAACCTTCTCGTTGGTTACTTCTAATATATGCGGGAACAGATCTTTATAGCGCCCGTACAAAGCATCGTTATCAACTGGCATATTTTTTATTAAAAGGGATACTTTGGGGTAATTAATTATAGTACTACTACCAATATCAACAAATCGTTGAGCTTGTCTGTGTTGCTCCAGCAGCTCTTGCTCTAACGGGCAAACACCACTTTGCTGGCTGTAAAAAACACCTGTTCCTTGATACCAAAACACAACCACAACATCTAAATTTAAAGGAGCAAAAAAGGTAAAAAAGTGTTCACTCAACGATTGAAAGTTATTAGCGTGATAGCTTTGTCCAACGTAGCGCATTATACGGCCCATATCGCCCGACTCTGTCATCGCTATTTCCGCTGTTTTATTCGCTTTTGCTATATCCAATTTTAGCTTTGCACATTGCTGTCGATATTCGTAAAGCACTTTTATACGCGCTATTAACTCTTCTGCGTTAAAGGGTTTAGTAATGTAATCAGATGCGCCAACACTATAACCTTTTACCCGATCGCTTAACTCTATTTTAGATGAGAGAAACATAACGGGAATATCTTGAGTGCTTTCACTTTGCTTTATCGTTTTACATACGTCATAGCCTGACATACCTGGCATTTCAATATCGAGTAAAATAATATCAGGGTTATATTTATTGGTTAGCCTTAATCCTTCATCGCCATCTTTTGCATGAATTATTTTACAAAACCCTGCTAAAGACTCTTCAATTATATGATGAACATATTTGTCGTCATCAATTGCTAATACCAACTTTGCCATGCCTTAATCCATTTTAATAGGTGTGCTAAAAGCATAGTACGACAGGATGAAATTACTAAAAATTATTAGATAATAATTTACAAATAATAAAAAAGCGCCATTTAGGCGCTTTAATTTGGTTTGTGCTAAATATTAGATTTTTAAGCTGCAATACCGCTGTGACGTAGTAACGCGTCAACATTTGGCTCTCGACCACGGAACTTTTTAAATAATTCCATTGGCTCTTCACTGCCGCCTTTTTCTAAAATATTTTGCATGAAGGCTTGACCGGTTTGCGGGTTAAAAATACCTTCTTCTTCAAATTTAGAATAAGCATCAGCAGAGAGTACTTCAGCCCATTTATATGAGTAATAACCAGCGCTGTAACCGCCTGCAAAAATGTGGCTAAAGCCATGCTGAAAACGGTTAAACTCAGGAGGCTTAACGACCGAGGTACGGCTGCGTACGTCATCAAGTACTGCTTGAATTTGACACTCTTCACCCGCTTTATAATCATTGTGGATTTTAAAGTCGAATAACGAGAACTCAATTTGACGCAGCATTTGCATGCCTGAGTTGTAGTTTTTAGCCGCTAGTAGCTTATCAAGTAGCTCTTTAGGTAACGGCTCGCCCGTTTCATAATGACCTGAAATAAAGCTCAATGCTTCTTCTTCATAACACCAGTTTTCTAAAAACTGACTAGGAAGCTCTACCGCATCCCACGCCACGCCATTAATACCCGCAACAGGGGCAGCATCAACTTGTGTAAGCATGTGGTGAATACCATGACCAAACTCGTGGAATAAGGTAGTCACTTCGTCATGAGTAAACAATGCAGGTTTATCGCCAACCGCTTTATTAAAATTACACACTAAATAAGCCACTGGAGTTTGTAGTTCGCCGTTAGCACGTACTTTACGACCCATACAGTCGTCCATCCACGCACCACCGCGTTTACGGTCGCGTGCATATAAATCGAGATAAAAACGTCCACGTAAGGTATTGCTGCTATCTACAATTTCAAAAAAACGTACATCTTTGTGGTAAGTATCAAAATCAGTAACTTCTTTTACGCTAATACCAAATAAGCGGTTAACGGTTTCGAATAAGCCACTTAATACTTTATTTGCAGGGAAGTAAGGACGTAGTACTTCATCTGAAATAGCGTATTTTTCTTGCTTAAGTTTTTCGCTGTAGTAACCAAAATCCCATGCCTGTAATTCAGAAATACCATGTTTTTGCTCAGCATAGGCTTTTAACTCTGCCACTTCTTGTTCTGCTTGTGGTTTTGATTTAGCAGCAAGGTCTTCTAAAAACGAGAATACTTGCGCTGGTGTTTCGGCCATTTTAGTTGCCAGTGACTTTTCAGCGTAGCTGTTAAATCCTAGTAACTGTGCAAGTTCATGGCGAAGCGCAAGCTCCTCACTCATAATCTCTGAGTTATCAAATTCACCGGCATTAGGGCCTTGATCTGATGCGCGCGTAGAAAACGCGGTGTAAGTTTCTCTGCGGAGTTCGCGGTTATCTGCATAGGTCATAATTGGTAAATACGACGGGAAATCAAGGGTGAATACCCAACCGTCTAACTCTTTACTTTTTGCTGTGTCAGCTGCAAGCGCTAAAGCAGATTCTGGCAAGCCAGCTAAGTCGCTTTCATCAGTAATATGTTTGTGCCAAGCAAGTGTGGCATCCATTACGTTGTTGCCAAATTTTGAGGCAAGTTCTGATAAACGCGCGCTAATTTCGCCGTAGCGTTTTTGCTGCTTTGGCGCTAATGCAATACCCGATAATTTAAAATCACGAAGCGCATTAGTAATTGTTTTTTGTTGTGCTGTAGTCAGCGTTTTAAATTCGTCGCTGTTATAAAGCGTATTATACGCGTTGTATAAACCTTGATGCTGACCTACAAATGTTGAATATTCAGATATTAACGGTAAGCACTGCTCGTAAGCTTCACGTAATTCGTCGTTATTCATTACTGAATTTAAATGCGATACAGGGGAGAACATACGCGATAATTTGTCGTCGGCTTCTTCAAGGGGTAATACTAAGTCATCCCACGTGTACGAACCTTTCGCTAGCACGTCATCAATGGCTTTACGACAAAGCTCAATACCGTCTTTTAGTGCTGGTACTACGTACTCAGGCTTTATTTTTGAAAATGGTGGTAAGCCTTCAAGGCCAATTAGTGGGTTGCTCATAAATACTCTCTTTGCGTTAATGCATTACGTTTTAAATTGGGTCTAAAAGTAAAAAAACAACTCAGCCGCTTTTAAGTTGTTTAATTTTAATAAGGTTGCTCTAAAGCAAAACACAAATAACCCATTAATGAGTCGGCCACTTTATAACGTTCTAGTACCGTATCAACTAGGTTATTACTGCATATTTGCTTTTGAGTAAGTGGGCTAATGGCTATAAAGTCTTTTCGTTTGAGCTCATCTATTAAGGGATGATCTTTTTCAAAACCCCTTGGTGGGCGTTTTAGCGACTCTCCTGACATTTCAAATATAGATTTAAATTGCTCATCATAAATTGCTTTTTTATAGCTATTTGGGTTTTCATCTATGCAGGTTCTAATGGCATTAAGCGCCTTTGATTCTGGTCGCCAAATACCAGCACCTACAAAACATTCGTCATTTGCTAAGTGAAAATAAAAACCAGGGGCGTGTACGTCTTTTCCCATAAAATGGCGAAATTGAATTCCTACATTAATTTTATATGGGGTTTTATCTTTACTAAAACGCGCGTCTTTATGGATTCTCATTAAACTACCGCCGACTTTTTTATCTGATGCGACAAAATGGCTAGAAACCTCAGCAAGTGGTGCTTGCATTTGCCTAATGAAATCTAAAGCGGGCTCTCTTACGTATTCCTCATACTGTGATTTATGGTCATTAAACCAGTCTCTATTATTGTTTTGATCAAGCTGAGCAAGAAATTCGAATGTTTTTTTACTAAACATAGGTCACCTAAACACTCTTTATTTTTAAAACTTAATGTTATGCTAATGCGCATAAAACTCAACGCCTAAGGACATAAAATGACACAACACTTTGATTATATTGCAATCGGTGGTGGCAGTGGTGGTATTGCCTCTGCAAATAGAGCGGCAATGCGTGGCGCTAAAGTAGCACTTATAGAAGCAAAACACATGGGCGGCACGTGTGTAAACGTGGGCTGTGTACCTAAAAAAGTAATGTGGCACGGTGCTCAGGTTGCTGAAGCAATTAATTTATATGCCCCAGATTACGGCTTTAATGTTGAAGTTAAAGGCTTTGATTGGAGCAAGTTAGTAGAAAGCCGTGAAGCCTACATAGGTCGAATTCATAAAGGTTATGACAGTGGCCTTGCTAGCAATGGCGTTACTGTAATTAAAGGCTTTGCTAAATTTGTAGATAATAAAACAGTTGAAGTAAACGGCAAGCACTACACAGCCGACCATATATTAATTGCAGTAGGTGGACGCCCAAGCATTCCGCATATTGAAGGTGCTGAACACGGTATCGATTCAAATGGCTTTTTTGAGCTAAAAGAGCAACCTAAGCGCGTTGCAGTAATAGGCGCAGGCTACATAGCCGTTGAGCTTGCTGGTGTATTACATGGTTTAGGTACTGAAACACATTTATTTGTTCGTAAGCATTCTCCACTTCGTAACTTTGACCCATACATAGTTGAAACCCTTGTTGATGTTATGGCTGCCGAAGGCCCTACTCTTCATACAGAATCTGTACCTCATAAATTAGTTAAAGAAGATGATGGCTCTGTAACGCTACATTTAGATAATGGTAAAACTCATAACGTTGACCAAGTAATTTGGGCCATTGGCCGCCAGCCAACAACAGATGCAATTAATGTAGCTGCTGCCGGCGTGGAAGTTAACAGCGATGGTTTTGTTAAAGTTGATGAGTTTCAAAATACCACAGCTAAAAACGTTTATGCTGTTGGTGATATTATCGAAAACGGTATTGAACTTACGCCTGTAGCAGTTAAAGCAGGGCGTACTTTATCAGAACGCTTATTTAATAAAGAACTACCTGATGATTTAAAAATGGATTACAGCCTAGTTCCTACTGTTGTATTTAGTCACCCACCAATTGGTACTATTGGCCTTACTGAACAAGAAGCTATTTCTCAATACGGCGAAGAAAACGTTAAGATTTACCAATCTGGTTTTACAGCTATGTACACAGCGGTAACTAAACATCGCCAGCCTTGTAAAATGAAACTTGTATGTGCCGGCCCAGACGAAAAAGTAGTTGGCCTACATGGTATTGGTTTTGCGGTTGATGAAATGATTCAAGGTTTTGCAGTTGCCATGAAAATGGGCGCTACTAAAGCTGATTTTGATGCCGTTGTTGCGATTCACCCAACAGGTTCTGAAGAGTTTGTTACTATGCGCTAGGCGCTAAACTCTAAGCGCTCAATTATAAAAAGCCCTTGTTAAGTAATTAGTAAGGGCTTTTTAATGCTTGTTATATTTTGCACAATAAACCACTTAAAACGTCACATTAAAAACATCCATTCAACATTAAAAAAACATCTAAGCCATTATTTTAACAGTAAAAATTTTAGACCAATAAAAAGGTTAAAAGTTTAAATTTTGTTTTGGCTTTAAAGCATTTTAACGATTAGAATCCCGCGCATTTATAGTTTCTCTTGGTTATTTATGTTTTTACTGCGATCTTTTATTTATTTATTATGCCTAGCGGGTGTTGCTCATTTAATTCAACTTGAAGGGTTTGAATTAAAACAGGATGCACTTTACAGTGAAGAAACTCTTACCGAACATATGCAAGATGTTTTAACTTTTTTAAGCTGTATTTTATTTTTTTACGCTTCGCGAATTAACTTTCAACTCAAAATACCGGCTGTATTACTAGCTGCGTTATCGGCAATGATGTTTGTGAGAGAGTTTGATACCTACCTCGACCTATACTTTTTTGATGGCGCTTGGCAAAGTATCGTCTATTCAATTTTAGCTGGCGTGTTTGTTTATTTAATAACAAACAGAGGAAGTATTTTTAACGCTTTAAAAGCCTATAGCCTCACTCCTAGTTATGGAATTTGCTTATCAGGCATGGTTACTTTACTCGCATTTTCGCGAATGATGGGCAAAGGCGCATTTTGGCATTCAGTAATGGGTGATGACTATGTACGTGCGGTAAAAAACATTGTTGAAGAAGGTATAGAAACGCTTGGCTATACTTTGATTTTTATTTCAGCCATTGAGCTTGTACTCATATGCCGAAAAAGAATGGCTAAAAATCACAAGCATTGCACTGATCAAGTAACTCAATAACATAGCTACATTTTTTATTGGTTACTTTTTTTACACTAAATTTGCTAATTGGTTTAATAAATCAATATACTGAGCCTGTTTTTATCAACTCACATTTAATTGGATACCATGACTAGAGATATATTGCTGCATCCGTTTCTTCTTTCAATTGTAATGATCACAATTGCATTTGTACTAAAAGTGCTTGTTGATAAGCTTGCTAAAAGTCGCGCAGAAAAAAAAGAAAAAGACATCCGTTACATCGCACACAATATTAAGCACTTTATTAATTTTGTAATGATGATATCGCTGCTATTTGTGTGGTCTACTGAAATTCAAAACTTTGCACTTTCTATTGCTGCTTTTGCCGTGGCGATTGTACTTGCAACGCGTGAGTTTATTCAGTGTGTAATAGGCTTTTTTTACCTCGTAACAACTCGCCCGTTTAGAGTGGGTGATTGGATACAAGTTGGTGATTACTTTGGTGAAGTAGCTGAAACGGATTGGATAAAAACAACCATGCATGAAATTGATATACATACTTATCAATTTTCTAGAAAAACCATATACATACCTAATAATAAGCTGATTACCAGCTCTATTAAAAACTTAAACTTTGTAAAACGCTTTGTTACACATCATTTTATTATTGTCCGAAGAGAGAGCTTTAACCCGTACCCTATTCACGACACACTCACTGAGCAAGCTAAACTGTACTGCGAAGAGTTTCAAGAAGTAGCAAGCCGTTATAATTCGATGATTGAGCGTAAACTTGATGCAAAAATATCTGGCCCAGAGCCGGTAATTCACTTTGGTACAACCGATTTAGGTGAATTTAAAGCAAGCTTTACCTTGTTTTGCCCGACAGAAAAAGCGCTTGAGATAGAGCACAAATTAACAGAGTGCTTTTTTGCGTTATGGTACAAAGAGGCTGAAAAAAATAAAGAAGGTGAAGGAGAGGCATAAACCTCGCCTACACAAAGTAAAAATACAAATCGTAGGTGCGAATTTATTTCGCGCTCTATTTCTAAGTCTGTATTTAAAAAGCGAGGTATAAAACCTCACCTACAATAAACATCAAGCATTTAGGTACGAATTCACTTCGCGCTTGAGTAATATTTAAGCTGTACCACCGACCGTTAACTGATCAATCTTAAGGCTTGGTTGGCCTACGCCTACCGGTACGCTTTGACCATCTTTACCACAAACACCAACACCTTTATCAAGTGCTAAGTCGTTACCAACCATAGATATTTGCTGCATTACTTCTGGTCCATTACCAATAAGCGTTGCGCCTTTAATTGGTTGGGTAATTTTACCATTTTCGATTAAATACGCTTCTGATGCACTAAATACAAACTTACCTGAGGTTATATCAACTTGTCCGCCGCCAAAGTTAGGCGCGAATACCCCTTTTTTAACTGAGCTGATAATATCGGCTTGGCTGTGCTCACCACCTAACATGTAGGTGTTAGTCATGCGAGGCATTGGTAAATGCGCATAAGACTCACGACGTGCGTTACCGGTAGGATTTACACCCATTAAACGCGCGTTTAGCTTATCTTGCATATAGCCTTTTAAAATACCGTTTTCGATAAGTACGTTGTAAGCGGCTGGTGTGCCTTCATCATCAACATTAAGTGACCCTCGGCGATCGGCCATGGTGCCATCATCAACAACAGTACACAGCTCAGATGCTACTTTTTGGCCTACTTTACCACTAAACGCAGACGCGCCTTTGCGGTTAAAGTCGCCTTCAAGTCCATGCCCTACTGCTTCATGTAAAAGCACGCCAGGCCAACCATTACCAAGTACAACTTCCATCGTGCCTGCAGGTGCATCAATAGCTTCAAGGTTTACTTTAGCTTGGCGTACAGCTTCTTCAGCAAATTCCATCCAACGTGGTTTACCATCAACAAGCTCTTTAAAGTAACCATAATCTAAACGTGCACCACCACCTGCGCCACCGCGTTCACGGCGACCATTTTTTTCAAGCAGTACTGAGCAGTTTAAGCGAATAAGCGGGCGAATATCGGTGGCAAACGTACCATCACTTGCTGCGATTAATACTTCTTCGTATACCGCTGACATTGAGCTAATTACTTGCTCTGCATCGGGTGCTAGTTCACGAATATAGTTTTCAAGTTCGCGTAATAAACTTACCTTGTCGGTATCGCTCATACTCGAAATTGGCTGATGCGGTGCAAACTGCTCTTTAGCTTTAACATCACTAAATACTTTAATCGCTCTATCTTCGCCAGCATCTGCGATGCTACGAGCCGCTGTAGCCGCCTTATTAAGTGCTTCAAGATTTATTGCATCAGAGTAAGAAAAACCTGTTTTTTCGCCGCTTACAGCACGTACACCAACGCCACGTTCAACGTTATAAGAGCCTTCTTTAACTAAGCCGTCTTCAAGCACCCATGATTCGTGGTGGCTTGATTGAAAATATAAATCGGCGTAATCCACTTTATGCTGATGTATGTAAGCGAGCGTTTTTTCGAGCTCTTCTCTATTTAGCTGGCTGTCTTGGAGTAAATGCTGTTCAACCGAATTCATAATAAATGCTCTCTAAATCGTTGATGAGACTGCACGGGCATATCTCGTCTAATTTTTTGTAACTGGTCTAAATCTGCGTTGCAGCTTATAAAACCGGTGCCTGTTGGCAATTCACTCAGGGTATTGCCCCAAGGCGAAATAATAATACTGTGGCCATATGTTTGTCGGCCATTTTCATGTGTACCGTACTGAGCTGCTGCAACTACATAACATTGTGTTTCTATTGCGCGAGCTGCTAATAGCGGTTGCCAATGCGCTTGCCCTGTAGGGACTGTAAATGCACTGGGTACTAAAATAATATTGGCGCCTTGGCGTACTAGTTCGTTAAATAAGCCACTAAAGCGCAGATCATAACATACTGTTAAGCCAATTTTACCAAAGGGAGAATCAACAACCACTACATCGCGACCTGCTTGGGTAAAATCTGACTCTCGATAGCTACCTGTTTTATCATCTACGGTTACATCAAATAAATGTATTTTGTTATACGTTGCAACCAGCTCGCCTTGATTATTATATAAGTGCGATGCTGCGTAATACTTATGTTCGTTAAATGGCTCAGGCATTGTGCCTGCATTTAACCAAATATTATGGTGTTGGCACAATCCACTAAGTTGTAATTTGTATTGCTCAACTTGCTTAGCAACACGTAACGTATCGTTACCAGTTTTACTAAACACTAAAAAAGCCTCAGGCAAGCAAACAAGTAATGGCCTTGTTGCTGGCAGAGTTTTAAGTGCGCGCTTTAAGCTTGTTATGTTCTCATCAGGGCTTAGCCCTGAACACATTTGTAGGGCAACTATTGTGGGTGTGCTTATGCTTGCTGTTTTGTTCATTGCGTTACTGTTACTTGTGCATCTTTAAGTTTTAAATCGACTGATGCTTGTGGCTGATTTTGCGCAGCTTGGGGTAGTGTAACTTCACGACTTTTTCTGTCGAGTTCTTGAACAATAGGATCGTTCATTTTACCCGTTACTTTAAAATTGATCTCTGAGATGACGCGCGCAGAATGAATAACTTTATCAAGTGCTAAAGCAGCAAGCCCTGTTACTGGATTAACCATCCACGCAACTATAACCGGAATGCTTGAGGTTACTTGTGGCGCTACAGCAAGGTCGTAATCTATATCTAGCGTATTTAAGTTTGCGTAGCCTTTAATAGTTAAATCGGCAGGCACACCGTCCATTTTAGTATCTTTAGTGTAAGCGATACCGTTTTCTAACTGCATAGAGCCTTGCATGCTGTTATAAAAAAAGCCCTTTGAAAAAACATCTCTAAAATCAAGTTTCAGTTTGCGTACGAGTGAATCAAGGCTCAGCAGCGAAAATACGCGTGCACCACCATCACTGATTTCAGTTAAGTGACCTTCCCCTAAATCCCAAGTAACTTCACCACTTAAAGTTTTCACATCAAAATCATAAGGTGCAGCTTGCCAAGTAAGATCATAATTTAGATCAGCTTTAGAATCCTTAATTGCAGAGGTAATATCAAACTCGCCAAACAATGCGCCTATATCATCACTTTTAAGCTCACCACTTAGCGTTGTTAAACCACTTTGCCACTGCCCTTTAGTGCGCAGTACATGATCTCCTTTATCGATTACAAGTTCTGATATCGATAAGCGCTCGCCATCACCTAATAATGACGCACTCACTTTATCAAGCTGATAGCGATCAATTTTGCAGTCACTACATTCAAACTCAATGGCAGGTATTTTAGTAAGCCAGCTCAAGTCTTCCTCAGGAAGTACATCTGTTATTTCAATTAATTGCTCGCTAGGCTGTGCAAAATTAAGCCTTAAGTAATCGGCATTAATTCGTATAGGCTGGCTAGGTTGTGATGTAGGAATAAAAACCCCAGCTCTAAGTTCTTTAGCATTTAGCTTTAGGTATAAATCGTCTTTTGATGGTGCTAAACGCATTTCAAAATCATTAAAGATGATGTTACTCGCATCAAGCATACCTATATTTGCGACCACCTCATTAAGCGGTGGCATAATCCCTTTTGATTCTTTATCTGGGTTTGATTTACCTGCTTTAATTATTTGATCAATCAGATCAAACCAAGGCACTAATTCACTCTGCTCAAGATTTATATTTACGCTTAAGTCTTTTTGGTTTAATCCTAAATCTTGTTTTCCGAGCACAAAATGGACATTACTAAACTGTGATTTTCCGTTTTCTAAAATAGCATTAAAGTAAAACTGTTGATTAGCATTTGCTGTAATGAGATTAGAAATATCATCACCTTGAACTATTGCATCAAGCGCCCACGCTTGTTCGCTATTTTTATTATAAGGTGCGGGTAAGTTACTCGTTAAGCCAAGTAGTTCTGAGTTTACCTGTGCACGGTAATTAAAGCCTTGTTCGGTAAAATTAAGTACTAAACCAATATCAACATCGCTCTGCCCACTTAAATAATTTTTTAATATACCTTGCCCACTATCAATTAGTGTATCGGCGTCAATTTTGGCGTTTATATCTATGTTTGCTTGGTAATTTTTAGCATCACTTTTACTGCTGTAATTAATAGTTAGCGGCATGCCCAGCCACTTCGCAGTCGCATTTTTAAGTGTGATGTTGTCGTTTTTAAAATTAAGCTCGCCAGTTAAGTTTTTAAGCTCAATACCTGGCGTTGCTATAAATACTGGTAAGTCATTTAAATTAACTTTGCCGCTAACACTGGCTCCGCCTTTAAACTTAGAGCCTACTAAAAGCTCAATACTGGCATCGGCTTCGCCTTTGCCCTGTACAACTTTAAAAATTTCAGCAAGAGGTTTGGCAATAGGTGTCGCTGCAAAAAAATCATGTAACTTTTCCATCTCTGCTTTTTTATCAATTTGCACAATAAGTTCATCAGCATTCATTAAATCTGCAATGCTCACCTGTACACTATTACCAATATCTAAATTAACCAACTTGCCTTGCTGGCTATATATGTCCATCCGCTCATTAGCAAAATGTAGCTGTACATTAGCATTAGTGACCGCTGGCCAATCAGGGTCAAACTCATAGGTTGCATTATCTATTTGTGCTAATACATCAAACTGACCACTACCATCAATAAATGGGAAACCAGACAAAGGCCCTGCAAATAAGACCTGTGCTTTAGATACTTCTCCGCCTTTAATTGCACCATTTAAATAGCTAACAAGTTCAGGGCTCATCGCTTTTAATGGGAAGTAATGATCTGCAATATTGGCATCTGGAGCGAACGCTTCTGCGTAAAGATCTAATCGAGGATCATCTGTTAGACTAATTTGTAATTCTGCAGCAAGAGTAACTTCATCATTATCAAACCAGATATTGTCACTACTTATATGCCAGCCATCATCTCGCTTAGCTAAATCTAGCTCTACATTTAGCTGATTATAATTTATGTCGTTACTAAAGCTTTCGCCTGTAACTAATGTGCCACTTTCACCAAATAAATTTATTCGACCACTACTTTGATTAAGTAAACCACTTACTCTAAGTCCTTGTGCTGCTGGTACCGACCTTAATTCTTGCCAACCAATATTGTCAGCCTCAAACCATAATTGCCATTGCTGTGCATTAGAAAAATTTAAATAAGCTTGATCTATTTGCCCGCTAGGTTGGCGCTCTAAAAATGGTTCAAGTGCATTAAAATTACTTAGCCCTGCGAGGTTACTCAGTAATTCAAAATCAACTTGATGGAGCCACACTTTATTTTGCAGCCCTAGTTGGGCTTCAAACTCTAAACTTGGCCATGCTTTATCGTTACTATTAAATGTTAAACCGGTGCTTTTTAAGTGCCAGCTATTTTGTTCTGGATATAGATGGAATCCACCTTCACTCAAACTAACTTGGTGGCTTTGCTCTTCTCGCTGCCAGCGTACAAAGCTTGGTAACCACTGCATTTTCACATCGCTTACAAAACCTTTATCTAGTTTTAGCCATGCTTGTAAATTAATATCACTATGTAGTTGTTGTTTTTGCGTATTTATATATTGCGCTAACCAGTTAGATACATCGACCTTATTGGCCTGCACATAGATGTCACCCGCAACCTGCTCTAGAGTATCCCCGGTAAGTGCTATGCGCGCGTCAAAGTCTCCGACCGAAATACCCGGCAGTGCTAAGCTTCCACTACCAAGATGCTGCTCATCTTCATTTTGCCAAACAATGTTTTGAAGAAGTAATTTACGTTCTTTACCGTCTTCTAAAATAAAGTTAATACTGGAATTTTCTATTGCAAAATGACCCGTTTTACCCAAAAACAGTTCTTCAATTAGCTCTTTTTGCTCAAAAGAAACTTCGTCGTTATCACCGGTTTTAAATAAGTTGGTGATATTTACACTGGTATGAAAACCATTAATAACAAAATAATTAGATCTAAGTTGCAGTGCTTTTAAGCTTTCCCATAGGTTTAGCTCTAAGCTGGTTTTAGCAATGGTGAGTGATATTGGCGCGGTTTCGTTATCTTTAAACGATAAATTTTCTAGCACTAATGCAGGACCACTGCCCTGCCAACTAGCTGATATTTCGCCAATAGATAAGCTTATTTCAAACTTTTCGTGTAAATAGCTTTCTATGTCACCTTTATATTCGTTTGCATACGGGAGGGTATATTTTAAAATTGAAACAATAACGGCCAGTAATACCAAAATTATGGCGCAGGTCTGCCATAACTTTCTAAAACAAAAAAAACAGACCGCTTTTGCTTTCATTACATCATTACCACATCAAACTGTTCTTGGCTGTATAAGCTCTCGGTTTGAATATTGACTTGCTTACCAATAAATAGTTCAAGCTCAGCAAGGTTATGATACTCATCGTTTAGTAGGGCCTCACTTACAGCCGGCGCTGCATACACCATAAACTTGTCTGCTGCGTATGCTCGGTTAACACGCACTATTTCACGTAGTATTTCGTAGCAAACCGTTTCAACTGTTTTTTGTGAACCACGACCGGAGCATGCAGGGCATACATCACATAAAATATGTTCTAAGCTTTCGCGTGTACGTTTACGCGTCATTTCAACAAGGCCAAGCGCTGAAAGCCCATTAATATTCGTTTTAGTGCGATCTTTTGCAAGGGCTGATTCAAGTGAATGAAGCACCCGTCGCTTATGATCCTCACTTACCATATCGATAAAGTCGATAATGATAATACCGCCTAAGTTACGCAGCCTGAGCTGGCGGGCAATTGCAGAGGTTGCTTCTACGTTGGTATTAAAAATGGTTTCTTCTAAATTACGATGTCCTACAAATGCACCAGTATTAACATCAACAGTCGTCATTGCTTCTGTTTGGTCAATAATTATATAACCACCCGATTTTAGCGTAACTTTACGATGTAGTGCTTTTTGAATTTCGTTTTCAACATCAAACAAATCAAATATAGGTCGCTCGCCTGGGTAGTATTCAAGCACTTGAGAAAGCTGTGGAACAAACTCTTCAGTAAATAACTTTAGTTCTTCATAGCTGAGTTTAGAGTCAACGCGAATGCGCTCCATATCTTCGCCTACATAGTCACGCAGGGTTCTAAAGGCAAGCGTTAAATCTTCGTGTAGGATACTGGCTTTACTCGTTTTTCTACGACGTGATGTTATTTTTTTCCATAATTTTCTTAAAAAGCCGGCATCGTGTCGTAATTCAGCTTCGCTAGCACCTTCAGCTGCTGTACGTACGATAAAGCTGCCATTTTCATCGCCATATTCTGCGACTATTTTTTTAAGACGTGAGCGCTCTTCTTCAGTTTCTATACGCTGACTAACCCCTACATGGGTCGCATCAGGCATAAACACTAAATAGCGAGAAGGGATAGTTATATCAGTGGTGAGCCTTGCGCCTTTAGTGCCTAGCGGATCTTTTACCACTTGCACCATAATGTATTGGCCTTGACGAACTAACTCTCTAATATCTTGTACTTTTTTTATTGGTACGTCGTCTACGCCTTCAACAATAGAGGCACTATTTACAATATCGGATGCATGCAAAAATGCTGCTTTTTCAAGGCCGATATCGACAAAAGCAGCCTGCATACCCGGAAGTACACGGCTTATTTTTCCTAAGTAAATATTGCCTACAATACCTAGATTACCGATTCGCTCTAGCTGTATTTCTTGCAGTACACCGTTTTCTATTAGGGCAACACGGCTTTCGCTCGGTGTGACATTGATCAGTAATTCTGTACTCATGTTACCTTCTTAAGAATGTTTTTAATAATTGTTCGGTTTCATATAAAGGTAAGCCTACAACAGAAAAATAGCTACCCGCAATGTGAGTTACAAAGCGGCCGCCTAAACCTTGGATACCGTAGCCACCGGCTTTATCTTGTGGCTCACCTGACTCCCAATAAGCATTAATTTCTTCATCTGTTAAGGTTTTAAAAGTAACATCTGTGCTTACAACACAGCTAAGCACATCATTTTGCGTTGCAAATGCAACTGCGGTAAGAACTTGATGCGTGTTACCCGATAGGCGTTTTAACGTGTGTGTAAAATCATTCTTATCGCGAGGTTTACCCAATGACTCGTTATCTATAACAACCACGGTATCACTACCAAGTACAGGGCGATCGGTATATCCAAGCTCTACACCGCTTTGGGCTTTCAAGCGCGCTAAACGTTCAACAAGTGCTCTAGGTTGCTCGTTTGGAAGTGGGCTTTCATCTGCATCAACACTAAATTGTGTAAATTCGACACCTAATTGGCTTAATAACTCTTTACGACGGGGAGAGGCTGATGCCAAATATACTGCGGTAGTCATTACCTGATCCTAAAATGTCTGCGATATTTACGAAGTAGTAAAAAGACCCAAAACCAGCTAACCATTCCGGTTGCTACTGGCCATAAGTACTGTGGATTAAAATAAACCCCTAACAAAAAGTGATTTAGCCAAAACTGCATTAAGTGATACAGCGTTAAAAATAAACCAATTAGTAGGCTTTGTTGCCAAAGCGAAAAGTTACGAATTTTTTGAAAGTTGCTCGCGGTTACAAAAATACATACCGAGAATGTAAGCGAGTTCACGCCCAGCGGTGAGCCAGACGCTAAATCTATTAATAAACCAACGACCCAAGCAGTACCAATATTTAAACGATGCGGTACTGCTAGCGACCAATACATAAGTACAAGTAAAACCCAGTCAGGTCTAAATGGTTCAAACGAAAATGGAAGTGGCATCAGTGCCATTATTAACGCAAAAAAGATGCTTAGCGCAATTAACAATGAATAACGGTTAATCATCGCTGATTTGCTCCTGTTGATTACGCCATAAAATAACCAGCAAACGAATGCGATCTAGTTGCGCAATAGGTTCTGCAAAAACTTGTGCAAACGGTCGCCCTTCATCACGATTTATTTCAGTTACTACTGCCACCGGGTATCCTTCAGGGAATGTGCCCCCTAAACCCGATGTAACAAGTACATCGCCAATTCGCACATCTAAACTGTGTGGAACGTGAGAGAGCTTAACGACGTTAATTTTACCTATGCCTTCAACAACCGTTCGTACATCGTTACGAAGTATACGCACAGGTGTGGCATGTGTGGTGTCGGTCATTAGTAGCACGCGTGAAGTTGTTGAACCAACCTTTGTAAGCTGCCCTACTACACCCATTTCATCAATTACAGCTTGGCCTTCACTAAGCCCGTCAGTTGTACCACGGTTAATAACAACCTGATGACTATACGGGTTTGAATGTACAGAAAGTACCTGAGCAATAATTTTACGATTTGATTGCTTTGCAGATGAGCCTAATAAGGCGCGCAGTTTTTGATTTTCTCTGGCTAGAAATTGATACTGCTGAAGTTGCTCGCTTTGTAGCATTTGCTTTTTTTTCAGCGCTTCGTTTTCAGTAAGAAGTTGATCCCGCGTATGCAGGCTTTTAGCACTTAAGCTAAATAATTCGTAGGGTAAATTAGCAACATAGATTAGTGGGCTAACTAGAGTATTAAGGCTGGTACGAACAACGGTACCACCTTGCGTATATCTGTCTCCAACTATGAGTACGATACTCAAAAGCACTGCGACAAAAAGTCGCAGTTGCAAAGAGACTGTGCGTCCAAACATTAATTTCATTAGTCGTAACTAAAAACGTCACCACCATGAACATCGATCATTTCTAATGCTTTACCACCACCACGCGCAACACACGTAAGTGGATCATCAGCTACAACAACCGGAATACCCGTTTCTTCCATTAATAAACGGTCTAAATCTTTTAACAATGCACCACCGCCAGTAAGTACCATGCCGTGCGCAGAGATATCTGATGCCAGCTCAGGTGGTGATTGCTCAAGTGCAACCATTACTGCACTCACAATACCCATTAACGGCTCTTGTAGAGCTTCTAGGATTTCGTGTGAGTTAAGCGTGAATGAACGCGGAACACCTTCGGCAAGGTTACGACCGCGCACTTCAATTTCGATTGGCTCATCAGTTTTGAACGCAGAGCCAATTTGATGCTTAATATTTTCAGCTGTCGCTTCACCAATTAAGCTACCAAAGTTACGACGTACATAATTAATAATAGCTTCGTCAAACTTATCGCCACCAATACGAACAGATGATGAGTAAACAACACCGTTAAGTGAAATAATAGCCACTTCAGTTGTACCACCACCAATATCAACAACCATAGAACCTGTTGCTTCTGATACTGGTAAACCTGCGCCAATAGCTGCTGCCATTGGTTCTTCAATTAAGTAAACTTCACGAGCACCGGCACCCATTGCAGATTCACGTATTGCACGTTTTTCTACTTGAGTAGCACCACACGGTACACAAATTAGTACACGCGGACTTGGGCGCATAAAGTTATTGTTATGCACTTGCTTAATGAAGTGTTGTAACATTTTTTCAGTTACATAAAAATCAGCAATTACACCGTCTTTCATTGGACGGATTGCTTTAATATTTCCCGGTGTACGGCCTAGCATTTGTTTTGCTTCTGTACCTACAGATGCAACACTTTTAGGTCCACCAGCGCGTTCTTGGCGAATAGCAACAACAGAAGGTTCGTTTAATACAATACCTTCTTCTTTTACATAAATTAGGGTATTGGCTGTACCCAAGTCGATCGATAGATCGTTAGAAAAAATACCACGGAGTTTTTTAAACATGAGGCTGGATGACCTTTGAAATACGTTCTTATATTAGCTGCCTCACTTTAACATGCTCAACTATATGAGCAATATAAAGCGCAGCGCCTTTGTGAATTTGTGAAAAAAGGAAGCAAAGCTTCCTTAATTGAGTTTATCGTTCGCGAACTAAGCGAAAACCAATGTAGTTAGATCTAAAATCAGGCGCTAAAATTAAACGCGTAGATGCACGAGCAAGGCTTGGTGCAAAATTCCACGCTCCGCCTCTTACTGCTACATCAGACTCACCTGATTCTTTATCGGTCCATTCCCATACATTGCCTACGGTATCGTATAATCCAAATGCATTTGGAGAAAAAGAACCTACTGGTGATGCACGTCTATTTGACCATTCACTACCACACCAACCACAGTTAGCTAGGTTTTTACCAATTTCGTTACCCCAAGGGTATTCTGTTTCGGTTCCTGCACGTGCTGCGTATTCCCACTCAACTTCGTTAGGTAAACGAAATTGCTGCCCTGTTTGACCCGATAACCACTCAGCGTAAGCTTTTGCATCGTTATAAGTTAAACATACAGCAGGAAAGTCACTGCCTTGCTCAAAACCAGGATTACGCCAATTTAAATTTGCTTCCCATACTGGTTCGCCATTTAAATAATACGCACACCCTTTATTTTTTTCCGCTTGAGTTTTATAACCTGTATTTGCTACAAATTTTTCGTAGGCACCTACGGTTACTTCTTTACTTTGCATAGCGAAAGAATTTGCTATTACTTTTTCAATTACTGGACGTTCATTAGCTAAACCATTGCCATTGATATCGCCCATTTTAAATTTGCCTGCAGGAATAACGACAACCGGCGTTTCAACGTTTGCATTTAATACATTAACGTTTTCACTAACCTGGCGTGTTGTTACTTCTGGTTGCTCTCGAGTATAGGTCGGTGCAGCAATCGACTTAGGCTTTTTTACCAAATTTGCATTAATTGTTTGTGCTTTATTTAAATCAACACGAACTTGATAAGGCTTATAGCCAAGTTTACGTATTTCAATGTTGTGAATACCCGGCGGTAAACGTGTGATCAAGCGTGTTGAGCCAAAGCTTACACCATCGATAAACACTTCATCGTCGTATACGTTTGATCGTAATGTCAGCTCTATTGATTGATCCTTCTTCTTATTAAGGATAGAAGGGTAATCTTTTTTCACCGATGCAGGTTTAACTGAATAATCACGTACTGGCTGCTTTTCTAAACGAGAAACCGACACCGTGTTGCTATTATCCGCGCTATTACTGAATGTTAACTGACTATCAGTAAATGTATTGTTATACGCGGGTTGATAAGCAGCAGTAAGTGGCGTGCCGTACTCAGAACAATAACGGTTATCAATGCTTAATAAGCTACATAAACGGCTACTGTTTACTTCGCCGCGCATGGTTACGCTTAAGTTAACGTTGTAGTTACCTTGGCCGCTAAATGCACTGTTAACTACATGGCTACTTAATATTTGTACTTGAGCGCCCGCCAAATTACGTTTTGGCTCAACAATGCGCTCTTCTGTTAAGTTTGCAAATATTTGATCTACAAAGCGTTTAGTTGCTTTTTGTAGCCCCATTTGCTGACCGCGTTGCTCACACGCTGCTAGCGTTTCTGTTCGCTTACAGTTAATCGTATGGTTAACTTCAAGCGTGCCTTCACGTGTAAACTCGTTACGTAAACGCTCTACTCTGGCTGTAGTTAACTGCTCTTTTAAACTTTCTAAAGTATTTAAAAGCGTATGCTTAGCAACACGAATTTGCTCTATATCTTTACGGTGGGATGCAATTGCCGCCAACTGCATAGAAATATCATCTTTATTTTGCTTATGATCAATCACCGCTTTTTGATAGCGTGATTGAGCCGCACTAATATTAATAGTGGGATCGTCAATTAAACGACGGTACATTTCGTTCATCGCATCGAGCGCTTGGTTTTTTTCTTTATCTAGCTCTGTAGAACGAGAACGAAGTAGCTCTAGTTGATTTTGTAACTGACTTTCTTCTTTAAGATGTTTTTCAAGTATTCTTGTCGAGTTATCGTATTCTGTCTGTTTAACACTAATCTCTGACTCAATTCCAGTTACTGTAGCTGTGTCTTGTGCAAATGCACTACTAGCTAACAAACTAGCTGAAATTAACAGAGATAAAGGAGTAATTCGCATATATTCCAGTCCCAAAAAGCGGCAATTATTTGGTCGTTATTATTTTTTATAATTAAAGCCTTATGCTATGTACTTGCAGCACAAAACACAAGCTTTGTTCAATTATTATCTTAGTTTACAACTATTCGCGTGTTTCACGCCAGTAAATAACCCGATCATTTCCTCGAAAGCGTCCAAATTGTAAAATAGTACGAGGATCAAGCTGTGTTTCATCCCCCTGCCAATCCCACTTTAACCAATCATAAGTATTATATTCTAAGGTAAATTCACCCAAACCATTTGGCTGTGCATAAATACCATTGTTTGCCGGATACACTCCCGCCTCTAACTGGCCAGATACACCCGTTCCATATTCATAGGCTAACTGCGGGCTGTTAGGTGATATTTGAGTGATTTGGGTATGATCAAATACACTACAGTTATCTTCTGCGTTATTTACAAATCCATTGCCGTTGTAATACTGAGCCTGCATAGGAATAAGTAAAGGGTCGAGATCGGAGCCTGCGTTATTACCAAGGACTAAGCGTCCAAATTTAAACTCTATTGGTAATGTATTTAGTCTTACGCTATTACAGCCACCCGAGCATGCTGCTTGTGTATTAGGTTTATCATTTGCATCAATGAGCGTTGCTCCTTCTATGTTAGAAAGCGTTGCCATTAAACTCACCATAGCAAACGGTCCATCTGCTTGCCCTACACCTAATCTTTCGAGTGTCGTGTTAAGTTGGCTCATTTGCCACTGGCCGTCACTTATATCTCCCCAGTTATTATTTCCTAGGTTTACTAATCGGCTAGCAAAATTAGTTGCGGGTACATAGTTAGCTACTTCATTATTTTCGGCATTAATGGCTACACTGGACTTATCAAAGCCCTCTTTATAATTAGCCATTAGCTCACCATTTTGATTTAGCGCTTGTACTGTAAAGCCAAGTTCAAAAGGTTGATCAAGGTAAGTTAAATTACTGCCGTATTGCGTGCATTGTGCGGCAGCTTGAACCCCCACTACCTGAAACTGCGAAGGTGCAAAACGACCAATATTATATAATTCACCTTTTACATCTCCCTCGCCAAAGTAATCTGCATCTTGCAGACCTGCTGTTAAATCAATGATGCCAACTTGGTCGTAATTATACTGCGATATAGATTCACTCAAACTGCCTGTGTCACTAAAGGCAACAGTGCTCATCGCTTCAAGCGTACCTTGAACGCCTGGCGTAGGCGCTTTAAGTAATGCCTCTACAAGTGGTTGCTCTGTAATAAAGTGCTTGGCAATGGTGTTATTTGTTATATTGCTGTAGTTATCTGGGTAACCATCGTTGTTAGTGTCTTGCCCTGTTTGCCATTGCACCGCATTCATCTTTAAATCAAATGCTTCGCCAGTTAATCTAAATAAACTCCCATTGGCATCTGCTGCATAGCCATCACTTGCAACTTCCATCGCTAATCCAAATGGCTTTACAACATACTCATTTGAACTACCCGTTAAATTTACTGATAAATTAGTGACTGGGTCTAAAATTAAATTGGTGTTTACATTTAAACTCAACTTTCCTGCATCGGGATAATTTATAACAATCGGTGCTTTAGACTCACTATCAAAGTTTAGCGTGAACGATTTAGCTGCTTGCTCGACCGCAAAGGTATTATTGTTGTTACTAAGTGAAACCGTATCAGAACAACTTGCACCAGCACTGCATGTATACGATAAATCTAAGCTTACATCACCACCAGCGGGAAATGCAGCTTCGCATACGCCCGTGGTGGTATTTGTTTTTACCGCTTGAATAGATAGCGCTTTTGCATTAAATCCAGTATTTGAAGGCTTTGCTGATAACTGAGTAGGAATTGTAGTATTTCCATCTGTATCATTATTAAAAATAAATCCAGCATCAGAAAACGTAACTTTACAGCCACTCAAACCAACATTATTACCACCGATATAACAACGAAGAGGTGCAGAAGGATCAGCAGTGTTATATCCAAATGTAACGCTACCAGTTGTACGTTTAGCAAACTCAACAGTTGTTGAGCCTGTAAAATTAATATTCTCCCCTGTCACCCAACTTTGCTGACCACTATTATCTGGAGAAAGGTTTAAACTAGAGGGTTCCGCAAATAATAAGTCGCAGGCATCATTAGCGCAGGCTGTTAGTGTCATTTCTTTAGCTTCACACGTTAGAGCATTGTTATCGCTTATTGTTAAACGATAATGATCCAGTGTTTCTGGTGTATAAATACCACAAAAACCAGGGATACTTTCGGGTACTGGTAGAGCGTCAAACGTTGAGCTCCCTTCGGTAATAATTTGAGTAGCCGATGTAATTGATCCCTGATACGTCACATTTTGAGCGATTCTTACCTCACCAGTGGCAACAATATAGCCCGCAATATTTGCATCGGCTGCAATAGCAACCGCACCATCAACATAAATAGCTAAATACGCGCCGGTTTCGACCACTATACTTGTTTTACCTATATTCAAAAATGAAGTTGATAATAGTGAGGTTGTGTCTTTTAAAAATATACGTGTAGGCGCTGTTACTCTGTACTCTGTTTCCAGCATACTTAACTGCAACTCATCGTAATAATAGTCGCCAGCTAAAGAAGTAGGTACGGGCCCTGTTGAGCTACCATCATTTGTAACCGTTGGCACCTGCGCCGCTTGATTCGGTTCTAAAGAGTTATAACCACCAGCAACACACGCCTGACCATTACACAAAGGAGGGCTCGTCAGCGCTGTAGAAATTAAATTTGTGGTGGTGACAAACTGCGCATTACCATCGGTTATTTCTACCCCCTGCACCAGCTGTACTTCACCGTTGTTATAAGTAGAAATAGCGCCTGGGAATAACGTATCACAATCTAAAATATCACCATTAAATACAAAGGTACTGGTCATGGCGAGTATTGATGCTTCCTCGTTTACGTGACGGCGCTCGTTATCGCCATCACGGTCTTCGTCAACAACAAGCCCTAGCCTGTCAGTTCTTAGGTTACAGCTGCGTAGCCACCCGCCATCATCTTCTTGGCGTGAGTTTTTACTTGCAACCACCAAAGGAGCCACACTAAAGTTATTAGTAAAACTAAAGTAATTACAGCCATCGCTCCAACCGTCAATTTCAAAGCCTGTGAAAAAAGTTTCCCACGATACCTCAACGCCATTATCGTCAGTAAATGTGCGGTTACTTCCTGGCTCCACTGCCATGTAAGCAACAGTTTCGTTTTTTATGATCCCAAGTGCTGTTTCAGATGCCTCTAAAGCAATATTAACGCCGCTGGCAGATAGAGAATTACTTTCTACTGCAACTGTTAAAAACGGAATTAATGCCTCAGAAGGTGGATTGCTGTCTATGCTATTGAGTGTTTGTAACGAATGGAAAAAGTTTGGCCTTTGAGTAAACGGTTCAGCAAATGTTAAAGACTTATAGCCTTTAGGTGTCAGTGGAGCAAAGCCAGACTTAGAGCCATACTGTAATTCGAGTAATAAGTCTGTACTGCCCACTTCCATAATTGTGCCGTCTGGAAATTGATGCACACCATACTCAACAGCTAAATAGTGCGCCCCCATACTAATATGTCCACCATCCTCTCCTGAAGGTTCAAGCGGTAAGGCCTCAAAGCTAGTTGTGGTTATATTACGTATTCTTATTATTGCAGGGTTTCCACCTTGGTTTGTTGAGAGCATAAATACAGCAGGAGGCGTTATATATTGCTGTTGAAAATTTACTTTTGTCCAAACAGGCGATGTGTATGTATCTTGCAGCTCTATATAACGGCCCTCGATTTTTGGAGGCACTGCATTTGCGTGATTACAAAGTAACACGCAGCTAAAAAATATAATGACTAATGCACTTTTTATCATGGTAAAGTTTTAGCCTCCACACTGAGTGTTCTTTGTGTTTCCCAATAATCCTTTCTGCAATCATTTCCTGCAGGGCAATCAATTGCGGCGCACGTTGCACTACTTTGTAAGTAATAAATATTAACAAGCCCGTTTTTTGTGCTGGTGTCGGGTAGGTCTATATATTCATCGCAACTCACCAGCACGTTACAGTTAGCTAAATATGCAGTTTGAAAGGTTAAATTAGTTGTAACTGATGCACAGCTTTGCACTGAGCTATTTATTGGAAAGAGTTGTGTTAAGCCACTTTCTAATCCACTTTGCGCCGCCATAAAAGCGCGAGCGCCGTAATACTCAATGGTATTTTGTTGAGATGCACCAGAAAGCACTTTAACTAATGCTAATCCTAGTGCTAATAAAGCAACAATAATAACCAAAGAAACAATTATTAAGTTCCCTTTTTGTTTACTGGGTAAGGCTTTTCCGTGATGATTTTTTTTAAGGTACATTAGGAATATGCACCTCATGGTTAAAATTCATTACTTCAGTATCGTTAAATTGCATTTGCGCATTCACATTAAGCACAGCGTTTCTTTGTAGGGAGAGCGCATCAAGAGTAAAAAATAAATCGCTCGCTAAATTATTGGCAATGTAAATACCTAATAAATCACGTTTAACACCACTGCTTATTTGTAAGCTCACGGCATCTAATTGATTAACAATAAAACCGTAATTGGTATATCTATATAAATACTGCCCTTCAACGCAAAAACTTACAGGTTGAGAGAGTAAATAAAGGCGTTTACTCGGCGACTCTTGGGCAAATGCTTTACTAAATTGCCACTCATCAATTTCGCTCGCTGAACTATTAAATGCTGATACTTGCAAGCGCTTACTATTATTTTCATCATATATATCAGCACTGCTTAATGGGTAAATAGTTGCCCAATCTCCAGCTTGCGGCTGCGTTAAATTATTAAGTTCAAAATCAACAGCGCTAACATTAAAAGGCGCTACGGTAGGTAGGTAATTTGTATAGTGAGTCGCCGATAAAAACGGCGTAAATTCTAAGCACTGCTGAGCACTGCACGCTCCGCTAGTGCTGTTATCGCAAGAAAGCCTTAACGAATTTGGCGTAGCGTGGCGAAGCTCTTTACTAAGTCGCGTTATTAAAAAGCGGGCCTGAGCTACTGCTTCTTGGCGCTCAACCCCTTGTGAGTAAATACTGACTCCAGCACCAATAAATGAAAATGCACTTACGGCTAAAATACCAATAATAACCATGACAAGTAATAGTTCTATAAGGGTAAATGCATTTTGGTATTTAGCTCTTTGCATTAGTAATTCCCTTTATATGCACTAAATCCGTAAACTTCGCCTAAGGGTGATGTTACTTCAATAGTAATACGCTTAAAGGTTGTGCCATCGTTGGTGGTCGATTCGTTAAAGTCGCTATCGTACTCAACAGTAACAACTAAATTAAAGTCGCTGTACTCCCTTAACACCTCACCTAAGCTATTAGTAATAGGCTGGTTAGACAGTGCAATATAGTCATCTACATCGTTATAACTGGTTCTGGTTTCTGAGTTATCTACTCCGAAGTCAGCAGGTGCGGTACAAGCCTCAGCACCTATAGATATTTCGCCACACCGCTTAAAAGGAGAGCTTCTGTCGCTGTGTTCATCAAATGATTTACTTTGAATCTCGTTCATTAGTGATTGACCAAATTCAGAGGCCCTTAAAGCAATAATTGGCTCTGCACTTTTTTTTGCTTGCGGGGCAATGAGCGCGGTAATAATGCTCAATGCAATCGCAAACATAACTATGCCAATAATAAGCTCAATTAAGGTAAAACCTTTTACTTTAAGGGCACGCATATATAAGCCCTTCACCACTTATGCATACGCCAGCTAATCCAACATCGATTCGACATTGCGTAGTGCAGGTTTGATTTGATTTGCCTAAAGCATCAAAACTAATTTGGGTGAATATATTCGCGTTACTATCTAAAGCACTAAATGTTATATCACTTCTTTGTGTGTCTATTTGCACCACTAAATGATCGGTGTTGTTGGTATCAACGCCACCGTTACATGTATCAGGTGCGGGGGGAGCAATAAGTGTGGAGGTAATATAAAGGGTATGACAACTTGAAATGGCTGTATTTTGCATTGCACGTAGCTGCACTGTTCTCAGTGCATTTAAAGTACGATCTCTATACGAATAGGCGTCTTCTGTTGAGCTGCCCAGAAATTTGGGAACTGCCGTTACCGACAGTATTCCCAATATCACTAGAGTAATAATTAACTCAATGAGTGTGAAGCCACGCAATCGTTGCTTACTACTGCTTATCATTTATGTAATTAACAATCGCTAACATCGATAGCAACTGTTGCTGGAGTATCTTTGTTTAAAGCTGGAGTATAAGTAACTTTACAAGAGTCTGTGACTAGGTAGCTATTTGGATAAATAATGACTGGAGTTGTAGCATCATCCCCTCCTGACAAATTGAAGTCAGTACTATCAGCGATAGTAGGATCATCGGTTACATCTGCAAAATCTATATCTAAAAATGCTTCAAATGCATCAATAGTCCCCACAGGGTAGCCAAATCGGATTGCTACGCCTTCAACAATAGGTGTTGGAGTATCTGTTTCTGCTTTATTTTGTATATTAGCAATAAGTGCCTTACCATTCACAATATTCATACCACTGCGAATCGACCCTTGTACACCCTCAAGTGTTGAAGCATTTGCATCACCTTGCAAGTTTAAAAAACGAGGTGCGGCGGTAACTGCTAAAATGCCTAAAATAACAATTACGATGATCAATTCAACAAGTGTAAAACCTGCTTGTTTATTTATTGGTAAACTTTTTAACGATTGCGTTTTCATAAGTAAGCCTCTTTTTAATTACTTAATTTTTAAAAATTTTTACTTTGCCTGTTTTAGCAAAGTATGAAAAACCTGTTAAACCTGATATTTCACTCGTATTAGTAGGTATACTTTTAATATCAATGGTATGAGTTAAATAGTAGTCGCATTGCGTACTTTCTGCATTGTACCTAACTAAAAAACTTACACTTTTTATTCTTGATATTTCATTACTTAACGTACTACTGGGTGCGTCTTGTAAAATTACATTTAAAACTTGGCGACATTTATTAGCATTTATAGCTTCTGCACGAGTATCTTTTTTTTCTGTTTCATCACTTGTTGGTGTACCTAACATTCCATCAACACCAACTATTACACCTCCATAATTAACAAATGTTTTGTTTGACCTACTGCTTGGTCTTCCTTCTAATTCCCATTGACCCCTAACCATGCCAACGGCCGATGAGAAACTACCTGCTATAGCGTCAACGCTTGCATTATGCGCTTGATTTTTAATACCTATATATTGAGGTATAGCAAAGCTCAAAATTACTGCCAGTAAAATCACAACAATAACTAACTCAAATAATGAGAAACCTTTTGAGTAAGCCTTTGATGCAATCACTTGGTTAATTACCTTTAATCGCGGACATCATGTTCCACATCGGCATAAAAATACCCAACGCTAAAATCAGCACCATAATGGCAACAAACACAGTTAAAATAGGTTCTATTTTTGCAGTTAAGCTCCGTAAGTCGTAATCAACTTCACGCTCATAATAATCAGCAGCCTCTTGTAAGAGCTCATCAACCCGACCTGTCTCTTCACCTACCGCCACCATCTGTAATACAAGCTGAGAAAACAGCTGAGAACTTTTTGAGGCTCTGAGTAAACTATCGCCCTTTTCTATATCTTGGCGCATAGTAATAATCGCTTTTTCCATATAGCTGTTATCTACGGCATGCGCTGTTAGTGATAAACCAGTGGTCATAGGCACACCGGAGCGCAATACCATAGCTAAACTTTGACTGTAGCGCGCAAGCAATGTCCGTTTTAAAATATCCCCAATAAATGGAATTTTTAATTTATATTGATCCCACTTAAAGCGTCCAGGCTCTGTATTTAAATAACGCCTCCAAGCAAAAACAGAACCAATACCCATCACCAACAATAACCACCAGTAGTTAACAAAAAAGCTGCTAGTGCCAATTAATATTTGAGTCATTAATGGCAATTCAGCATCAAATTTTTCGAACATACTGGCAAAGGTAGGAATAACAAAAATATTCAAAATAATCATAGCCGCTACTAGAGCCAAAATAACAAAAGTAGGGTAGCGCATAGCTGCTTTTATACGCTTTCGGGTTTCTTGTTCTTTCTCAAAATAAATAGCGAGTTGATAAAACGCATCTTCTAATCGTCCAGAGCCTTCACCAACCATTACCATTGATACTGTTAAACGGCTAAATACCTCGTTATGTATCGCCATTGCACTGGATAAGTCGCGGCCTTGCTCAAGCTGCTTGGTAACTTCTATTAGTACATTTTTAAATTCTTTATTTTGTGTTGTATCTGCCAATCCAATCATTGCTCGTATAATTGGTATACCTGCTTTTAATAGCGAATACATTTGCCTAGAAAACATAATCATGTCGTCTAGCGTTATTTTTTCGACAAATAAATTATCAAAAATTTTGATGTTATTTTTTGTTTCAACTAAAGAGATTGATATTGGTATAAATTGACGCTTCATTAAACTATCAGCTACGCCAGCTTGGTTACTCGCTTCTAATTGCCCTTTAACCAACATACCTTTGCTGTCTTTAGCTTTGTAGCTATATAGTTGCATCAATATCCCCTACTATTTCTGGAATATATTCAGCCACTTTAAATACTTCATCTAAAGAGGTAATACCTTGCTTAGCGTAATTTAGTGCCATTGTTGAAAGTGGTGAAAAGTTAGCACTATTTTTAGCTGCCTTTGCAAAACCTTGTGTGTCGTTAACCCGTAATGCATCCATCATCGCATCATCCATTTCGAGTAACTCAAAAATACCTACACGCCCTTTATAGCCACTGTGATTACATGCGGTGCAACCTTGCCCTTTAGAAAATTGAGCATCTGTAATCTCTTCGCCTAAATATTTTAACCAACTTAATTCTTGGCGATCTGGCAAGTACGGTACTCTGCAGTCATTACATACTCGTCTTACTAATCGCTGAGCAATAATCGCGCGCAGTGAACTTGCCACTAAGTAAGCCGGTGCCCCCATGTCGATTAAACGCATAGCACTGGTAATTGCATCATTGGTATGTAACGTTGATAGTACGAGGTGGCCTGTTAAAGCGGCCCTTAATCCAATATCTACGGTTTCTTGGTCACGCATTTCACCAACCATTATAATGTCAGGATCTTGCCTTAGAGCGGTCCGTAAAATACTTGCAAAGCTCAGCCCTATTTTATTATTTATTTGTACCTGGTTAATACGGCCAATACGATACTCAACGGGATCCTCTACTGTAATAATTTTACTTTCTTGTTGGTTTAACTCACTTAATGCACCGTATAGTGTGGTTGTTTTACCCGAGCCTGTTGGCCCAGTAACTAAAACCATGCCATGCGGACGTTTTATAATGCTGCGTACACGTTTTAATATGTGTACTGGCATGCCTGTCTCATCTAACGATAATAATCCGGCTGATTGATCAAGCAAACGCATTACAACTGATTCGCCATGCTGAACGGGCATAGTAGATAGGCGCACATCAATACTATGGCTGCGCACTTTTATATTAAAGCGACCATCCTGAGGGAGGCGTTTTTCAGATATATCTAATCCCGACATAAGCTTTAAACGTAGCACGAGTGCCGATGCTATTTTTACTTGGTTAAGAGTGTGCTCTTGTAATATGCCATCTACACGTTGACGAATGCGAAGCAAACCTTCATCAGGCTCAATGTGAATATCAGATGCGCGAACTTGCACAGCATCTTCAAATATTGATTGCAGTAGCTTTACAACGGTTGCATCAGATGTTTCATCACCTAAAGAGTTTAAATCAAACTCTTCTACGTCTTGATATTCTTCATGGAGTTGTGCTGCAAAGTTAGTAATTTCATCTGTACGACGATATACGTTGTCAAACGCAGCCATTATTTGACTTTCTTGTACAACAGCTAAATCTATTCGTTTAGGAGCAAGCATAGTTGCAAGTTGATCAAGCCCCCTTAGATCAGCAGGATCGCTCATCCCGACTAAAACAGAGTCACCATTGTCTTCAATTACTAATGCTCTGTAGCGACGTGCATAAACCTCAGATAAAAGCTTAGATACATCAGCTGATATTTTTCGCTGTGATATATCTAAAAAAGGTACTTGTAATTGCTGCGCTAAAAAACGTAATAGTTGTGGTTCACTAATAAACTCAAGTGTAATAAGCGTCGAACCTAATTTACGACCCGTCGCAGCTTGAACGTTTAGCGCTTCGCTTAGTTGCGCTTCGGTGATCATGTGCTCATGAACAAGTAAATCGCCTAAGCGCATTTTTAAACTAGGTCTCATACGGCCTCCTTTAGCGTAACTAAACGCTGTAATGCATGCTGCGTCATAGCTGTATTTAATCCACCTAAATCTAGAGCCACTTTGTAAAGCTGTTTAGCATCGAGGTACTCTCCTAATGCATCTTTTGAGGTTGCAAGTGCCAGCCACCACTTAGCTTGACTAGGCTGTAGTTGTGTAAGATGTTTAAAGCTTTCAAGTGCTTTATGGTGCTTACTCGCACTTTGCGCAGCAGTACCTTGTAGCACCCAAAAATCAAGATTCGCTTGAGCCTCAAATTCATCACTTAAAAGCAGCAATACTCCTTCATACTGTTGTTGCATAATAAGTATTTTGCTTAGCATTACACGCCATTCAAGTACGTTAGGGTTTTGGCGAATACCTGCTTGCAAAACCTGTTGCGCAGAATTTATATCTTGTTGTTTAAAGTAAGTTGCAGCGAGTAAATTTCGAGCTTCAACGTGCAAAGGCAATTGCGCTAAAATAATATTTAAATCACTAATGGCTTCATTGTATAAGCCAAACTGTATTGCTTGTTTAGCTGCGGCTAATTGCTCAATCAATAAAGCCTGTGGCGACTTAGCTTCTGCCACGCTTTTAGTCATAGTATTTTGAGACTTAGTTTTAATCATTGGAGTAATTTTTGGTTTGCTGACAATAGCTTCGCTAGTTACCAGTACATTATCTTTAGCTAGTGCAGGGCCTTGTTTAACCTCGGCAATTACAACTGGCTCAGCCGTTGGTTGAGAAACCAGTAATGTTGCTTCACTCAACTTGGATTCAGCTAAATCATTCACTTCTGGTTTTATTTGCTCAACTTGCACAACCGTTTTCACAACATCTTGCTCAACTAAAGGTTCTACATTGCTTTTTTCATCTTGATAACCAGATAAATTAGAGCTTAGAACCGCGACCATCTTTTGCTGTGGTAACACAGACTCACGTTGAGTCTCTTTTTTGTCGGCGGTCGGTAAATATAGGTATGCTAAAAAAATGACACTTAGCATAATAAATAAAATTACGGCTTTAAATGCAATATTTTTTACATCATATATCGGCTTTAAGCTTATACCTTCTTGAGTACTTACTTGTTTACCTTCTCGTTGCTCAATATTTTTAAGCATATTATTTATAACGCTCATAACCACTGCCTCCATACCCATATGGCAGCAATAGCTAAAACACTAAACATTAAAGCACTGTAGCTCCAATATTGTCCGGTTCGATACTTTGTGCAGTCTTCGGTATCTTTTATGGCAAGTTGAATATGGCGATTTGTTATTGTATTTAACCCTTCACCGTAAGCTTGTAATAGTGCTTTGTGGCATAAAATATTAACTAATCTAGGAATTCCACGGCTAGCTCTAGCAATTTTGAGCCCCATACTATTATTAAATAAAGGAGGCCTATTAAACCCTGCAACTTGTAAGCGGTGATTAATATAATAAACAACCTCAGCGCCAGTCATCGCCCGTAATTTATAGGAAAAACTGATACGTTGGCGTAATTGCCTTACTTTGTTGTTTGCCAGCTTTTCATCAAGTTCAGGTTGTCCAAATAACACAACTTGAATTAGTTTTTCGCTTTCTGTTTCTAAGTTTGTAAATAATCTCAGCGCCTCTAGAGTCTCCCAACTCAAGCATTGCGCCTCATCTATCAAAAGCACTACACGCTCATTATCTTCTTGTAAGTCGAGTAAGTGATGATTTATAAGCTGCCCTAGTGCTTGCTGATCTAATGCTTTATCTACGTCCATACCCAGCTCAATTGCAATTGCCCATCTAAGCTCTTCTGGGCTTAAATAAGAGTTAGGTAAATAAGCCACAATGTAATCTGGCTCAAGTTGGTTTAATAGCTTTCTACAAAGTAGCGTTTTACCAGTCCCAACTTCACCAGTGACTTTAATAAACCCTTCACCCATTTCAATAGCTGTTGTTAACACTTGCATCGCTTCGTGGTGCGGTTCAAGTGCACAAAAAAACTCTGTGTTAGGGGTTAACGTGAAAGGCATTTCACTTAAATTAAAAAAGCTTAAATACATAGTTAGTTTTCATACCATGTTTTTAAAAGCTGACGGCTTTCACCTTGTTGTTTTTTCCAAGTATCTGGCATAACAACCGTTGGTTTGATTAGAATAATCAGTTCTTTTTTCTCTTGGCGTTTACGAATACTTTTAAATAAATTGCCAAATAGTGGGATATCACCCAACACGGGGGTTTTTGATTCTTCATCCTGTGTTGATGTTTGCATCAAACCACCAATAACCACTATTTCGCCACTTTGAGCGCGAATAACAGTATCTGATTCTCGAATGTTACTTTGTGCTAGAGGCAACTCAAAACGTTGATCGTCTAATGTAATTACTTTTAGCTGCTCTTCTGTTTCAGTTACTGAAGGGTGAACATGCAAAATAACTGAGCCGTACTTGTCAATTTGCGGCGTTACATCAAGGGCAATACCAGAAAAGAACGGCGTTAAATCAATTTCAGGCGAGGTAGTTGTAGCAGTACCCGTTACTGTCGTACTTGATACATTAGTAACAAAATATTCGTCTTGCCCTACTTTTATAACTGCTTTTTGATTGTTTGTAGCGGTAACTCGAGGGTTAGATAGCATCTGCACATCACCTTGCGTTTCAAGCAAATTAATAACCCCGTTAAAGTCTCCTTTTTGAATGGTTAGCGATGACGCTCCACCAATTGCGGCTGAAATACTATTACTAATTGTAGAACCCGCTGTTGTAGCAAACGAAATACCGCCTTCTAAACCACTCGCTATACGCTCCCAGTTAACTCCCTGTTGGTACTCATCTTTTAAAGTTACTTCTATTATTTTTGCTTCTAGAATAACTTGGCGTTGCAGGTTTTCTTGGCTTTGACGCAAAAACTCTTTTAGCTGACTAATTTCGCTTGGTAATGCATTTACGGTTACCAAACTAGCTTGTGGGCTTGCAACAACATAGCGCCCATCGCTTGCGCCAATTAAAGACTTAAGGGCGACTTCTAATTCTTTCCAAAAATCATTTTTATTAATTGTTTGGATTCGAGAACCGTTTAAATCTAAGCTTTGATTATCGCCGCCAAACTCATTATTTTGCTGGTTACTACTACCTGAACTTGAACCATTCGAACTACTGCTACTTTGTGCAAATTGACTAACCCCACCAGCAACCACACTCACTGTAGACTGACCATGGCGCTGCATCATTAAATAATTTACAGGTATTGTTTCTGTGCGCATTTTGGCTGGCAGTACTTGTACTATTCGTCCTTCATTAACAATATCTAAAGGATACATACGCTTAATAACAGCAATGACTTCATTAAACGTAACGCTTTTAAGATTTAAACTAATTGTGCCATTTACCTCAGGATGCACAGCAACACTAAAAGGCGTATCGTCTGTTAAGCCTGCAAAAAAGGCGCCTATTTCAACGTCATTAGCGGCTACATCAAAACGCTTTATAGATAAATCATCACTTATAGTTTGCTCATTATTTATTGATGATAGTAGGCTTTGGGTAAGCTCACTCGGCATCTGTAAAGGCGCAATCGCTTTAGTATCTACAGGCTTTTCAGCCAGCTCTTGTTCTATATGAGTTTTAACCTCTTTACCTGGTTTAAAGCTATGGCACGCAGTTAAAAATGTAGGTAACAATAGAAGAACAAGCCACGGATGAGATAAATTATTTTTTAATTTCATAGTCATATAATTCTAATTTTATTTGTTTATCGTCATTTGCTAACACAACCTGTTTTGAGTTAATGCTTAGCACCCGAAAATCGTCTACAGCATCACCGACTCGATAAATATGGCCTGAAATAATGGCCTTAAATGCTGTACTGTTTTTAATAATAGATTGCAATTTAAGTTCTGTGTTTTGAGTTACACTCTTGTTGTTATTTACATACATATTTGGTTGAGTAGGATCGCGTAATTGCGCTAATGCACTGGGTGCGAAAGTGAACAAAAGTAATAAAAAACATAAATTATAATGCGATAAATTTTTCATTAGCGCTCACTGTAGCAATTTGTAAAGTTAATTCAGCTTGAGGGTACTCTAGTACCTGATAACTAAACTCCTGTATTAATAACTTATCTTGATTATTTTTTAATGCGGCTAAATATTTTTGTAAGCTAAAGTAGCTACCTTCTAAAGTAACGACCATCTGATGCTCAAAAAATAATGTTTGCGTATCATGTTCACCTAGTTTTTCTACATCGATAGCCTGTGCTGGTTTGACATTAAAGCTACTCACTTTTACGTCGCTACTATCTACGAGCAAATCTTTTAAAACGGCAGGTACATTTTTAGCCGCTACAAAGCCTTGGCTAAAACTATTAAGTTGATTATTTATTTCTGCTAACTCATCTCTGGTTTGTGCAATTTGACTGCGTAAAACCTTAGTGTAGTCGTAGTTTAGTGCTTGATTTAACATGGAGAGTTGCGCATTTATCTGCTGTAACTCCTGCAATGCTGCATTTTGTTCAGAGCGAATATGAGCAACTTCATCTTGCTGTGGAAAAATAACAAACCACAGGCCGAGGTAAATCACCATGAATAAGCCTACAAATACAGTGGAATACTTCTCACGCTTTTGCAGCGATGCAAATTGAGCTCGATACTTTGCCCAAATAGGCCAACCTTTGTCTTTCTTGTTGTTCATGGTTTAGCGCCTTTATCAGCAAGGTCGGTCGCCACATTAAATTCACTCAGACCATCTTTTGTTGACAGTTCTAAAACTGAAAATTCTTTATCAATAAAAAAAGGTGACTGCTTTAAATTATTAAACCACATAGGTAAAAATTTTGACTGCGATACTTGCCCTTGAAACGTGACACTTTGCCCTACAAATTTAATATGGGTAAGCCAGATATTAGGCTCGTGATACTTGGCTAAATCTTGCATAACCTGCGCATAGTCGGTTGCGGATTGATCTGAGCTTTGCTCTAAATAACTAAATATTTGCTGCTTATGCAAAACCTCTTGCTGAAGTGTTTTTAGCTCATTAATAAAAATTGTTTTATTTTGCTTCTCTGCTAGCTGCTGTTTTACAACTTCTAACTGAGCTTTTCCTTGTTTGAGATATTTCTTTTTTTGTTCTAAATCAAGCTCACTTGAATAAGTTTTATAACTGTAAAAAGCCCACGTGATTGCAATAATTAATAGCGCACCTAACCACAGTGTAATCATTCCCGATAAAGGGACTGGGTCTCGGCGTACTCGTAAGGTTTTTTGATAAAAATTAATCCGGGTTTTCATAGCACAGACTCCGGATCTGTTAATTGATAGGCTGCTCCGAGCGCATAATAAAAGTTTGGCTCTAATTGCTGCGCTAATTCTAAGTTAGGCGCAAAATCTACAACTTTTACTTGTAAAAACTCTGCAAGACCGGCTCTAAGAGTTAATGAAGATAAATCATCGCACTGTAGCTGTATGCTGCGAATTGGCGGTTGCTTGAGCTGGCTTTCAAAAAAGTCCATCGAACGCTGAATTTCTAACCCTAACGCCTCTACTAGTTCTTGGTTTTGATCCTTGTCTGAAATACCTAAAAAACCATTTAATCGCCTAGCTAATACTAATTGTCCATCACGAATAATTAAGATTCGAGGTTCATGATTAGCATGCTGCACAATCAGCATATGCGCCTCTTTGTATGAGCCAAATAAAGTTACTAAAACCATTTCTTCAGAGGTCATTGCACGCAAAACTGGTTTAGTTTGTTCAAAACTGTCTATAAACGGAAGTAGCTGCAGCTTATTGGTAATAAATACATTCATTTTGCTGCTTTGCATTGGTAACGTTATTGGATAATCGATAAAGTCAGCTACAATGTTTTCAGAAGCTATATCAACTAAATCTTTTGTAGTCCAAGGCAGCGACTGAATGATTTCTTCATCACTAAGGTTTGGTTTATCCATTTGCACTATTTGATAAAAGTAGTGCGGTATGACTAAATTAACTGCACAAATATCAGTAGACACCTCATTTGTACAAGCAACAATTGCAGCGGTATAATCGGTTTGCTCAGACACATTTACACTGTGAGAACTGTGAACCATCCATTGGTCGCGTTGTTTTTTTAAACATACCGCGTTAACAGTATCTGCGTAAGTTGCAACACCAATAGCTGTATTTGGATCTAAACTACGATTTAACCATGAAAACAGCTTTTCTTTCATATAGCTACTATTGTTAATTGAGTATGAAATAAGTGTCGTACATTTTAACTACTTTGCCAAATTGAAAACCAATAAAATGCGTGAAAAATTCAAAATAGATGAAAATAACTATATTCAACAATTAGATAGCTCATTTCTAAAAAAGAGAAATATTTGTTTAGGTATAAAACGTGATGATTTACTCCATCCGCTAATAAGTGGCAATAAATGGCGTAAATTAAAATACAATTTAGCGTATATGCAAAAGATAAATAAAACAGAGCTTCTGACTTTTGGTGGTGCGTTTTCAAACCATATTCACGCCTGCGCAGCTGCGGGAAAAGAATTTAATATAAAAACTCACGCGATTATCCGCGGACCAGAACTTGATAACAACAGTCCGACAATTCAGTTTGCAAAACATTGTGGTATGAACCTACATGTTGTTAATCGTATAGAGTATCGAAAACGCCAAGACAGCGATTACCTTAATGCTTTGCAAGAGCGCTTTCCAAACGCTTATATCATCCCTGAAGGTGGTACAAATGAACATGCTTTATTAGGGTGTAAAGAATTAGTACAAAGCTTACCCGAACATAGCTACTTAGTTTGTCCTACAGGTAGTGGTGGCACACTTGCTGGACTAATAGAAGGCAGTGCTTCAACAACACAGGTTATTGGTATAGCGGTATTAAAACAAGCTGATTATTTAAATGAAGAAATAAAAAAGCTGAGCGCTAAAGCTAATAATCAAACTAACTGGCAGTTACTCACAGAGTTTCATGATGGTGGCTATGGTAAGTTTTCACCTGAGTTATGGCAGTTTTGCCAAGATATAGGCCGCACACACAACCTACCGCTTGAGCCTATTTATAGTGGAAAAATGATGTATGCATTGTGGCAGCTTATTGAGCAAGATTATTTCCCATCTGGGAGTAAAATTATTGCTGTTCATACTGGCGGGCTTCAAGGCTTAAATGGGCTTAAATATAGAGGGTTAATCTAGACCTTAATTAAATACCGCTTGCGTAAACTCTTGAAGTGGCTCTGAAAAGTAAAAACCTTGAGCTCCTACCACTCCCAATTTGGTAAGCGTAAGTAGCTCTTTTTGAGTCTCTACGCCCACCGCGTATACGGGTAGATTTAAAAGACTAGCGGCTTCGACTATCCTTTTTATTTTCTTTTGACTTTGAGTTTTTTCATCTAATAAATGAACCAGTTCGTAAGATAACTTAAGCCCACATACTTGGTTATAATCAACTAGCATGGCTACTTTCTCACTGCTTTTTACATTATCAATCACAATATGTGAATGCCCTTTTTTAATAACATTGAGTGCATTAGTTATCGACTCTCTATGAGTAAAAAATTCTGCCTCACTTATTTCAAATTGTAATTTAGTATTTAACTTAAGCTCTGCCATTTGATTGGCTAACCACTCCCAAAATACAGTATTAAACCAATTTTTAGGGTGTAGATTTACACTAACTGTTAAAGCCGAAGACTCACTGAGCATTAGCTTTTTGACTTGTGTTATTACAGCTTTATCTAATATTAAAGCGTCTTGATCACTATAAACCTGCTTAATAAAATAACGAGCGGCCAGTAAACCAAGTTGGCTATGCCTAACCCGAATAAGAGCTTCATGCTGCAGGATATCTCCACTAGAGAGTTCAAATACAGGCTGAAAGAATAATATAAATTTATTCTTTTTAATGTTTTCTATAACCTGTTTGCTAGAGAGGTGTTTTTCTTGGCAGTGATTTAACGTTAAACGGTGGCAATGCTGCAATAGGCTGCTTTGTGATAGCGCGAGTGCTGATTTTGCTAGCTTATAAACCGCCACTTGATCAGCGCCTAATTGATAATCACACGCACCTATTTTAATATTTTTATGAGTAATATTTTTTTGATGATTTTGACATATTAAAAACACATTTTTATGAAGCTTTTCAACGTAGCTATTCAACTCGCTAATAGAAATGTTTGGTAAGGTAACCGCTAAGTAATTAGAGTTTAGTATTTTTACCGACACACCTTTAAGTTCGGCTAATTTTTTAGTAATTAAGACTTTAAAATTGGCTTCTATATCCGTTTTTTTATCATAGCTACAATCACACTCAATAAGTAAAAATAAGTTATGTGATGCAGTATTAACTCCATACAAAGAACTTAAATCACATTTTTTTGCCTGTTCGATTAGTTGAGTATTTTTATGCCTTTGTTGAATAATTTTAGTCGGCTGTATAACTGTATTTTTAAGCATTACTTTACGGTTTACTTTTAACAGGCTCCACCAGCGATAAGACCAATTAGCAGCGCCTAATATAATCAGATTCAAAAATATAAATAAGTAGCTTTGTGTTACCCACACTGGATAGTGATAAAGGCTCAAACTTAACGTTTTAAAAGTAAAAACTTCGCGTTCTAAATTTACTAAGTTCCTAAAGTGATCAGAAGAATTTTGCAGCTCTAACTTAAAGCCTTCATTTTTAGCTAATGCGACCAACACTTCATTATTTATAGAGGGAGATAAATTTAATTCATAAACGCGTTTAACAAACTGCTGCCCAGAAATATGTGCTTTTTGATGTAATGCATCATTTAAAATGAAATTAAAACTAATAAGTATCATCAAAAACAAAACAAAAGAGATACCTTTGAAGTACTTTAAAAGCCAGAGTTTACTCTTTTGCATAGCCTGCCACTCGTTATATTGATAACTAAAGTGTTGTTCAATATCTATAGAAGCACAAGGCTGCAAACTAAGTTTAAACGTTTATTAATAGTACTAAACAAAAAACACTCAGATAAACGAGAACTTACAAAAATAAACAGCTATGCCCTTTATTCTGTAAATAGATGAAAGCCATCGACAGATCATTTTAAAAAGTATGCCAGCAGAGATTATGCTGCATACCGCCTTAATTAAACCAATGGCGTGTTTTATTTGCAAAGTATACCAAGCTTAGCATTACGGGGACTTCTACCAACACCCCCACCACAGTGGCAAGTGCAGCCCCAGAATGTAAACCAAATAATGAAATAGCAACCGCAACAGCTAGCTCAAAAAAGTTTGAAGTGGCAATCATACATGCAGGCGCCGCTATGTTATGTGCAAGCCCCATTTTTTTAGCTGCAATATAAGCAATCGCAAAAATACCGTAAGTTTGAATTAAAAGCGGGATTGCAATAAGAACTATTGCCTCTGGTTTTTCTATTAATATCTGCGATTGGAAACCAAACAATAGCGCTACTGTCGCGAGTAAGCCAATAATAGAATAAGGTTTCATTACCTTTAAAAAGTTATTTAAACACGTATGGTCATCTTCTTTATCAAGCTTTTTACGGGTAACAGCACCGGCCACCAGCGGGATAAGTACATACAATACCACCGATAATAGCAGTGTATCCCAAGGTACAGTAATATCAGTCACACCAAGTAATAGCCCTGCAATAGGTGCGAAGGCAAAAATCATAATTATGTCATTTATTGATACCTGCACTAAGGTGTAATTAGCATCGCCTTTTGTCAATTGACTCCACACAAACACCATAGCGGTACAAGGCGCAACACCCAACAAAATCATACCAGCTATATATTCTGTAGCTGTTTGTGGGTCAACAAAATCGGCAAAAATACCCTTAAAAAATAACCAGCCTAGTAGCGCCATAGTAAAGGGCTTTATAAGCCAATTAATAACGATAGTGAGCACTAACCCTTTTGGTTTTTTACCTACATCTTTAATTGATGAAAAATCAATTTGCACCATCATTGGGTAAATCATCAACCAAATAAGTACTGCGATTACAATATTTACATGGGCATATTCAAAACCAGCAATTAAGCTAAATGCACTTGGCATTATAGAACCAGCTACAATACCAAAAGTAATAGCTAAGGCTACCCACACAGAAAGATAACGTTCAAATAATCCCATTGTTCTGTCCTAAATAGAGCTTTGATTAACGCGTTGGCTAAGTTCTTCTGCAGATTCCACACGTTCAGAATAAAGATCTACAAAGTAATCTTTTTGATCTCGTAAGAACAAAGTAAATTTTATCAACTCCTCCATAACATCAACAATCCGATTATAAAGTGGAGAGGGTTTCATGCGCCCATTTTCTTCAAATTCTAAATGAGCTTGTGGCACTGAGGACTGATTTGGTATTGTTACCATACGCATCCAACGCCCTAATACTCGTAGTTGATTCACTACATTAAATGATTGCGATCCACCACAAACTTGCAGCACTGCGAGTGTTTTACCTTGCGTTGGCCTTACACCACCTAAATTGAGTGGTATCCAATCAATTTGGTTTTTGAATATGCTCGTCATTGACCCATGACGTTCTGGAGAGCACCATACTTGCCCTTCTGACCAAAGCATTAAATCTCGTAACTCTTGTACTTTAGGGTGTGATTCATCTTCACTATCGGTTTGAGGTAAACCTTCAGGATTAAAAATTTTAACCTCAGCACCAAAATACGTTAATAAACGTGCACTCTCCTCTATTACCAACTTACTATAAGAACGCGCTCTTAATGATCCATATAACAATAAAATTTTAGGTTTGTGCTCAGAAAAACTAACATTAAAATTTTTAGTATGTGGAACAACGCTGTGTATTTTATTTGTATTTGGTAACCCATTAACTTCTGACATTTATAACTCAACCTTTACCAAGTGAATATACGAAAAATCGAATATATGGAATTTCACATACAAACACGCGTGAGTCAAATTCTATTTTATAAATTTTTTTAAGTTATTAAAAAATCGGCTCAAGCCAATGGAAGGGATTGCGGAAGGTATTTGATAAAAATATTAAGTTATTTATATAGCGCAACTATTTATTTAAACAGCGAATTATAGTTTCACGTAGTTTTTGTGTTTTAATGGGTTTTGCAACATGAGCATTCATGCCAATAGATAAGTATCGTGTAATATCATCTTTCATAACATTAGCTGTTAAGGCAATTATTGGAATATTTGCGATAGTTTCATCACTATCATTACGAATAATTTGAGTCGCCTCAACACCGTCCATGATAGGCATATGAATATCCATTAAAATTATATCAAACGGCTCTAACTTTACTGTTTGGATGCACTCTAATCCATTATCAACTAAGTAAACCTGAGCGCCGCTATTTTCTAGTATGTTGGTAACTATGAGTCGATTGATTGAATTATCTTCCACAACTAATACTTTAATACCCGCCAGCGACTGTTCACTCACAGTATTTACTTTAGGCACTTCATTAAAAAAACCTAACACTCTACTGCTCACCTCCTTATACAAGACACTCGAATAAACAGGTTTTTGCAAAATTGTGTTTATATTTATTTTGTTAGCCACATCATTAAGTAAAACCTCATGATCCCTTGTAAGTACAATTATATTACTGCAAAGCTGGGGATTAATATTATAAATACGCGTTAAAAATGTTTCACTACTCATCGCTGGCATTATCCAATCGACAATAATAACTTTAAATTTTTCTTTATTCTGTTCAATAATATCAATAGCTTGCTTAGCAGACGAGCACGCAGTACATGCTAAACCCATAGCTGTAAACTGATTTTCAATTACTTTAAGGTCCTCTTCATTATCATCTATAATTAATACATCAAACGGATCAGTAAAGATTAGGTTAGGCGTATCATCAATCAACGCTTGGTTGTTCAATTTAACTTCCACCGAAGCTACAAACTCACTACCCTCACCTTGAGTGCTGTGTACTGTTATATCACCACCCATCAATTGGCATAAACTCTTACTAATTGTTAAACCTAACCCTGTACCACCAAACTTCCTAGTTGTAGAACTATCTGCCTGAGTAAATGATTCAAATAAATTACTAAGATTATCCTCAGCGATGCCAATACCTGAGTCTTTAACTGTAAAATATAAGCAAACACTTTGCGGATCGTCTAATAACTTTCTTGACTCAATTAAAACCGATACAGTGCCGTGAGGGGTGAATTTAATTGCGTTAGAGCATAAATTTAACAGCACCTGATTTATTCGCACTACATCGCCGATTAAGTCCAGTTTAACTGCCTCATCAATGACAATATCAAATGTGACCCCTTTACTTTGGGCCAATTCATTGAAGGTTGCTTTGATATAATCAACAATCGAATTTACAGAAAAAGGAAATTCCTCAAGGTTAATGTTTCCAGACTCAATTTTTGAAAAGTCTAAAATATCGTTAATAACCACCAGGAGTTGATCTGAGGAGTATTTAATTTTATCTAAATAATACTCATACTCACCAGGTAAACCTTTTTCGAGCAAAATATTAGTCAAACCAATAATCCCACTCATAGGGGTTCTAATTTCATGACTCATATTTGCTAAAAACTCAGACTTAGCGGATGTCAGATGCTCTGCTTCTTCCTTGGCGTGCAAAAGCTCTTCAGTGCGCTCTTCAACGCGCGACTCTAATCTTTGCTTTTCTTCATCAAGCTCTTTTAAAAGTTGAATGCGGCGTTGGTTTAAAAACAAAACAAAAACTAAAAAACTGCTAAGAATAAAAATAATTACAGTAGCGCTGTAAATTAATATTTTATTTTTCTCAAAGTAAGTTGGCTCGTAATAAGAGATAATTGACTCTTCTGGCAAGCTCTGCGGAGCAATATTAAACTTACTTAATTGTCGCCAATCATATGAGTATGTACTAAGCCCTTCACCACTAATTTCATTTAACGCTTTATTTTCATTATAAAAAACTATTGAATCGGCAATACGTTTACCTATTTTTTCACCCGACAATACATACCCACCAACAACACCTGAGCCTAATAGTACTTCCCAATAGCTAAACACTGGCGCCGGACTTTCTTCAGTTAATCGCTCTACTAGCTGATAAGGACTAAGTGATTTATTATCGTAACGCCTAAAAATGGGGGTAAATAAAATAATTGAATCTGCTGGGGCATTTCTTACTTTGGTGAGTAATTCTGGTAATGGAAGATCAAACCACTTTTCTACACTTAAATACGAAAAATCACGGTTAATAACCGAAAATAGTCCTCGATGAAAGCTCATACCAATATCGTTTTTTGTATCTAAAATCACGATCAATTTTTTAGGCTTCATTAAATTAACAGCATTTGCTGTTGCTTGCGCATAATCTAATTTAGCTTGGATCACAGCTCCGCTGGTCTTTTTTGGTAGATTAAACTGGGCGCCTGGCTCTAAGTATATTCGTGGAGCATTTATAAAAAAATCATCTAATTGAGATAGTAACGTCGCTGCAGAAGGCGACTGAGTAACGATGATATCGATGTGCTTATTTTTATATTTTTGTTTGAGGTAGTCTTTCATTAACTGTTTTTGATTAACTTCATCAAAGCGATTTACATCCATATTTTCGACAAATAGTTCATAACTAAAAGAACGTTTTGTAAGCTCTGTACGCAGTCCAAGCTCAACACTTTTATACCAAGGCATATCTTGATTTGTTGAATTTATAAATAAAATATGAGTAACATTTGAAGGAGTTTGAGCGTGTGAACTAGGGCTCAAGAATTGAAAAACAAGAAATAAAAATAAGATATTAGTTTTCATGTTTCTCATTGTGTAATCAGAGGAAAGTAGTTTAATGGTAAGTGTTAACGATATATATATCAATTAAATACAAGATAAAATTTACTGTAATTTAACATTACCAACAATACTATTTCACTTTACAGCCTAATGAGGTCTTATATTGATAGTTTTTGGATTATCATCACAGCGCAATACGCATAAAAAACCCAGTACGAATACTGGGTTTAGAGTAAAAAGTGTAAAGAATCTAATTATCTTTACACTAATAACTTTATATCATTTAAAATGGGATATCGTCATCAAAATCAATGGTTGGTTCCATTGGGTTTGATGCACCACCTTGCGGAGCACTTTGTGGTTTAGGAGCGAAACCACCTTGCTGCTGCGGTGCACTATTTTGTTGTGGTGCAAAGCCGCCTTGCGGCTGGTATTGATTACTTTGCTGCTGTGGTGCTGGAGCCGGTTTTGGCTGCGCTGCAGGTGCTGCTTGCTGTTGTGGAGCATAACCACCTTGTTGCTGGTTATTTTGGCCTTGATTATTTTGACCGTAACCACCGCTTTGTTGAGCACTTTGCGCTTGATTACCTTGGTAACCTCCACCTTGTTGCCCACCTTGTGATTGATTACCTTGGTAACCACCACTTTGTTGATCGCCACCACGTGCGCCTAACATTTGCATTTGACCAGTAAAGCCATCTACAACTATTTCTGTAGTGTACTTTTCTTGGCCTTGTTGATCGGTCCACTTACGTGTTTGAAGTTTACCTTCAACATAAATTTGTGAACCTTTACGACAATATTCACCAACAATTTCAGCTAACTTGCCAAAAAATACAACACGGTGCCACTCAGTTTTATCAACCATTTGGCCAGTGTTCTTATCTTTATAGCTATCCGAAGTTGCTAGGGTAATATTTGCTACACCGTTGCCGTTAGGCATATAACGAACTTCAGGATCTTGCCCTAAATTACCAACCAAAATTACTTTGTTCACACCGCGTGCCATGGAACCATCTCCTATAAATGTTAGATTAAACCAGCGACTTTACGCGCTTGGTCTAGGTCAAATTCTTTATCATTAATCTTTAAATAGCTGCGACTTTCATCGCGAACTACAGTTGCTTCTATTACACCTGGTAAAGCAACTAACTGAGAAGCAAGCGTTTGAGCATGCTCTTCAGAATCTAATTTGGTCATTAAACTAATAACTTTACTTTTGGGTGGGACTTGCATTTTCCACGCAATAATAAGCCATATTAACCCAACAAGTGCCGCTGCCGCAAACACAGCTTGCGTCGTTGTAGTTTGTGCTACATAGCCACCTAACATACCGCCTAAAAAGGCGCCTAAAAACTGACTAGATGAGTAGCCTCCCATTGCTGAACCTTTTTGGCTTGCAGGTGCTATTCGCGATACAAGCGCAGGCATAGTGGCTTCTAAAAAGTTAAACGCCACAAAATAAAGCAGCATACACACAGCAATGCCTACTACACTATTAACCCATACCGACATTGCTAACATACTAATAGTTAACAAGGCTACCGAGCCAATAAATGCTTGTTTTTCTTTCTCTTTTTTAATGGCCACAATCATTATTGGTACCATTAATAAAAATGCTAAAAATAGCACTGGAATATACAAATACCAGTGATGGTCGGCAACCAAGCCATCTTTAATTAATTGACTCGGCAGTACCACAAAAATTGTGGTTAGCGTTAAATGCAATAACAATACACCTGCATTTAATCGTGCTAACTGAGGGTGTTTAATTAATTTTTTAATGTCGCTGAAGCTTGCTAATGTATCGCCTTTGGGCGCTTTATTTACCGCCTTTGGCACTAGCATGGTCACTATAAATATACCAAAGACAGCTAAAATAGCAGTCAACCAAAATACACCTGCAATACCCCACGAAGCGGCGACAATTGGCCCAAGTAACATAGCAAAGGCAAAGCTCATTCCTATGCTCATACCAATAACGGCCATTACTTTTGGTCGTTGCTCATCGCGGCTTAAATCTGAAGCAAACGCGAGTAGCGCACTGGCTATTGCGCCCATACCTTGTAAAGCGCGGCCTACCGTAACCATTTGAATAGAATCTGCTAATGCAGCCACTACCGATCCAATAGCAAATACAATTAAGCCACCTACAATAACCTTTTTACGACCAATTTTATCGGATAATCGGCCCATAGGTATTTGTAATACGGCTTGCGTTAAACCATACGCACCTATAGCAAAACCAATCCAAATAGGCGAAAAACCTTCAAGCGATTGTCCATAAATAGCCAATACAGGCATCAGCATAAACAAGCCGAGCATTCTAAATGCAAACACACTCGCCAGTGATACAGCGGCGCGTTTTTCTCGTGAATTAAGTGAAGATGCGGTCATTATCTGCGTGATCTTACTCTATGAAAAATTGAGGTTGGGATTCTACCATAAGCTTGGCAATAATTAATCGCCTATAAGTAAGGATTTTTCATTGATCAAGGATTAATATTGCTTCGTATTATGCGATACTGAGTAAATAATTTTGGTAACAAACGAGATAGCATGGAAAACATTGAAGTCCGAGGCGCCCGAACGCACAATTTAAAAGACATCAGCCTAACCATCCCACGTGATAAATTAATAGTTATTACGGGTCTATCTGGTTCGGGGAAGTCATCACTTGCATTTGATACGCTTTATGCAGAAGGACAACGCCGATATGTTGAATCACTCTCTGCGTACGCAAGACAATTTTTATCGCTCATGGAAAAGCCTGATGTGGATCACATCGAAGGCCTCTCTCCTGCCATTTCTATTGAGCAAAAGTCAACGTCTCATAACCCGCGTTCAACCGTAGGTACTATTACCGAAATTTACGATTACTTACGACTTATGTTTGCCCGCGTTGGCGAACCACGATGTCCTACACATGATTTACCACTTGCTGCGCAAACCGTTAGCCAAATGGTAGATACTGTTTTGGCTCTACCTGAGGGCAGTAAATTAATGCTGCTTGCGCCAATAGTAAAAGAGCGTAAAGGTGAGCATGTTAAGTTATTAGAACAGCTATCTAGCCAAGGTTACATTCGCGCCCGTATAGACGGTGAAGTATGTGACTTGTCTGATCCACCAACGCTTGAGCTTCATAAAAAACATACAATAGAAGTTGTTGTAGACAGATTTAAAGTAAAAGATGGCTTACAACAACGCTTAGCAGAATCGTTCGAAACTGCACTTGAAATGTCTAATGGTGTTGCACATGTAGCATACATGGACGATAGCAGCGCTGAAGAGATTCTATTTTCAGCAAATTTTGCCTGCCCTACTTGTGGCTATGCAATGACTGAACTTGAGCCGCGTTTGTTTTCGTTTAATAACCCAGCTGGTGCTTGTCAAACCTGTGATGGCTTAGGTATACGCCAATATTTTGATCCTAATCGCGTAGTGCATAACCCAGAGTTAAGCCTTGCTGGCGGTGCAATTAAAGGCTGGGATAAACGCAGCTTTTATTACTATCAAATGCTGCAAGCGGTTGCAGATCATTACAATTTTGATTTAGACGTGCCTTATCAAGATTTAGACAGCGACTCGAAAAAAATTATTTTAGATGGCTCTGGTAGCACTAAGATTGCGTTTAATTACCGTAACGACCGTGGCGATTTAATTACGCGTAACCATGAGTTTGAAGGCGTTTTAAACAACATGAATCGCCGCTACCGCGAGACCGAGTCAAACTCTGTACGCGAAGAACTTGCTAAATACCAAACAAGCCAAGCGTGTCCTAGCTGTCATGGCTCGCGCTTACGCGAAGAATCTCGAAATGTATTTATTGGACAAACCAACTTACCTGCAATCACATGCATGAGTATTGGTGAAGCCATGGAATTTTTTGAAGGTTTAGAGTTAACCGGACAAAAAGGCCAAATAGCTGAAAAAATATTAAAAGAAATTCGCGACCGCTTATCGTTTTTAATTAACGTTGGCCTAAATTATTTATCACTTGAACGTAGCGCCGATACATTATCAGGTGGTGAGGCTCAACGTATCCGCTTAGCCAGTCAAATTGGTGCCGGTCTTGTAGGTGTAATGTACGTACTAGATGAGCCATCTATTGGATTACATCAACGCGATAACGACCGTTTATTACAAACATTGGTCCATTTGCGCGACTTAGGTAACACCGTTATTGTGGTAGAGCACGATGAAGATGCTATTCGTGCTGCAGATCATATTATTGATATTGGCCCAGGTGCGGGTGTTCATGGTGGGCATATTATTGCTCAAGGTACGCGCGACGATATTTTAGCAAGCAAAGAGTCTGTTACGGGCCAATTTTTATCAGGCGTACGTAAAATAGAAATACCAAAAGAGCGTCACCCAACGAACGACAAATGGCTAGAGCTATTTGGCGCAACGGGTAATAACCTTAAAAATGTGGATTTAAAAATCCCATTTGGTTTAATGACCTGTGTGACAGGTGTATCGGGCTCGGGTAAATCAACGTTAATAAACGATACTTTATTTAAACTCGCTCATACAGAGCTAAATGGCGCAACCACTGCCGAAGCGGCACCGTATAAATCAATTAGCGGTTTAGATCATTTTGATAAAGTGATCGATATTGATCAAAGCCCAATTGGTCGTACTCCTCGTTCAAATCCGGCAACCTACACAGGTATATTTACCGGCATTCGTGAATTATTTGCAGGTACACAAGAAGCGCGCTCACGTGGCTACAAAGTAGGTCGCTTTAGCTTTAACGTTAAAGGCGGACGCTGTGAAGCGTGCCAAGGTGACGGCTTAATTAAAGTTGAAATGCACTTTTTACCTGATGTGTATGTACCGTGTGATGTGTGTAAGAGCAAACGCTATAACCGTGAAACGCTCGAAGTACAATACAAAGGTAAAAACATACACCAAGTACTTGAGATGACTGTTGAAGACGCGCATGAGTATTTTGACAAAATACCGGCTATTGCCCGTAAGCTTAAAACCTTAATGGACGTTGGTTTATCGTACGTCCGCTTAGGTCAAGCCGCTACCACGCTTTCAGGTGGTGAAGCGCAACGTGTAAAATTAGCGCGCGAGCTATCAAAGCGTGATACAGGTAAAACGCTCTACATATTAGATGAACCAACAACCGGCCTACATTTTGCCGACATTGAACAACTGCTTGTTGTATTACATCGCCTGCGCGATCACGGTAACACCATTGTGGTTATTGAGCACAACCTCGATGTTATTAAAACAGCAGATTGGGTTATTGATTTAGGACCTGAAGGCGGAGCTGGCGGTGGTGAAATACTCATTGCAGGCACGCCTGAAGAAGTAGCCGAATGTGAGCGTTCACATACTGGGCATTACTTAAAACCTCTATTAAATAAATAGAGGTTTTACTTACTCACCATAAGTAAAGGTTGTGTTAAGTACTCTAGAATTATAAAGTGGCGAGAAAATCAGCTTCTATATAAAGTATAATTATACTAATCAGTATTATATAAAAAATGCCGCTAACAAGCTGTCTCTTGATCACAAGTCTGACTCAAGAGATTTTGCTAAATCGTAGCCTTCCAGGATGGCTTGTAACTTAAGCCATCCTTGCCATAACACTTTCACAGATGCACGCCCTGTGCGCTTGGTA